>CAMFOH010000021.1 GCA_945969495.1 uncultured Mollicutes bacterium
GGACACACTTTTGCGGTTCATAATGGTAAAGAATTCATTCCAGTTTATGTAACAGAAGATATGGTTGGTCACAAATTAGGTGAGTTCTCACTTACTCGTAAATGTGGTGGACACGGCGAGAACAAAGACAAAAAGTAATAACTAGAAGGGAGATAAAAATATGGAAGCGAAAGCAATTGCGAAGACAGTTCGTATTTCCGCTTTAAAATCTCGTTTAGTTATGAGGTTAATAAACGGAAAAGACGTAAGTGAAGCCATGGCTATTTTAAATAACATGAATAACAAGGCTGCTCGCGTTATAAAAAAAGTTTTAACATCAGCAGTAGCAAATGCTGAAAATAATCATAATCTTGATAAAAATAAGTTATATGTTAAAGAAGCTTATGTTAATGATGGTCCTGTACTTAAAAGATCAGTACCAGATTCAAGAGGAAGAATTGCAAAGAATGATCACCGTACAAGTCATGTAACAGTGGTTGTTGCAGAAAGATAATATAAGGAGGAAAACTAATGGGTCAAAAAGTTAATCCTGCAGGTTTAAGACTTGGTATTAACAAGGAATGGACTGCTAAATGGTATGCACCAAGTAAAGATTTCTCTAAAACATTAGAAAATGACATGAAGATTCGTAATTTCTTAAACAAGAAATTAAAGAATGCTGCGGTTTCTTCTATAACGATTGAAAGAAGTAATAAAAAAACCGAAGTTAAAATTAGCACTGCAAAACCTGGTGTTGTTATTGGACATGGTGGAGAAGAAATTGAAAAACTAAAAAATGGTTTAAATAAATTAGTTGGTGAAGAAGTACAAATTTCCATAATGGAAGTTAAGAACCCTGATTTGGATGCTCAGTTAGTAGCAAATAACATTGCAAGCCAAATAGAAAACAGAGGTTCGTATAGAATGGCTCAAAAAAGAGCTATTAGAAACACAATGAAAGCTGGAGCAAAAGGAATTAAAACTTTATGTTCTGGACGTTTAAACGGAGCTGAAATAGCTCGTAGTGAAGGTTATAATGAAGGTACTACACCTTTACATACCCTAAGAGCTGATATTGATTATGCTACAGCAGAAGCTGATACAACTTATGGTAAGATAGGCGTTAAGGTATGGATTTATAAAGGTGAAATACTTCCATCTAAGAAGAAAACTGGAGGTGTTCGTGATGTTGATGCCAAAAAGAACTAAATATCGTAAACCTCACAGAATTTATCATGAAGGAAAATCAAAAGGTAATACTAAAGTAACTTTTGGTGAGTATGGTTTAATGGCAAAGGAAGGAGCTTGGATTACTGCTCAACAAATCGAGGCTGCTCGTGTTGCTATGACACGTTATATGAAGCGTGGTGGAAAAGTTTATGTTAATATTTTCCCACACCTTTCATTAACTAAAAAACCATTAGAAACTCGTCAAGGTAAAGGTAAAGGTAATCCTGAAAGCTGGGTTGCTGTTGTAAAAGAAGGAAAAGTTATGTTTGAGGTTTCTGGAGTAACTGAGGAAGTAGCTCGTGAAGCACTTAGACTTGCAATGCACAAATTACCAATTAAGTGTAAGTTTGTGACAAAAGAAGATGGTGGTGAAAAAAATGAAGGTTAAGGAAATAAGAGAGCTAACCACTGAGCAAATTGAATCAAAGATAGTAGAAGCTAAGGATGAAATATTTAATTTACGTATGAAGCAGGCTACCGGAAATTTAGAAAAACCTTCAAGAATACATGAATTAAGAAAAGACGTTGCTAGAATGAAAACTATTTTAGCAGAACGTAAGGAAGCTTAAAGGAGGTTTACTAATGGAAAATAAAAGACATGAAGTTATTGGTAAAGTCGTAAGTGCAAAAAATAATAAAACAATTACGATTTTAGTTGAAACTTATAAAACAGATCCAAAATATGGTAAGCGTGTTAAATATTCAAAAAAATATACAGCTCATGACGAAAATAACCAAGCTAAAGTTGGTGATATAGTTAAGGTTGTAGCAACTAAACCATTATCAAAAACAAAAAGATTTAGTTTAGTAGAAATAGTAGAAGAAGCCGTAATTTTATAGGCACTTTACAAATAAGAAGGAGGAAACATTTATGATTCAACAACAAAGTCGTTTAAAAGTTGCTGATAATTCCGGAGCTCGTGAATTAATGGTTATTAGAGTTCTTGGTGGAAGTACTCATAAGACCGGAAACATTGGTGACATCGTAGTTGGAACAGTAAAAAAAGCAACTCCAAATGGTAATATATCAAGCGGTAAAGTCGTAAAAGCGGTTATCGTTAGAAGCAAGTTTGGAATGCGTAGAGATGATGGTTCTTATATCAAATTTGATGATAATGCATGCGTTATTATTAAAGATGATAAGACACCAGTTGGAACAAGAGTTTTAGGTCCAGTAGCACGCGAATTACGTGATAAAGATTTCATGAAAATTGTATCGTTAGCAAAAGAAGTGTTATAGACCTTTTAAGGAGGAAAAATCATGAATTTAAAAGTTGGAGATAAAGTAATTGTTATTGCTGGTAAGGACAAGGGAAAAGAAGGAAAAATCATCGCTAAGAAAGGTGAAAAAGTTTTTGTTGAGGGCATCAACATGGTGAAAAAACATGTTAAGCCAAACGGACAAGATCAAAATGGTGGAATAATTGATAAAGAAGCCGCTATTCATGTTTCTAATGTTATGATTATTGATCCAAAAACGAAAAAACGTGCCAGAATAGCAAAACAAATCGATAAAGACGGAAATAAAGTTAGAGTTTCTAGCAAGTCAAAAAATAAATTAGACTAACCTGAAAGGAGGGTAACTATGAACAGTTTAAAAGAAAAATATACAAAGGAAGTTGTTCCTGAATTAACTAAAAAATATAATTATACTACTGTCATGGCTGTACCAAAGCTAGAAAAGATCGTAGTTAATATGGGAGTTGGAGATGCAACTGTAAATAGTAAGTTATTAGATGTTGCAGTATCTGAACTTGAAAAAATAACTGGTCAACAACCTGTTGTTACAAAAGCTAAAAAATCAATAGCTGGTTTTAAAATAAGAGAAGGACAAGCAATTGGATGTAAGGTTACGCTTCGTGGAGAAACTATGTATACATTCCTAGAAAAGCTTATTAAAATTGTTTTACCTCGCGTACGTGATTTTAGAGGTATATCACCAAAGGCTTTTGACGGAAGAGGAAATTATACACTAGGAATTAAAGAACAAACAATATTCCCAGAAATAGTTTATGACGAAGTTGTAAAAGTACGTGGAATGGACATTGTTTTTGTTACAACTGCAAAAACAAATGAAGAAGCATTAGACTTATTAAAAGGATTTGGTTTACCTTTTAAAAAGTAAGCAAGGGAGGAATAAAGTGGCAAAAAAAAGTATGGTCGTAAAATCAAAAAGACCAAAAAAATATAAAGTACAAGAATATACTCGTTGCAACAGATGCGGTCGTCCACATTCAGTAATGAAAAAGTTTGGTATCTGCCGTATTTGCTTTAGAGAATTAGCCTATAAAGGAGAAATTCCTGGGGTTAAAAAGTCAAGTTGGTAGAATTGAAAAGACGGAAGGGAGGATTCATATGTTAGTAACAGATCCAATCGCAGATTTACTTACGCGCGTACGTAATGCAAATCAAATGCGTTATAATGAAGTTGTTATTCCTTCATCAAATGTTAAGTTAGCAATTGTTAAAATCTTAAAAGATGAAGGTTATATTGAAAACTATAAAGTAGAAAAAAATGAAGTTCAAGATAACATTATCGTAACTTTAAAATATGGAAAAAACAAAGAAAGAGTAATTTCTGGTTTAAAAAGAATATCAAAACCAGGACTACGTGTGTATGCTAAGGCAGAGGAAATACCAACTGTTTTAAACGGACTTGGAATTTCAATTGTTTCAACATCAAAGGGAATTATGACTGGTAAAGAAGCTAGAAAAGAAAACCTTGGTGGAGAAGTTTTAGCTTATGTATGGTAATTCAAACAAGGAGGGACAAAAAAGATGAGTCGTATTGGAAACAGAGTGTTAACGGTTCCTGAAAATGTTACCGTAACTAATGAAAATGGATGCATCACTGTAAAAGGACCTAAGGGTGAATTATCATTAAACTTAGACGCAAACATAAGTGTTTTAGTAGAAGGTAACGAAATTAAGGTTACAAGAAACAGTGAAGTTAAAAAAGTAAAACAAATGCATGGCACTACAAACGCTTTAATCGCAAATATGATTATTGGTGTTAAAGATGGCTATGAAAAGAGTTTAGAAATAATTGGTGTTGGTTATCGTTTTAACGTAAAAGGAAGAACACTTGAAATAAACGCAGGTTATTCACATAAAGTTGAGCTTGAGATTCCAGAAGGTTTGACCGTTGAAAGCGTAAGCGCAACAGAAATAACCGTAAAAGGTATAGACAAAGAAGCAGTAGGAAAATTTGCTGCAGAAATAAGAGAAGTTAGAAAACCAGAACCTTATAAAGGTAAGGGTATCCGATATAAAGGTGAACATGTTCGCCGTAAAGAAGGAAAGAAAGCTTCTAAATAATAGGAAAGGGAGATTATTACAATGATAAAGAAAACATCACGTAATGAAGCTCGTAAAGCTAGACATGCTAGAATAAGAACAAAGGTTAGCGGAACTAGCGAGTTACCAAGATTATGTGTATTTAGATCTTTAAAGAACATTAGTGCTCAAATAATTGATGATACTAAGGGTGTAACTTTAGTTAGTGCATCATCAACTGATAAGGATTTAAATGTTAAAAATGGTGGTAACATAGAGGCAAGTAAGCTTGTAGGAGCACAGATTGCAAAGAAAGCAAAAAAAGCAAAAATTAATAAAGTAGTATTCGACAGAGGTGGATACTTATATCATGGACGTGTAGCTGCACTTGCTGAGGCAGCACGTGAAAATGGATTAGAATTCTAAAGGAGGGTAACAAAGTGGAAAAAAGAAATAGCAAACCACGCGAGAAGGAATATAACGAATCAGTTATTTCTGTTAATCGTGTTACAAAAGTTACCAAAGGTGGACGTCGTCTTCGTTTTGCTGCAACTGTTGCAGTTGGAGACGGAAAAGGAAAGGTTGGCCTTGGAACTGGTAAAGCAAACGAAGTTCAAGATGCAATTAAAAAAGCAATTCAGGACGCAACTAATAACATAATTAAATTAGATTTAGTTGAAGAAAGAACCGTTTCTCATGATGCTATTGGTACAGCGGGCGCTGCAAAGGTTTTAATTAAACCTGCAAAAGCTGGTACTGGTATTATCGCAGGTGGATCAGTTCGTGCTATCCTTGAGTTAGCTGGAGTTAAAGATATTATTTCAAAATCACTTGGATCTAATACAAAATTAAATACCGCAAGAGCAACTATTGAAGCTTTAAAAAGTCAAAAATCAGCTGAACATATCGCTGAATTAAGAGGAAAATCTGTAGAGGAGATTTTAGGATAATGAAGTTAAATGAATTAAAATATAACGAAGGTTCTAAAAAAGATATTAAAAGATTAGGTCGTGGTTCTAGTAGCGGTACTGGAAAAACAAGTGGTAAAGGTCATAAAGGGCAAAACGCTAGAAGTGGTGGCGGTGTAAGACCAGGATTTGAAGGTGGGCAATTACCTTTATATAGAAGGCTTCCAAAACGTGGATTTTCTAACGCTATGTTTAAAAAGACTTATGTAGTTATAAATGTATCTGATTTAAACAGATTTGAAGATGGTACGGTAGTTACTCCAGAATTATTAAAAGAAATGGGAATTATAAAGAAAGAATTGTCAGGTATAAAGATTTTAGGTAACGGAAGTATAGAAAAGAAATTAACGGTTAGAGCAAATTTATTTTCTGACGTTGCAAAAGAAAAAATAGAAACTGCAGGTGGAAAAATAGAGGTGATTTAAAATGTTTAAAAACATTAAACAGATCTTCTCACCTAGTAATAAAGATGTAAGAAATAAAATACTATTTACACTTCTTATATTATTTATTTATAAAGTAGGAACTGCAGTTAGAGTTCCTGGAACTGATAACATAACAGAAGATTTGGGATTTTTGGAATTATTAAACGTAATGGGTGGAGGTTCTTTAAAAAATTTCTCAATATTTGCGTTAGGAGTTACCCCATACATTAGTGCTTCAATAATTGTCCAATTACTTCAAATGGATATTATCCCTTATTTTTCAAACTTATCAAAAGAGGGACATACAGGTAGAGTAAAATTAAATAAGATAACTAGATATCTAGGAATAGCACTTGCATTCTTGCAAGGACTTGTAATGTCGTTTTCGTTTCTTGGAGAAACGGCAACCGCAATTGAATACTTAAGAGTTTCCCTTATTTTAACAGCAGGTACATGTTTCTTGCTATGGCTAGGTGATCAAATAACTAGAAAGGGTGTAGGAAACGGAATATCAATGCTTATTATGGCTGGTATTTTGATAAGTACTCCTTCAATGATGGTTGATGCATTTAGTTCATTTGTTGTAACGGGCACTGTACAAGAAGTGGCTTTTGGAGTAACAAAGTTTATATTATTCTTGTTAATTTACATAGCAATAATTGTTGGTGTGGTATTTATTGAAAAGTCAGAACGAAGAGTTCCAATACAATATACAAATCGTACATCAACAGCTTATGGTGCAAAGCAAACGTATATTCCATTTAAATTAAATTCTGCTGGGGTAATGCCAGTTATCTTTGCATCAAGTTTAATTTCAATACCATCATTAATTGCTGCTTTTATAAAAAATGACAATTTTTCGCTTTTTATAAACAGATATATTAATTATAGTACGGTAACGGGATTTATATTATATATTTTATTAATAGTATTATTTTCTTATCTTTATACTTTTATGGCTTCTGGTTTAAAACCAAAGGAATTAGCTGAAAATCTTAATAAGAATGGTGGTTATATTCCTGGAATTAGACCAGGTGGAGAAACAAAAGAATATATTAGTAAGGTATTATCAAGAATAACCTTTTTAGGTGCAGTATTCTTGGTTGTAATAGCTTGTCTTCCAATTTTAGTATCAAATTTTAGTAGTTTACCTACTAGTGTTACAGTTGGAGGAACAGGATTATTAATCGTTGTTGGTGTTGCACTTGAAACATATAATCAAATTGAAAGTACTTTATCAGCAAGAAAATATGAAAGGAGTTATCGTAAATAATGAAAAATATTATATTTTTAGCTCCTCCTGCCGCTGGCAAGGGGACGTTATCAGAAATGTTGGTAGAAAAATATGGATATGGGCATATATCTACTGGTGATTTATTAAGGGAAGAAATAAAAAATAAGACAGAAATAGGAATGCAAGCTGAAAGTTTAATGAAAGAAGGAAAGTTTGTTTCCGATGATGTTATTATAGAACTTATTTCAAATCGTATAATAAAAAGTGATTGTGAAAACGGGTACATATTAGATGGTTTTCCAAGAACTTTAAACCAAGCGGAAAAATATGATGAGTTATTAAGTAAATTAGGTAAAGATTTAGGTGTTGTAATTTATATTGATATAGATAAAGAAATGGCAATGAAACGTGCTTGCTCAAGAATTACATGTCCTAAGTGCGGAAAAATTTATAATAAGTATTCAAATGAAATGAAACCAAAACAAGATGGTATATGTGATGATTGCGGAGTTTCACTAACACAACGCTCGGATGATAGTGAAGAAACTTTTATAAAAAGATTTGATGAATACGTAAATAAAACTATGCCACTTTATGATTATTATAAAAATAAAGGGGTATTAGAAGTAATAAATGCTCACGAAAGTAAATATGAAACTTTTGATGAAGCTGTTAAAATAATAGAACGTTAAGAAGGCAAGAATGATAAGTATTAAATCAAAAAGAGAGATTGAATTAATGGTTATTGCAGGTAACATAGTTTATCAAACGCATCAATATTTAAAACCATTAATAAAACCAGGAGTTAGTTTATTAGAACTTGACGCTTTAGCCGAAAAGTTTATAATAAGTAAAGGTGCAAAGCCATCGTTTAAAGGTTATGAGGGTTTTCCCAATGCAACTTGTATATCTGTAAATGAAGAAGTTGTTCATGGGATACCATCTAAAAGAAAACTAAAAAAAGGTGATATAGTATCTATTGATATAGGCGCAGAATATAAAGGTTACCATGGTGACTCTGCGTGGTCATATGCCGTTGGAGAAATAGATGATGATAAAAACTATTTGATGGAACATACCAAAGAAGCACTATGGCAAGGCATTAGAATGGTTAAGCCAGGTGCTAGGATTGGTGATATTGGTAATGCTATTGAAAAATATGCAAATGCCCATAATCTTGGTATAGTAAGAGAATTATGTGGTCATGGTGTTGGTAATAACCTTCATGAATCACCAGATGTTCCTAATTATGGTTCAGCTAATACCGGGCCCGTTTTAAAAGAAGGTATGGTAATAGCAATAGAACCTATGCTTAATTTAGGATCCGATGACATAGTTATTGAAGATAATGACTGGACAATAACAACTTTAGATAGAAAGCCATCTGCTCATTTTGAGCATACGGTTTTGGTTACTAAAGATGGTTATCAGATATTAACGGGAGAGTGATTATAAGTGGCTAAGGAAGACGTAATAGAAGTTGAAGGAAAAGTAGTTGAACTTCTTAAAGGCGGAGACTTTAAGGTCAAATTAGAAAATGGACACACTGTAGATGCCCGCGTTTCTGGTAAAATGCGAATGAACAAGATTCGTATCTTACCAGGTGATACAGTGTCTTTGGAAATATCGCCTTATGATTTAACACGTGGGCGTATAACCTATAGAAAATAATAGGAGGAAATAAAAATGAAAGTTAGACCATCAGTAAAGAAAATTTGTGACAAATGTAAAATTATTAAACGTAATGGGAAAGTAATGGTTATTTGTGAAAACCCAAAACATAAACAAAGACAAGGATAATAGGAGGTGCGAAAGTAAATGGCACGTATAAAAAACGTTGATTTACCAAACGAAAAAAGAATTGAAGTTGCATTAACTTACATTCATGGTATTGGTAGAAAATTATCAAGACAAATTTTAACAAAGTTAAACATCAACCTTGATACTAAGGCTAAAGATTTAACTGACGAAGAAATTTCTAAAATTCGTAAAGAATTAGATAATCACTTACTTGAAGGTGATTTAAGAAGAGAAGTTTCTATGAATATTAAAACAAAGATGGAAATAGGTTCTTACCAAGGAATTCGTCATCGTAAAGGTTTACCTGTAAGAGGACAATCTACTAGAAGTAATGCAAAAACTCGTAAGGGTAGAGGTAAGACTGTAGCAAACAAGAAGAAGTAGGAAAAAGGAGGGTAAATAATGGCTTACAAAGCAAGAAAACGTAAGGTTAAGAAAAACATTCCTGAAGGACAAGCTCATATTCACTCAACGTTTAATAATACAATAGTAACAATTACCGATAAAGAAGGTAATGTTGTATCTTGGGCAACAAGTGGAACTTCAGGTTTTAAAGGAAGTAAAAAGAAAACTCCATTTGCTGCTGGTATGAGTGCTGAAGCAGCAGGTAAAGCAGCATACGATTCTGGTATGAGAAAAGTAGATGTTTTTGTAAAAGGTTTAGGATCAGGAAGAGAAACTGCAATACGTTCATTGCAGACCGCTGGTTTAGAAATTCTTTCAATTACAGACGTAACACCAGTACCACATAATGGTTGTCGTCCACCAAAACGTCCACGTGGATAATATAAAAAAAGGGAGTGATTTTAGGTGATAAAATTCGAAAAACCACAATTCAAAGTTTCTGAATACGTAGAAAGTAGAAACTATGGAAAATTTGAAATAGAACCTTTAGAAAGAGGGTTCGGTACAACTCTTGGAAACGCACTTAGAAGGGTAATGCTATCATCATTACCAGGAGATGCAATAACTAGTGTTCACATCGATGGTGTTCTTCATGAATTTCAAACAATAGATGGAGTTATTGAAGACGTAACACAAATTATATTAAATTTAAAGAGTGTGGTAGTTAAAAACCACACAAACGAACCTAAGACTATTAAATTAAACGTAAGTAAAGAGGGAGTTGTTACAGCAGCGGACATCCAAAAAGATGCGGACGTTGAAATTGTTAACCCTGAACAAGAAATTGCTACGTTAGTTAAAGGTGGAAAACTAAACATGGAAATGACTATTGGTAGTGGTCGTGGATATGTAAGGGCTGAAGCTAATAAAAAATTATTAGGTGATGTAAAGTTAAATACAATCGCAATGGATTCAAACTTTTCTCCAATTGAAAGAGTTAATTATGAGGTTGAGGGTGCTCGTGTTGGGCAAGATGATACCTATGATAAATTAACAATGGAAGTATGGACTAATGGTTCAATGAAACCAGAAGAAGCTATTGCTTTAGCATCTAGAATAATAATAGAACATTTTGAAATTTTAACTAAGTTAGATGAAATAGCTGATGAAACAGGCCTTATGAAACAAAACGTAGATGATTCTAAGACTAAGGCATTAGAGTTGTCTATTGATGAATTAGAATTCTCTGTTAGAGCATATAACTGCTTAAAAAGAGCTAATATTAATACATTACAAGATTTAACACAAAAATCTGAAAACGAAATGATGAAAATTCGTAACTTAGGTAAGAAATCACTTAAAGAGGTAATTGATAAGGTTAAAGAAATGGGATTCTCATTTAGAAACGATGACTAAAAAGTAAGGAGGAATAACAATGGCTTATAGAAAACTAGGTAGAACTAACAAACATAGAAGAGCTATGCTTGCTAATTTAACAAAAGAGCTAATTAAGAACGAACGTATTGAAACAACTGAAACACGTGCTAAAGAAGTGCGTAAATGTTTTGATAAAATGGTTACTTATGGTAAAAATGGTAGCCTAATTGCTAGACGTAATGCACTTGCTTTCTTACATAATGATGAAGTAGCTGTTAAAAAAGTATTTGATGAGCTTACTAAACGTTATGAATCAAGAAACGGTGGATATACTAGAATATTAAAATTACAAGAAAGAAAAGGCGACGATGCTTTAATGGTTGTCTTAGAGTTAGTAGACTAATAAAATTGAACCTAATTTGGGTTCTTTTTTTTGATTATTTATTTTTAATATAGTATAATTAATATGGTGATAATAATGAAAGCAATGATTACTGGAGCATCAAGTGGTATAGGAAAAGACTTTGCAATAAAGTTAAGTAACATGGGTTATGACGTTGTGTTAGTATCCAGGAGAAAAGAAGAACTTAAAAAGGTTGCTGGGCTATGTAAATCAAAAACATACATTGAGGCTTTTGATTTATCAGATATAGAAAATTGTAAGAAGTTATTTAATAAACACAAAGATATTGATATATTAGTAAATAATGCAGGTTTTGGTGTGTTTGGAGAATTTAATAAAACCAATTTAGATAAAGAGCTTAATATGATAGATTTAAACATAAAATCAGTTCATGTACTAACTAAATTATATTTAAATCAAATGATAAAAAAAGATTCCGGAAGAATTCTTAACGTTGCATCTTCAGCAGCATTTTTACCAGGCCCTTTAATGAGTTCTTATTATGCTACCAAATCTTATGTTTTCAAGCTTACAGCGGCTATTTATGAGGAATTAAGACGAAATAAATCAAATGTTAAAGTATCTGTTTTATGTCCAGGACCTGTTGAAACTAATTTTAACGATGTTGCAGGTGTTAATTTTTCCGTTAAATGCCTAACAAGTGATTATGTAACTGATTATGCAATTAATAAAATGTTTAAAAATAAATTAGTAATAATACCTGGTTTTACTAATAAACTAAGTTTAATAGGATGCAAGATTTTACCGCTTAAACTTCAAATAAAAATAGATTACAACATTCAAAAAGGAAAGGAAAAATAAAAATGAAAAAAAATGGATTTACTCTTGTTGAACTATTAGCAGTAATAGTAGTTTTAGGAATTATAATGTCAATTGCAGGAACTGCAGTGTTAAAGCAAAAAAAGAAAGCTAACATAGAAGAAGCTAAAAAAATAGAACAAACAATAACTGATTTAGGAGCTAATATATACAGCTATGAATATTTAGTTGGGGTTAAAGATTCAGAAAATTATTTTTACAAATCGTATAAGAATTTAAGTGATGGATCATCAATTAAAATATCTTTTGATGAGTTAAAAGAAGCTGGGTATCTAAAAAGTGAAACAATTTCAAATCCAGCTGGTAAAGGAAATTGCAAAGGATACTTAGAAGTAAAAAAAGGTCCAGAATTTAAAGCTTATATAAGTTGTGACAATTTATATGAAACTCACAATTATGATAGTTCTACATTTGAATCGGTTAATTTAACTAAAAACTAATACATAAAAAGTTACATAAAAAGTTACTTTAGTAGCTTTTTTTTAAATTTTGTTATATAATAATTCCTTAACTTTAAAGGAGGTGACTCAAGGGTGAATATTATAGAGATAAATAATCTTACTTTTAGATATGGTAATAAGTTTATCTATGATAACTTTAGTTTAAACGTTGAGCGTGGAACTTGGGTCACCATAGCAGGACCTAATGGAGTGGGAAAAACTACACTTGTTAAAATATTAGCAGGTTTGGAAAAAAATTATTCAGACGTAAAAATATTTGGTAAAAAAGTTAATAAGAAAAATATTTATGGCATAAGAAAAGAAGTAGGTTTTGTATTTGATAATCCAGATAATTTTTTCGCTTGTGAAACAGTAGAAGATGAACTAGCTTTTTCTTTAGAAAATTTAGCAGTTGCTCCTGCTACTATAAAAAAGAAAATAAGGGAAATTTCAGAGCTTTTAGGAATAAATAATTTATTAAAAGTTAATCCATATGAGTTATCTGGCGGAGAAAAACAAAAGGTTGCCTTGGGGTGTGCTTTAATGCTGGAGCCTAGAATATTAATTTTAGATGAAGCATTAATGATGGTTGATATTAATCAAAGAAAAGAGTTATTAAAAATTATAAAGGATTATAACACGCAAAAAAGAGTAACTGTAGTTTCATTTACTCATGATTTAGATGAAGCTTTATACTCTGATAGATTAGTTATATTAAATGAAGGAAAGATAATCATTGATGGTGCTTTTCCAAAAGTTTTTGATGAAGAGAGAGTTATGAGAAAAATTGGGCTTGAAGTTCCTTTTGCAGTAGAATTAAGTCAAAAGTTAAGAGTTTATAATTTGGTTAATAAAATTGACTTAGACATTGAGAGGTTGGTTGATGAAGTATGGAAGTGATTTTTAGAAACGTTAGCTTTTCATATAATCTTGGTATGTCAAATGAAAAAAAGGCTTTAGATAATATAAATGTTTTTTTAGAAGGAAATTTAATACATGGTATAATAGGACCTATTGGAAGTGGAAAGACTACTATGCTTGAACTTATGAATGGAATTACAAAACCTACTTCTGGAGAAGTTATAGTTGGTAATTATGAGTTATCTAGTTTAAAAAATAACTTTGATTTTAATAGTTTTAGATATGATGTAGGACTTGTTTACCAGTTTCCTGAAAAACAGTTTTTTTGTTCTACCGTAGGAGAAGAAATAGCTTTTTCTAGTAAAATTTTTAAGTCTAAGAATAGGAATATTAAAGATAAAGTAAGAAAAGCATTAAAAATGGTTGGTTTAGATGATTCATACGTTAAAAGAAGCCCATTTAGTTTAAATGCTGGTGAGAAAAGACGTGTTGCTATTGCTTCGGTTTTAATATCTAATCCTAAGTTATTAATTTTAGATGAACCTACTATTGGTCTTGATAATAATAGTAAAAAAAGACTAATGCGGCTTCTTAAAAATTTAAAGACCAGATATATGAAAACCATAATAATAGTTACTCACGACGTTGATATGCTTTATGAAATAGTAGATGATATAGTTGCTTTAAATGGTGGTAAAATTGTTAAGCAAGGTAATAAAATGGAAGTGTTTAGCGACGTTAATTTATTAGAAAAAAATAAAGTACCAGTTGCAAGTGTTATTAAAGTTTGTAAAATATTCAAAGACAAAACTGGATTGGATTTAGGTTACGTTAAAAATACAAACGAACTTGTAAGATTAATCGTTAGGAAATGCAAAGAAAAAGAAGGTGATTACTAATGAAAAGTAATTATCCATTCTTTAGGTATATACCAAAAGATTCAAAAGTTCATATGATGAACTCTAAAATGAAAATTATATGGTTTTTATTATCATTTTTCATTTCATTAGTAACATTTGATTACTTATCATTTTTAATATTTAGCCTATTTTTAATATTTATAATTTTAAAAACTAAAATAGACTTTAAGATTTATGCTTCAAATGTTTTAATACTTTGGCCATTATATTGCACTTTATTTACCATAATATATTTAATATCATTTAACCTTTTATTATCGCTTTTAATTGCTTTAAAATTCATGTTAATTATAATATTATTTATTATTTTAACATTTACTACTTCATTAAGTGAAATTGCATGGGGATTTGAAAGTTTTTTTTCACCATTAAAAAAAGTAGGCATCCCTGTTTCTAACATATCCCTTAGAATGGCACTTATAATAAAATTTATATCAAATTTATTTGATCAAGCTAGAGAAATTAGAAAGTCTATGGCATATCGTGGAGTTCCTTATAAAAAAAATATTATAACATCATTTCAAAAAATGATAATTCCTGTTATAAGATTATCTTATAAGTTATCACTTAGAACTATTGCTGCGATGAAACTAAGGTTTTATGGACATTGTAAAAAACGAACTAATTACCGTGAAAACAAAGTAACTAGTTTTGATAAAACACTTATTTTTATTGATGCTATTTTACTTTATGTGGTAATATGGATGGGGTGGTTATAATGAGATACTTAATTGATTTTTCATACTGTGGCCAATTGTTTAATGGCTATCAAAAACAAAAAAATCTAAGAACGGTGCAGGAAGAGATTGAAAAGGTTTTAACAAGTATAAATAATTCGCCGGTTACTATTTATTCTGCTGGAAGAACTGATGCTTTGGTAAACGCGCTTCATCAAAAAGCACATTTTGATTTAAAAAATGAAATTGAGTGTTATAAATTAAAGGGTGCATTAAATAGTTATCTTCCAGAAGATATTCATATTAATGAAGTATCTTTAGTTGGTAATGATTTTCACGCAAGATACATGGTAAAAGAAAAAACGTATGAGTACAAAATAAATATGGGAGAGTATAATCCTATACTTCGCACCCAGGTGTATCAATATTGCAGGCCACTTGATGTTTCACTTATGAAAAAAGCAATCAAAGATTTTAAGGGAAATCATGATTTTACGACTTTCTCATCTGCCGAGGATAAAAGAGACAATAAGGTAAGAATGATAAATGACGTTATGTTAATTCGAGAAAAAGACTTAATTATCCTTAGGTTTAAATCAAAAGGATTTTTAAAGTATCAGGTGCGAAGCATGGTTGGTACTTTAATAAAAATAGGAGAAGGTAAACTAAGGCCGGATATAATTCCGTCTTTAATTGATAAAAAAGATAGGAAGAGTGCTCCTTTTATGGCTCCTAGTAATGGTTTAACTTTAATTAATATAGAATACTAATAAAAAACAGTTTTCATCATGAAAACTGTTTTATTTAATGTCGTTTATTAGTTCAGCAAGTGTTTTAATGCTAATTAATCCACAAATTCCAACTAAGATGTATACTATTTTAGAACCTAAAGCACCAGTGCCGCCAAATATAGTTGCAACTAAATCGAAATTAAATAATCCTATTAGACCCCAATTTAAAGCGCCAATAATCATAATTGTTAGCGATATAATCTGTAATGTTTTCATAATTTTCCTCCTTTTATACTTATATGATAATCAAAAAAAAAGTTTTTTATACACGAATATTAATAAAAATAAGCCATATAATTAAATGAAAATAAAAGAGGTGAATTAATGAAAAAATTTTTTGGTATTTTATTGGTTTTTGTTTTTGCCATATGTTTAACAGGATGTGGAAAGGAAGATAAAGAGTCAGTTCTGAATAAACTTGATAAAGAAGTTAATAATGTTAATGGATATAAGTTAGAAGCAGAAATGGAATTAATTAATAATGAAGATTCTTATAAATATGATGTTACTGTATCATATAAGAAGAAAGATAATTATCGTGTTTCACTTAGAAACAAGACTAATAACCATGAACAAATAATATTAAAAAATGAAGAAGGAGTATATGTTTTAACGCCTGCTCTTAATAAAAGCTTTAAATTTCAAAGTAAATGGCCATACAATAATTCTCAAAGCTACTTATTACAATCTGTTTTAAATGATATGAAAAATGATTCTAAACTTAGTATGAAGAAAATAAAGGATTGTTATGTATTTACAAGTAAAGTAAATTATAAAAATAACGCTAGTTTAACTCATCAAGAAGTTGTGGTTGGCAAAGATTATATGATAAAAAGTGTAACGGTATTAGATGATGATGAAAATGCAGGTATAAAAGTATCATTTAAAACTATTGATATGAAAGCAAAATTTGATGATGAATATTTTGTTTTGGAAGAAAATATGGAAACCTTTATGCAGACTAGTGCGGATGCGGAATCTAGCTTAAATTTGCTTGATGAAGCTATCTATCCAATGTATTTGCCAGAAGGTACTTACTTAGAAACTGAAAAAACGGTTGAATTAGATAAAGGTTCAAGAATAATTCTTACATTTTCTGGTGATGAGTCATTTATGTTAGTAGAAGAACCAGCTTCAAGACACGAAGATATGATTGTTATACCAACTAGTGGTGACATTGATATATTTATGGATACAATTGCTATTGTTGATGATTCTTCGGTTAGTTGGACAAGTTCAGGAGTAGAATATTATTTAGTTTCAAGCAGTATGGGTGCAAAAGAATTAATTAGTGTAGCAAAATCAATATCAGCACTTCCAATAAGTAAATAACATAAACAATATTTATTAGTTTGTGTTATAATGTTTATGGGTGATTAAAGTGAAAAGCGAATTGAAAAATGTAATAGTAATTACAATAACGGTTATTTTAATATTAGCTGTTGTTTATTTGGCTACGGCGGTATTTATGACAGGAGAAATAGGTAATAGTAACAAAGATGAAAAAGGAAATGATTTAACTACTACGGGAGAAAATATAACAAGCTCTTTATATGATAACATGATAATAGCTAGTAAAACATTTGAACAGAAAAATGATGAGTACATGGTAATATTCTTTTCTCAAAACGATGTTAGTGATACTTTAAAAAGTACTATATCAGCATATGATTCATCGAATAAAAACGTAAAACTATATAAAGTAAATATTGATGAGGCAATAAATAAATTTGTTGTTTCCGACGAACAAAATATTAATGCAACTAATTATAATGAACTTAAAATAAATGATGTTACCCTAATAACGATAAAAAATAATGAAATAACATCATATGTTGTTACAGAAGATGACGTTATCTCAAAACTTAATTAAGTAACTTTTTAGTTACTTTTTTTTTGAGGTGTGATATACTTTTATTATGCGGAGGTAAATAAAAATGAGAAAAAATAAAAAAGTTGATACTTCTTTTAAAAAGACTTCCTTAAATGATAAATTAAACAAAAAAACTGATTTCAAAATATACGAATTAATACTATTTGGATTTTTTATAATCATTGTTTCTGTTTTTTTAACGGTTATTGTGGTTCATGATTTAAATGGCAATTCAACAGATAAAAGCAAAAGCAAAATATCTTTATCTGATAATGAATTAACGGAGTTTGAAGAAGTATATAATCTTATTAATGATTCTTATTATAAAGACGTTGATAAAGAACAATTAATAAATGGTGCTATAAATGGTATGCTTTCTTCTTTGGATGATCCACATACTAATTATTTTAGTGAGCAAGAAGCTGAAACCTTTAATGAAGTTATGAATGGTTCTTATAAAGGTATAGGAGCAGAAATATCGATAGATAAAAACGGAAATATATTTATTTTGTCGGTGTTCAAAAATTCACCAGCTTTTGAGGTTGGCTTAAAATTTAATGATATTATAACAGAAGTAAATGGCAAATCAACTAAAGGTTTAACAACTACTGAAGTTGTATCTTTGATTAAAGACGAAAACGTATCAAAGGCTCACATAAAGATAAACCGAAATGGCGAGATGCTAGAATTTGATGTTGAAAGACGAAACGTAGTAATTGAGTCTGTTGAATCGAAGGTACTTACGAAAAATAATAAAAAAATAGGTTATGTTATGGTTAATAACTTTGCTAATAATACTTATGAACAATTTCGCATTCATGTAGAGGATATGGAAAAAGAAAACATAGAAGGATTAATCATTGATGTTAGAGGAAACTCTGGTGGTTATTTGCATTCTGTTACAAACATGATAAATATGTTTTTACAAAAAGGAAAAGTTATTTATCAGATAGCAGATAAGAAAACTACTTATAAATATACTGCTACAACCAATGAATCAAGGAATTATCCAGTAGCTGTTTTGGTTAATAAAGCTAGTGCTTCCGCTTCTGAGATCTTAGCTATAAGTTTAAAAGAATCATATGATGCCTTCGTTGTTGGTACATATACGTATGGTAAAGGAACCGTTCAAACCACTAAAGATTTATCTACTGGTGGAATGATAAAATATACGATTCAAAAATGGTTATCACCTAAAGGTAATTGGATAAATGAAACAGGCGTTGAACCAACTCATATAGTAGAATTATCTAAAGAATATGAAAATAATCCAACAATAGAAAATGATAATCAACTTCAAAAAGCATTAGATTTAGTTTCAAATAAATAAACTCAGTATTAACTTTATGAGAAATATTTACGATTCTCATATAGTAAAATACTGTTTTTTACTTGTTTATTAAGAAAAATAAGTATATTATAAAAGTATTAGGAGATTAAATATGAAAAACATGAAAATAGGAGATAACTATACAATTCATTGTTATAAGCATGATGGGACAATTCACAGAAGTTGGGATGAAGCAATGTTGCTGGATATTAACAAGGAATTTTTGGTTTTTGGTAATAGGCGGGCTAGAGTTAATAATAGCGATGGCAGAGTCTGGTATACTAAAGAACCTGCTATAATATTTTATTATAAGAATAAATGGTATAACATAATTACACAATTTAAAGAATCAGGTATTTATTATTATTGTAATATTGCTAGCCCAACTATAATTGAAGGTAAGGTAATAAAATATATCGATTATGATTTGGATTTGCGTGTGTTTAAAGATGGGTCATATAAAATTTTAGATAAATCAGAATATGAGTATCATAAAAAGAAAATGAATTATCCAAAAGAAATTGATATAATTGTAAAGCAAGAGTTAAAAAATCTAATAAAACTATACGAAGCAAAGAATGGTCCATTTGATTATGAATGTGTAAAAAAATATTATGATAAATATATGCTTTTATTAGGTAATAAAAAGTAAGAATATGCATATATTAAATAAGAATGATCACAAAAAACACTATAAAAAATAAGCAAAAAACACTTTTTTGCAGAAAAAATAAAAAAAAAACAAAAAATTTAAAAAAAGTTGTTGACATGGTCATTTGGATGTGGTATATTTATAACGCACTTGACAAAAAAGAGTGTAAAAAACCTTTGTAAAACAAAGGGGAAAATGATCTTTGAAAACTGAGCAAAACGTCAAGATTATTTGAGTAGCTAGGAAAAAACGAACTAAAAAAATATATTTTTGAGAGTTTGATCCTGGCTCAGGATGAACGCTGGCGGCATGCCTAAGACATGCA
>CAMFOH010000022.1 GCA_945969495.1 uncultured Mollicutes bacterium
ATGATTTTTGCCTTGCAAAATAAATAAAAATACTTTATAATTATCTTATAGAATAAGGAGGACTGGCAATGCAAGACTTTGAAACTATAAAAATAACTACCCCAGAAGGAAAGAAAATGGATTTAAAGGTTATTACCATTTTAAAAAAACCTAATGATAATAAAAGTTTTCTTTTATATACTTTTGATGAAAAAGCTGAAAATGTTGATATATATGCTTCAATCATAAAGGAAGAAGAAGGAAGTTATATTTTAGATTCTATTACTGAAAAGCAAGACTGGGATTTAGTTCAAAAAGCAATTCAAGAATTATCAGAATAATGGGAGATTATTATGAATAAAGAATTATACAAAAATATAAAAAATGAGTTGGATTCCCTTGAGGAAGAATTATCCACCCCTAATTATGTAGGTGGACATTTATTAGGGCAAAAATTACTTGGAAAAAATAGTGGTGATAAGTTTACTGTTATTTTTGCATTTTATGAGTATATGAGTGAAAGAGAAACTTTTAATTTCATAAAGGAGGGTAATTGGGCTGACTTTTTTCGAAAAAATCTTTCAAATTATCTTACTGAAGATGTAATAAAAAATAATCTTTATGACATCGTAAGTAATGAAAAATTAGTTGATACCATATTAAAGGTATGTAATGATGATGTTAAAGAGAATTTATATAAGTATGTAAATATAGAAAATACTATTCATACTAAAACTGGTAGTGACAAGTATGCTACTATATTTGAAAGAATAGAAACTGAGATGATTAATCAGGGTCTTATAGAAAAAAAACATGATATAGCAGATAAAGAAAATGTTATATCTAGCACTGAAACAAGTAAATCAATAGATGATCAAATAGAAGAATTGAAAAAAAGACAAGAATCATTAGAAGAAAAAAAGATTCAAAGAAGAGATACAATGTTTAATGAAGTATCAGATAACATTGGAATAAGTAGTGAAAAACTGATAAAAAAAGTTGGTGAAGAAGATTCACTAGATATTGATAGGATAGTTATTGAACCAAGTCTAGTATCTAAGCTAGCAGCTAATTCTGCGGTTGCAGCCACTATGCCTAGAAATACTTATGAAAAAATAAAGGAGCGTATCCATAAATTTAGGACTTTTAAAAACATTGAATTAGACATAACGAAAGTTGATGGGCTCCAAACTTTAACTATGAGTAAAAAAGAAACAATTTTTGATAAAATTGCTAGTAGTGATAATGCTTTGGTTAGGGAGATATCTAATTCTGCTAAGAAAAAATTAGAGTTATTTAAAGCCATTGTTAAGCCTAGTCCGGAGGTTTGGAGTATAGTTAAAGCGGCTTTAAAAAATACTAGTAAGAAAATATCAGAACAACTTTCTAAAACCAAAGAAGAAGTTTACGCTTCATATGGTGAATTAAGGGAAAATATTAAATCAGCATATTTAGAAACTAAAGATGAAGCCTCTAAAAAAATAAGTGATTTTGCCGAGCGTATATCTGATTATGGAGTTTCTGCTAGAGAAAAATTATCAGCGTCATTATATGACATGGCAGATAAGGTTGCACCAAAAAGCAATGAGGAACCTATAAAAGAAGAAAGTTCAAAAAAAATGTAATAATTTGAATTAAAAAAGATATAAATTTCATAATAATAATGGTGAATAATGTTATGAAGAAGTATCTTTTTTTATTATTTTTATTATTAGTTTATTTTATATTGTTATCATTTCCTAAGACGAATAACGTATTATCTTATGCTGATGAGAGAACGGGAGTCATAAGTGTTGTATTAAACTATGATAATGGTATAAATAGTAAAGATTTAAAACTTTTTTTTGATAAATATGATAAAGAATATTATGTTTTTAAAATGGATGTTAATAATAATGAGACTTTAGTTTCTTGTTCAGATTTTAACGATTGTATATCTGATGTATATGAAATTAGTGATAATGATTTTGAAACTAATTATATGGCTACTGGTTTTAAAATTAACAAAGTATATTTTATTGCATACAAAGAAGAAATAGAACCTTATTTAATTGAAAAAAACATTGTTTATGGAACTAAGTAAATATATGGTTTACTTTTTTTTATAAAATAGTTATAATTTAATTAGTAGAAGAGGTGTAAAATGAAGAATTTATGGAATTTTATTAAAGATAAGTCTTATTATTTTTTAGGGGCAACAGTTGTTATAATAATTTTATTAGTTATTATAACCTCATGTTCTGGAGGTAATGGTAGTAGTTATGAATCAATAGAAAATAAAATGGTTAGTGCTGCAAAAAGTTATTATGAGAAAAAAGAAAATTTATTACCAAAACAAGAAGGTGGAACGGTTAAGGTTACAATTTCATCACTTGTTGAGGCAGAATTATTAAAAGAAGTTACCGATCCAAAGGATAGTTCTAATAATTGTAGTGGATATGTTGAGGTAACTAAGGTTGAGGATGATTATACTTATACTCCTTTCTTAACATGTAAGGGTAATTATGAACCTCAATATCTAACAGATAAAATTAAAAATACAACGACTGATGAATTAGGTAATGGAGTATACTTAATTGGTAGTGATTATGTATATAAAGGAGAAGACGTTAAGAATTATGTTTCATTTAATGATTTACTATGGAGGATAGTAAAGGTTGATGAAAACGGTGATATAAAACTAGTTTTATCAAAATACACTACTGAAGCTTATGCATGGGATACTAAGTATAATTCTGAAAGTGAAGATAATTCTGGAAATACAACTAATTATTTGCTAACTGATATCCGTAAAACTTTAAATACTTATTATGATGAAACATTTACTAAAGAAAGCAAAGCAAAAATGGTTTCTAAAAATATATGTGTCGGTAAGTATTTATTAACTGATGCATTTAGTACGGAAAAAGAGTGCTCAGTTATAAAAGAAAATGAAAAGGTAAGTTTATTAAATGCTAGTGATTATCAAAATGCTAGCTTAGATACAGGATGTGTTAATTTAAATAGTAGAGAGTGTGTAAATAGAAATTACTTAGCATCTGATGATATATATACATGGACTTTGAATTCATCTTCTGAAAACACATATAAAGTTATGTTTATTTATACTACGATAGATGAATCATATGCTAGTAATGAAAGAAAATTAAATCCAGTAATTTACTTGTCAAATAAAGTTATTACTAATGCTGGTGATGGGACGATGGAAAATCCTTTCATAATAAAATAGTTCATTTTGAACTATTTTTTAATTTCTATTAAAAATGGGGCATTAATATTATTAGTATTTTTATATATTTGATATGATATTTTATTTTTAACAAGATAATTGAGTATTTTATTACTTTCTATTTTTCCCTCTTTATGTGGATAACAAGTTACTAATATAATACCTTTTTTATTAAGTATATCCAAGCCTTTTTTTATTGCGTTAACAGTTGCTTTATGATTAGTAGTAATATTTTTATCTCCACCTGGTAAGTATCCCAAATTAAAAGTTATTAAACTTATTTTACCATTATAATTTTGTAAGTATTTATCCATGTTTTCATGGGAATCATTTATTAGTGTTACATTATTAATATTATTTATATTAAGTAGTTTTTTGGTATTTTTAATTGCCTTTTCTTGGATATCAAAAGCTAATACCTTTTTAGAAAGTTTAGCTAATAATAATGTATCATTTCCATTTCCGCATGTTGCATCAATTACGATATCTTTTTGTTTTATAAATTTCTCATAAATTAATTTTACTCTATTTAATATACTTCTATTAAAACCTTGATAAGTTCCTCTTTTCGTAAGTTCTTTATCTATGTCATTTAATACACTAACTTTTTTTAGTGTCCATAAAGGTGCAATTAAATCATCTTTAGCACCATCACCAGTTAAACGATGAATTACTATATCACTATTTAGTTCTTCAATTTGATCACATACTATTTTTACATATTCTTGTTTTGTTAATAAATGAAAATTTTTTTCGTTGTAATATTTTTCTAACATAGTATTTTTTAAAATATGAAGCATGTGTATTTTAATGCCTTGTATGTCTAATTTATTTAAATGTCTTACTGTATCCATCATCATTTCATAAGTTTCACCAGGAAGGCCATTAATAATGTGTACAACTACATTTATTTTATTATCTCTTAGTTTTTTTACACACTTATCAAAACACTCTAAATCATGGCCTCTATTTATTAATTTCAAAGTATTATTGTGCATACTTTGAAGACCTATTTCTATTGTTAGATAAGTTCTATTATTTAAGTCTTTTAAATACATTAAACATTCATCACTAATTGCATCGGGTCTTGTTCCAATATTAATTCCAACTACGTTTTTAAAGGTAAGTACCTCTTCAAATTTCTTTTTTAATACACTTACTGGAGCATAAGTATTTGTATTAGCTTGAAAATAAGCAATGTATTTAGTATCAGGCCATTTATTATTTAATTTATTTTTAATTTCATTAAACTGAGTTAGCAAATCATCTTCTTTATTTCCAGCAAAATCACCTGAACCCATAGCAGAACAAAATATGCAACCACTACCATTTTTAAAATTAGGGCATGAAAACCCTCCATTTAAACTAACTTTAAAAACTCTTGTTTCAAAACGTTTTGTTAAATCATAATTTAAAGTATGATATCTTTTATTATCTAAACTATATTTAAACATTTAAAACCACCAAACAAATTATAACATTTATACTTGAATTTAGAAACAAAATATAATATACTATTAAGTGTTAAAACGGTGATGAAGAGTATTAGGTTAATTAATCTTTTTAAAGAGAGTTTATGGTTGGTGTAAATAAACAAAAGATATTAACCGAACTAGCTTCGGAGTTATTATGTGAAATAATAGTAATATAGTACGGTTAACTGCGTTATTGGTTTTGAGGTGTATACTAAATTTTAGTATAAATTAAGGTGGTACCGTGGACAAAAGTTCATCCTTTAGATAGGATGAACTTTTTTAATAGGAGGAATATCATGGTTGAAATAGCTACAGTTATGCTTGAATTTATAGTTGTGTTTTTATTGATTTATTTTTTTTATTATATTTTTTTATTTAAAAAATTAAAAAAATATGATAGAAAAAAATCTCCGGTTAATATAAAATATCTCGTATTAAGGTATAATTTAGATATTGTAAAGATAGGTTATAAACGTGTTTTTAAAACTCTTATGCTATCTGATTCATTCATAGTAGCTTTTATGTTTACTATAACTAGGTTTATAGATAATATTTATGTTAGATTAATTGTTTGTTTTATACTGATATTTCCTTTATTTGCAGGAGTATATCATATGGTTGCAACATATTACAAAAAGGAGTGTGAATAATTATGGAATATAATTTTAAAGAAATAGAAAAAAAATGGCAAAAGTATTGGAAAGATAATAAGACTTTTAAAACAGATGTATGGGATTTTTCAAAACCTAAGTTTTATGCTCTTGATATGTTTCCATACCCATCAGGAGTAGGACTTCATGCTGGTCATCCAGAAGGATATACCGCAACGGATATAGTATCACGTATGAAAAGGATGCAAGGATATAACGTGCTTCACCCTATGGGATATGATTCATTTGGTCTTCCAGCAGAACAATATGCAGTTCAAACTGGCAATCATCCAAGCGGTTTTACCCAAAAAAATATTGAAACTTTTAGTAAGCAATTAAAAGAACTTGGTTTTGATTATGATTGGGATAGAGTAATTTCAACTTCTGATCCAAATTTTTATAAATGGACACAATGGATATTTAAACAGTTATATAAAGATGGTTATGCAAAATACGTAGATATGCCTGTTAACTGGTGTGAAGAATTAGGTACTGTTTTATCAAACGATGAGGTAATTGATGGAAAATCAGAACGTGGTGGATATCCGGTTGTTAGAAAAAATATGAAACAACTATGCATTGATCAACCTAAGTTTGCGGAAAGGTTACTTGAAGGATTAAATGAAATAGATTGGCCCGAATCAACAAAGGAAATGCAAAGAAATTGGATTGGAAAATCAACTGGTGTTGAAGTTGATTTTAAAATAGTAGGTGGTGGTAAATTTTCAATTTATACCACATGTATTGAAACTATTTATGGTATTACCTTTATGGTATTAGCACCAGATGGAAATCTTGTTCAAGAATTAATGCCAAGAATTGAAAATAAAAAAGAGGTAGAAGCATACATAGAAGAAACGCTAAAGAAATCTGATATGGATAGAACCGAACTTAATAAGGGTAAATCTGGTTGTGAGCTAAAGGGTATAAGAGCAATCAACCCGGCAAATGGTAAAGAAGTGCCTGTATTTATTGGAGATTTTGTTTTAGCTAATTATGGAACTGGGGCCGTTATGGCAGTACCTTCTCATGATCAAAGAGACTTTGAATATGCTATAGTACATAACATAGATATGATTCAAGTAATTGATGGGCGTGATGTATCAGAAAGTGCTTTTGAAAAACAAGATTACTTAGGCAAGGGATGTAAACTTATAAATTCAGAAGAATTTGATGGGTTAACTGTAGAAGAAGCGAAAGATTCTATTACTGATAAACTTGTTAAAATGGGTGTAGCAAGAAAAACAACTAATTATAGATTTAGAGAATGGATATTTGCACGTCAAAGATATTGGGGTGAACCAGTACCAATTGTTCATATGGAAGATGGAAGTGAATACTTACTTCCAGATGATGAATTACCTCTTATTTTACCAGAATTAAAAGACTATAAAGGCCATAATGGAAAAGCACCACTTGAAAATGCAACTGATTGGAAACATTATGAAAAAGATGGTAAAAAAGGAACAAGAGAAACATCTACGATGCCAGGCTCTGCAGGTTCTAGTTGGTATTTCTTAAGATATATTGACCCAGATAATAAAGAAGAGTTTGCAAATGGGGAATTATTAAAGCACTGGATGCCAGTTGATTTATACATTGGAGGTCCAGAACATGCTGTTGGACACTTGATGTATTCTAGAATATGGAATAATTATCTATATGATAAAGGTTTATCTCCTGTTAAAGAACCTTTTAAAAAATTAGTTCATCAAGGTATGATATTAGGTGAAAATGGTATAAAGATGGGTAAACGTTATCCAGAGTTTGTTGTTAATCCAAGTGATATAGTAGAAAAGTATGGTGCAGATACTTTAAGATTATATGAAATGTTTATGGGACCACTTGAGGCATCTAAGCCATGGAGTGCTAAGGGAGTTGAGGGTGCTAAAAAGTTTTTAGATAGAGTATGGAGATTATTCACAGAGGAAAAGAAAACTTTTGATGGCGAAAATAAAAACCTTGAAAGAATTTATAATGAAACGGTTAAAAGCGTTACTAATGATTACGAAAAGTTATCTTTTAATACCGCAATAAGCCATATAATGGTACTTGTTAATGCAATGTATAAAGAAAATACTATTCCAAGAGAATATATAGAAGGATTAGTTAAGTTATTAAACCCTATATGTCCTCATATAACAGAAGAATTATGGAACATGTTAGGCCATGATAAAACGATAGCATATGAAGCTTGGCCTACATATGATGAAGCTAAACTTATTAAAACTGAGTTTGATATTGCTGTTCAAGTAAATGGTAAGTTAAGAGGAACTATTACTGTATCTATAGATGATAATGAACATGTTATTTATGAAAAAGCACTTAAGAATGAAAATGTAAAAAGACATACAGAAGGAAAAGAAATAGTTAAAGTAATAGTAATTAAAAACAAAATAGTAAATGTTGTTGTAAAAGGATAGCTTATGCTATTCTTTTTATTGACAAGAAAATACTTTGATGTTAATATATATCACGTTTTGTAAAAGGGGGAAAATATTGTGAAAAAGTATAAATTTGCTAAAGATGATGTTTTATCTAAATCAGTTTTAGTAGCTAGCGGTAAAATTAAAAATTACGATGCGAAATTAGTTTTAAGTTTATTAGCATCCAAAGGAATTTTGTTATATGGTAAAGATGTATTACCAGATGATGTTTATATTAATTTGAGTTTAGTAACATCAGCTGCATTAATGGCAGAAATTGTTTTTGATATAACTGATTATTTAAAACGCAAAAAAGAAAAACAAAAATTATCAAATTTAATAGATAAATTAAATGAAAATGGTTATGAAATAAGCGATGAAAATATACCTCAAGTATTTTATATTAGTGATGGACTATCATCACTTTACTTCCAAGATAAAGTAAAAATAGATTATTTTGATGGAGAATATTACTATTATGATTTTGAAAAAATAGAAAAAGATTTTCATGAAAAGAAATTTGATGAACTTATAGAAAATATTAAAGGGCAAAACATAAGTGAGTATGTGTATGGAGAGATTCTTTCTAAAAAGAAACTAAAAAAATATTTAAAGAGTAAACAAAATAAGTAAATATTGCTTATTTTGTTTTATTTTGTATGATAAAAATGATATAATATCTTTATAAGATTAATCCATAATAAATGTAGGTGAAGTTATGAATATAAATGGTCAAAATATAAATTTTTTAGATTATGGCAACAAAAATGGGGATGCTTTAGTATTTTTACATGGTTGGGGTCAAAATATCGAGATGATGCAAATGCTTGGTGAACCTTTTAAACAGGATTATCGAATAATAATAATAGATTTTCCTGGATTTGGTAAAAGTGAAGAGCCAAAAAAAGTTATGAATGTTAGTGATTATACTAATGTTGTTGAAACTCTTTTAAAGAAACTTAAAATTGAAAACCCTATTTTAATAGGACATTCATTTGGTGGTAGGGTATCTGTTAAATTTGCTTCTAGGAATAAGGTAAAAAAACTAATTCTTTTATCTCCTGCTTTAAGAGGCCATGATAAAAAGGGAATAAAAACAAAAATACTTAAATCTTTAAAAAAAGTTCCTGGAATTAAAAATTTAGAAGGTTGGGCTAAAAACCATATGGGATCTCGTGATTATAAAGCTGCTAGTCCAATTATGAAACAAGTATTAGTTCAAACCGTTAATGAAGACTTGTCAGATGATGCTAAAAAAATAAAAGTACCAGTTATACTTATATATGGTAATTTAGATAGTGAAGTTCCTGAGGAAGACACAAAGGAGTATGAAAGATTAATAGAAGATTGTGGTCTTATTCTTTATGAAGGTTGTACTCACTATGCTTATTTAGAAAGGCTTAATCAAACAATTAGCATAATTAGAAATTTTATTAAATAAGGAAGTGATGATATGTTATATTTAATTAGTTTAATTCCGTTTTTACTTTTACTAATATATGATTTTAAAAAAATGATTCATATGGCACAACAAAATTTATATAATGATGATAATAGGTTTTTAAGGTGGACAATTAAAGACATAAAGCAATTTAAAAATCCATTTAAGTGCTCACTTATTGTTATAATTACGTATATTATTCTTATTTTATGTAAGCTTGATGCTAGGTTTATAACGATGCTTTATTTTGCACTAGTTAGTGCAATAATACTTGTTATGAAAATAAGAGAAAATAAAAATAATGATGTTAAAATTGGTTTAAAGATTACCGCTCGCGTAAAAAGACTTTTTGTTACTAATTTTGTTTTATTTATGTTAGTTTTATTATTTACCCTTTATATAAAAAATATAAACGTAAGATACCTTATACTATTTTTGTATGATGTTTTAATTAATTTCATAATAATGATATCCATTATAATAAACAAACCTATAGAAAAAATGGTTTATATATCATACCGAAATAAAGCTACTAATAAGCTTACTAACATGAAAAATCTAAAGGTTATTGGAATTACGGGAAGTTATGGTAAAACTAGTAGTAAAAATATATTAAGTGATATTTTAAATGTTAAATATAATGCTTTACCTAGCCCTAAAAATTTTAATACACCATATGGCCTCATTATTACTATTAATAATCATTTAGATAAATTTGATGATATTTTAATAGCAGAAATGGGAGCTTATAAACAAGGGGAAATAAAAGAACTTTGTGATTTAGTAAAACCTAAGTACGGTATTTTAACAAAAATAGGAACAGCTCATATTGAAATATTTGGTTCTCAAGAAAACATTCAAAAGGGTAAGTTTGAACTTATTGAAAGTCTTCCTTCTGATGGTATAGGTGTATTAAATGGTGATGATGAGCTTCAAGTTAATTATAAGTTAAAAAATGACTGTAAGATTGTATGGATAGGTATAGATAATAAGGATGTTGATGTTAGGGCAACTGATATAAAAACTTCAAATAAAGGTACTACTTTTAACGTTATCTTTAAAGGAGATAAGAAAAAGTATGAGTTTACAACTAAGTTATTAGGATACAATAATATATATAATATCTTAGCATCTCTTGCTTTATCAAAGGAATTTGGTCTTACGATAGAACAAATGAAAAAAGCTGTATTATCAGTTAAAAGTGTAGAACATAGATTAGAACTAAGACCAGCAGGTAATATTACTTACATTGATGATTCTTATAACTCAAATCCGGTTGGTTCAAAAATGGCGCTTGATGTATTAAAGGATATGCCTGGTTTTAGAGTTATTATGACGCCTGGTATGGTAGAGCTAGGTGATAAGTCATATGAGCTTAACAAAAAGTTTGGTACTTATATGAAAGATTGTGCTGATGTTGTTATATTAGTTGGTGAAAAAATAACTAAACCAATAATGGATGGATTAAAAGATATTAAATATAATAACAAAAATATATACGTCGTTAAAAGTACTAAAGAAGCGTTTGCACTTGTTAAAAGTTTAGCAGGTAGTAAAGAAACGTATTGTTTAATAGAAAATGATTTACCAGATATATATAATGAATAGGAGTTGATTTTAAAATGAAAATAAGAGTTGGAGTATTATATGGTGGAAAAACAACGGAACACGAAGTTAGTATTATAACTGCGGTTCAAGCTATGGGATATTTAAATAAAGAAAAATATGATGTTATACCTATGTATTTAACAAAGGAAAATGAAATGTATACGGGTGAGCCATTAAAAGAAATGGATGTATATAAAGAACCAGCCCTTTTAAAACGTTATTGTAAAAACGTTGTGTGTTATAGTAAAGATGGCTGTTTAGTATTACAAAATAAAAAAGGAATATTTAAAAAAATAGTTGCTCAGGTTGATATAGTTATTCCGGCCGTTCATGGTTATAACATGGAAGATGGAAATATACAAGGTATGCTTGAAACTTATGGAGTACCTTATACTGGAAGTGATATTTATGGTTGCACTATAGGTCAAGATAAAGTATTTCAAAAGCAAGTGTTACAAGCCGAAAATATACCTGTTACTAAGTACATATGGTTTTATGATAATGAGTATTTTGAAGATGAAGCAAAAATACTATCCGAAGTAAAAAAACTTGGGTACCCTGTAATTATTAAACCTGCAAGACAAGGCAGTAGTATAGGAATTGGGATTGCTAAAGACGAAGAAACTTTAAAAGAAGCAATAGTAGAAGCTACAAAATATGATGATAAGATTTTAGTAGAAGAAGTAATTAGTAACATGACAGAACTTAACTGTAGCGTACTAGGTTCTAATAGTTATATGCAAACGTCTTGTATAGAACAAGTTATGGGCAAGGATGAAATACTATCATTTAATGATAAATATATTGGTAGTGGTGCTAAAAAAGGTGCTAAAAAGTTTAGCAGTGCATCTAAGGGGATGGTTTCGGCAGACCGTGTTATTCCTGCGGATATTCCTGAAAAGTTAGCTAATGATATAGCTGAAACATCTAAAAAGGTATTTAGAGCTTTAGGAGCATCAGGCGTTGTTAGAATAGATTATTTGTATGATAAAAAATCTAAAAAATATTATGTTAATGAACTTAATACAATACCTGGAAGTTTATCATTTTACTTATGGAGTCCTTTAAATAAAGAATATGATGAATTATTAGATGACATGATAAATATTGCAGTCAAACGTTATAAGAAAAAATTAAAGAAAACTACTATATTTGAATCTAATATATTAGAAGGTTTTGATGGTGTAAAAGGTACAAAAGGTATGAAATGTAAATTAAGAAATAGATAAAAATAAAAGAACCAATTTTGGTTCTTTTATTTGTTTTCATTTTCTTTTGAATCTTCAATTTTATTCTTTTCTACCTCTTCATAGTATTCTTTTCCATTTTCCATGGCTTTAACTTTTTTGTCTATAACATCATCTTGATTATAGTTTTTATAATTCTTTTTTTTATCTTTGTTTTTCATTTTTTCATCCTTTCTTTAATATAATTATCAATTAATAAAAAAATATACTAATTTTATGATAAAATATAAATATTCACTGGGGAGTTTTGTATGAAAGTAGTAAATTATAATGAAAATTTAAGAAAAATACTTAGAAATCTTATAATAGAAATTACAAAAAAAGAAGAATACTTGTATTTGTTTTATCAATTGTATGATGATATAAAAAATAAATGTGGTATTTATGATTATTTATTAGGACTAGCTTTTGAATCTGCTTATTTGGTAACATCCATATCTTTGAAGCATTATCCGCAAGACAAAGAATTATTAAAAAGTTTTTCTTATTTAAAAAGCTTTTATAGTATAGAAGAGTTAAAAGAAAGCTTAACAATAAACACTTTTATAAATCTCTTAGAAGATGTAACTTATTTTTATGATTCAGCCCTTTATTATAAAAGAGAGGCTGTAAAAAACGCGTTGGATGATAAAGAATTTATAATGAGTATTTTTCCAAGCTTTTTAATAGATGCATTAACTTATTTAAATAGATATGATGCTAGTGTAATTGTAGATGAATACTATGAAAGAGTAAAAGAAAATAGTGAGAATGCATTTAATGATACAGTTAGTATGAGTACAGAAGACTTAATAAGACTAGAAAAAGAAGACTTTGATAGTTATAAATATATTATTTTGGAAATGATAGAATATTACTATAAATATAAAAAGTATTTATTATCTAATAATTTACTTTATGATGAATTTGATATAGATATAATATCAATGATAGAAGAAGATTTGCTAAGTACTGTTTATTTTTCGATTAGCAATAACACTTTATTAGAAAAAATAATAAGTGGTTATTTAGAATATAAGTTACTATCTAATGAAAAGTTAGAGGAAATAAATGAGCATTATAACAATAAGAATAATAAAAAAGCTTTTATCAAAATAATGAAAAAAAGTTATGAATTAAAAAATCAAAAAAATAGGTAAATTTGTATTAATGCTTGACCTATTTTTTTTTATAGTGTAAAATTATTTGTGTCAGCTGGAGTGATACTCAAGAGGCTGAAGAGGCGCCCCTGCTAAGGGTGTAGGCTGGGCAACTGGCGCGAGGGTTCAAATCCCTCTCACTCCGCCATAAAGAATAAAAAACTTCCTTAAAGGAAGTTTTTTTATTCTTTATAACCAACACATTTTTTAAACAAGTTTACGTCTATTTTATTATATAAAATATCAAATGTTTTGGCAGATAATATTAAATTAGAAAAAATAGGTAATAAAAGGCTACTGATAAATAGGGTAATAATTATTAATAAAACATTTAACATACTAGTGTTTTCATTAAATGTGTTTACTATTCCATTGGTTAATATTTGCGCAAGTAAAAGCACACCAAAAATTCCTAAAAGTGGTGATAAATAATAAAATAGTTGTTTTATTAAATAACTTCCTATATTGCAAGTAAAAGCTATTATAATTAATAATATTTTTATTAACCAGCATAATAAACTTTCTAGAAGAACGCCAATTAAACCTAATAATTTTTTTATTGGTTTTTGATCTGCATACTTTATCCAGTCTTTTAGATATTGCCACTTTGTTACTTTTCTATCATCATCTTCTTTTTTCTTTTTTTCTTCTTTTGTTTGATTTTTATTTTGAGTATATCTATTATAGTTTTCTTCAATTTTATTTTTTAAATACTCATCATAATCTTTTCTTTTTATATCATCCATTAGGACTTCTTTTGCTTCATTAATTTTTGTAGACATTAATACTGCGTTACTAGATTTATTTATATCTGGATGCCATTTTTTCATTTGAGCTTTATAAGCACTTTTTATTTCTTCCTTGCTAGCATCTTCATTAACACCCAATAACTCATAATAGTTCATATTATCACCAATATAATTATATATTAAAATTATTTTATTGTAAAATGAATAGTAATATAATATATACTTTAAAAGTGTGATATAATTAAAATTATAAAGTAGGAGGAAAAAATAAAATGAAATGTAGTTTTTGTGGTACTGATAATGAAATAGGAAGTAATTTTTGTAGTAGTTGTGGTAATGTTTTGTCACATGGTGATAATGTAATAACTGAAGAAACTAAAAAAGAAAAAGATGTTCAAAAAATATATGATAATAATGTGCAAGAAAAAGTGAAAAATAACATTAATATCAATAATAATACGGATGAAAGCATGTTACAAGAAGATACTTCACATACCAAAGAGAAGAAAAAACCAGTTATAATGATATTAATTTCTTTGATAATAGTTGCTATTTTAGTTGTTATTTTATTGCTTGTTTTTAATTCATCACCTAAAAAGATTTTTACGGTGTTTACTAATAAATTATATAGTTATACCAAAGAGTCGTTAGATGATAACTATGATACTATTTATTTAAACTTGAATTTAAGACCAGAAATAAAAGAAACAAAAAATGAAAATTTAGAAGAAATGATTAATAAAATAAGCATTAATTTAGCCGGTGGTATAGATTATAAAAATAAGAAGTTTATTTACAATTTAAAAGCAAATTATGATAATAAGGCTTTATTTGATTTAGATATGCAGTATGATAAGAATTTTTATATGTTTTTAAATAATTTATATGATAAACCTATTATGGCTGAAGAAGATGATTTTGATGATGTTTTTGAAAAAACAAATAATAATGATTTAAAAGTTGTTGTAAAAAGTTATGTTACAGCATTTAATAATTCACTTAGGGATGAATATTTAACTAAAGAAAATAAGGAAATTACACTAAATGGTGTGAAAACAAAAGTAAAGGTTACAACGCTGAATTTAACTGCTGATAATTATAAGGAACTTAGCAATAACATAGTAAGTTATCTTTTAAAAGATGAAGAGTTTATAAAATCTTATGCCAAAATTAATGATAAAAATGAAGATGATGTTAAAGAATATTTAAATTCTATTACTGGTGAAGAAATAGCAAGTGATGTAAAAATATCATTATATACGAAAGGACTAATGAATGATTTTGTTAAATTAGTAATAAGCTTTGATGGTACTGATGTTGAAATATTTAGCGGAAATAGTGATAATAATTTTATTGTAAAGGTTATTGATATGGAAATGACGATGCTATTTGACGTATCTTTAGAAACTAAATACAATGAAAAGATAAATTTAAAAGATGTATCTAATGCAGTTGAACAAGAAGAGCTTTCAAGCAACTTTCTTCAAGTATTAGAAAGATTTACTGATCAAGAAGGCTATAAGGCTCTTAACGATGATGTAAAAGAAGTAACTGGAAGTAGTATAGAGGAGTTATTATCTTTATTGATAGGACTTAATTTTGGTTCTGATAATTATGAATATTAATGTAAAGTTATGATTAAAATCATAACTTTTTCTATTTATTTTGATAAATTATTTATCAGTAAATGTTATAATAATAGTAAGAAAGGTAGGGATATAATGAACGGACTTAAAATATTCCAATACGGATGTGGTAAAATGAGCGTTTACACCATGCGTTACGTAATAGAAAATGGAGGAGAAATAGTAGGCGCTGTAGATGTTAATCCTAACGTTATAGGAAAAGATATAGGAGAAGTAATAGGAAAAGAAAAAATAGGTGTTGTTATAAACGATGCAAAAGATTCAGAAAAACTATTAAATGAATTAAAACCAGATTGTGCAATCGTAACAACAATGAGCTTATTAAGTGATTTAGAAACTGCGTTAATCACTTGTGCAAAATGTGGTGTTAATGCAATTACTACTTGTGAAGAAGCTTTTTATCCGATGAACTCTAATCCTAATTTAACAATTAAAATAGATAGTTTAGCAAAAGAAAATAATTGTACTATTACTGGTAGTGGTTATCAAGATGCATTCTGGGGTAATTTAGTTACTACATTAGTTGGTGCAAGCCATAACATAACAAAAATAAAGGGAAGTTCTTCTTATAACGTTGAAGATTACGGGATTGCACTTGCTAAAGCACATGGTGCAGGACTTACTAAAGAAGAATTTGAAAAAGAGATTGCTTCTGTTGATGAAATTTCTGATGAAGAAAGAAATAATCTTATCCAAAGTGGAAAGTATCAACCATCTTATATGTGGAACGTTAATGGGTGGTTATGCGATAAGTTAGGCTTAACAGTAATCAGCCAAACACAAAAATGTGTGCCACAATTTAATGATTATGACATAGAATCTAGTACTTTAGGCATGACTGTTAAAGCTGGTATGGCAACTGGTATGAGTGCTGTTGTTACAACCAAAACCAAAGAAGGTATAACTTTAGAAACAGAATGTATCGGTAAAGTTTATAACAAAGATGAGTTCGATAGAAACGAGTGGACAGTATATGGAGAGCCAGATACAACTTTGGTAATAGAAAAACCTGCAACGGTTGAACTTACATGTGCAACCATAGTAAACAGAATTCCTGATGTTATAAAAGCTGAATCGGGATTTGTTCCAACGTCAAGAATGGGAGAATTAAAATATAGATAAGAAGCTTTGAAAAAAGTTTCTTTTTTTGTTCATAAATTCGTGGGATTTTAAAAGCTTTGCCTAATAATATAACTGAAAGGAAGTAAAAAGGACTAATCTGTTTTTCATCTTAATATTTTTAAAAGAATAGAAAGGTATGATGCCTATGAGATTTAGATTTGAAATAAAATTTAATATCAAATTTGTCATTATCTTAATATTAATAGCAATAATAATTGCAAATTATATATAAGAAAAACAAGGTTAGTCTAAAAAATAAGATTAACCTTGCTTTTCGTTTAAAAACAAAATGGAAAACAAGTTAGATATCTAACTTCCTTTCACTACTTATAATATACATAAAATAAATAAATATGTAAAGTTAATATATAAAATTTTCACAATTTCTTCCACACTCGAATTTTTTTTCGTTAATTTCGTTAATTTTACACAAGGCAAAAAAATATTGACCGGGGGGGGTAGTATGAT
>CAMFOH010000023.1 GCA_945969495.1 uncultured Mollicutes bacterium
ACAATTATTACCTCTACTTTCTTTATTTTACATGTTTATAATATCATACTACCCCACAATGAATCAATATTTTTTTATACTTGTGTAAAACAAAAAAAGGCGTAAAAAAAGTAAAAAAAGAAGCTATTATTTAGCTTCTTAATATACTAATAGCACTAATATAGCTGCTAAAAAATTTTGAATAAAATGCATTGATATTGAAACAAATATATTATTTGAATCCTTATATGCTTTTGCAAGACATATTCCTAAAGTAGCATATTGAAACACATAAAGTAAATCATTAATTGATGATATGCTGTTTATTACGTGAAGAATACCAAATAAAAAACCACTTATAATAATAAATAAAGTTTTATTTGCAAATAATTTTGATAATGATAATCTAAAAATAGATTCCTCTGCTAAAGGTGCGTAAAGGCAAGATAACAAAAGTGTTGCAATAGGAACCTTTTTAAACATTTCATTTATTGCTTCTTGATTTCCTGATACTTTTCCACTATTTATTAAAACTATCGGTACTGCTACTATTAACATAATTCCAAGCATTATAAAATATCTTTTTATAATGAACGGTAAATATGATTTGAGGTTTTTTATAAATATTTTAAAATTATTCAATAATTCTTTATGATATAAAATAATTATAAAAATTAATATAAAAGCATAAATAAAGTAAGAAGATATGTTTTTAAAAAAATTAATATTAGGTACTACAAATAAAATTAACATAAATGAAATAAGTGTTATAATTGATTTTATTTTTTCTTTTTTGTTCACTTTTTCTTGTTTAATCATTGGCAAATCAATTTTCTTTTTTTCTTTTATCGAAGATAAAAAGAAAAAACACAATATACCTGGAATTATAGATTCTAAAAACATCCAAATACCAAATATCAATATTTTTATATTGTTAGTTTTTAAATAACTAATATCTTTTTTTGATTCATTATATAAAATAATCGTAAAAAACGTACTTATTAGTAACATGAATATACTAGCTATTGTCTCGCTTTTTAAACCTATAACAAACAAATAGTAAATAAACATAGTAATTATGTATATAACTTCTAAAATGCAAGCAGCTTTTAAATAATTTCTTTTGTCTTTCATTTTTGCTCCTTTCATTTAATAAAAGCCTATTAAAGGCTTTTATTAAAACAAATCATTAAAATCTATGTCACCATTAACTGCTGGTCCTACATAATTAATATCTTTACTAAATGCTATTATTGATACAAAAATTGGATTTAAAAGCCATAGACCTATACCAAACCCTACTTCTTGGCCAAAAGACTTAGCTAACTTAATACTATAAGATATATTAAATAATATCGCTGCAGCCGTTCCTATTATTGGTATTATTCCAATAAGGGTTAAGAATATGTAATACCATTTATAACCAATTATTTCAAATAAAACAATGATATTATAAATTGGTACAATTGCTGCCCAACCTGGTTTGTTAGCTTTTTCATACATCTTCCATGTTGCAACAATTAAAAATATAACAATCGCTAGCATTAGAAAAATAAATCCCACAAACATAAATAAAAATATTGAAAAAACATTATTATCTATCATTTTATCACTTCCTTTATTTTAGTATATCATAATTTATAAATTTCTACTAACTAAAATCACATCAGAACCTATTTTCTTTATTTGAGGCCAGGTTATTGACACTTCTTCTCCACCTCTTAACATATTAATAAATCCTTTTTTTTCATATATAATCATTTTTATAATATTTCCCGTATCGTTTGATATTTCTACATCTATTACGTTTCCTATTTTTTCACCAGTTAAAATATCTACCACATCTTTATTTTGTAAATCAGATAAACGCATTATAATCACCAATTAATTATATGAAATATTTGAATAAAAATAATCCTTTCGTAGCATTACAAACTATAGAAAGGCGTGATAATTATAGCAAAGCATAAAGTAGATATTACAGGAATTAACACTAGCGAAATTAATGTATTAAACGAAGATGAAAAAAAAGAATTATTTATTAAACTTAAAAATGGGGATAAATTTGCTAGAGATAAATTAGCAGAAGGAAATCTAAAATTAGTACTTTCAATTCTTAAGAGATATCAAAACAGAACAGATAACATGGATGATTTATTTCAAATTGGATGCGTCGGCTTAATGAAAGCCATAGATAATTTTGATTTATCACATAATGTTAGATTTTCAACTTATGCAGTACCACTTATTTTAGGTGAAATAAGAAGGTATCTAAGAGATAATAGTAATCTTAGAATTTCAAGAAGTATAAAAGATTTAGCATATAAAATATTAAAGTTAAAAGAAGAACACTTTATGACAACTGGTCATGAATTAAGTAATGATGCTGTTGCAAAAAAACTAGGAGTTGATGAAATAGACGTAATAATTGCACTTGATGCCATGAGAGATCCAGTTAGTATGTTTGAACCTATTTATAATGATGGTGGCGATACGATTTACTTAGAAGACCAATTAGAATCAAAAAAAGATAAAAGCACTAATTGGGATCTTGTAATATCCTTAACAGATGCTATTGATGAGCTTAAAGAAAAAGAAAAAAGAATAATAACTGATAGATACTTATTTGGAAAAACACAAATGGAAATAGCAGAAGAAATAGGAATATCACAAGCTCAAGTATCCCGCCTTGAAAAAGGTGGTATAGAAAATATCAAAAAAAAGGTATTATAATTGACACTATATTTACAAATGTATATAATTGAAATAGGAAGTGATATTATGTATAAAGATAATGAAATAGGATTAGAAATTTTTAATAAATATAACGAGCTAGTTAGTTTGTTAAAACAAAAAAATGCAGTATCTAGTAAATTAAGTGAATTAGAAACTTTATTAATGTATTTTAACAATAATTTTGAGAACTTTAATTTTGAAGAAAAAAAACTCATTAAAAATATAATTATGATAGCAAGCGGAATAACAGTTAAAGTTAATAATAATTATAGTTATGTTCAAGAAAGATTAAAAGTATGCTTAAATTTAATAAAAGAACTAGAAGATAAGCAAAAAGAACCCATTAAATAGGTTCTTTTTTAGTGGTATAAAGGAGTAAGTAGTGTTTTGAGTGTATAAGTAGTAGTTAGAAGTACCACTATTTCTAACTACAATTTAATTATATATAATAAATATTAAATTTCTATGTCAAAATTATTAAAGTTTATTAAAATTATGCACTAGGTAATATAAATATAATACTCAAACCACCAACGCTATTATTTTTTGCATATATCACTCCATCATGAGCACTAATTATTTGTTTACATATTGAAAGCCCTAAACCTGATATTTTCCTTGATGGATCAGTTGTATATAATGGTTCAAATATTCTTTTTATATCACTTTCTTTTGATATACCACCACCATTATCAGCAACTTCAAATTTTATTTTATCGTTTTTATAAGAAACATTAATACTGATTATGCCAGCTTTATTTTTAAAGTGAGTAACGCTATTTGTAATTATATTACTAAATACCCTTTTTAATTTTACCTTATCAACACATATGCACTTGTCAATACAATTGCTAATTATTTTAAGAGATATACTTTTATCTTTTAATTCTTCTTCAAAATCTTTTTTTATAATATCAATTATGCTCTTAATACTAACATTTTCAAGTTTTAAAGTATCTTTAATATTACAGCTTTGATAATCATCAAACTCTTCTAATATCTCTTTCATTAAAAAAGCTTTGTTATATATCTTATTAATATAATTTATCTTCTTTTCTTCACTTAAATCACTATTTTTTAATCTATCGGCATACCCAATAACAGAAGTAAGCGGAGTTTTAATATCATGAGAAATAGATGCTATAATCTGATTTTGATAATCTTTTTCTATTTCTAATTTATCAACCATATCAACAAAAGTATTTTGAATTTTTTGCATTTTCCTTGGCATTTTTCTTTTAAATGGTCTTTTACCATACTTATAATCAGTTATATCTTTGGTAATTGTTTCTATTGGATCAATTAATTTCTTAGAACTTATAAAAAAGGCTATTATAACAAAAGTTGAAACAAGTATTATTTCATAAAAAACAAAGTTTCTTATAAGTTTCATACCAGGCAAAATAGATATTTTTGAATAAGTTAATTCATATTCGTTACCTTCTATATAAATTATTATAGTGGAAGAAAAAAGCTTTTTAAGATCTTTTTTATTAGTATAAACAATATTTCCTTTATTATCTTTTAATGAAACATAACCACCATTTTCATTAGTATAAGTTATAATTTCTTCAATGGCATCATTAATGGTTTTACCATTAGTTTTTTTTGATATAACATACAAACTATCATAATTTTGATTTCTTGCAGAAGTTATGTCAGAAACTATTTTATGAGATAAATAAAAATTATAATAAGAAAAAAGGAACCCAGAATTAACTGCTAATAGTATTATTACAATTAAAAGAGTTAAAGTTTTTGATTTCATTTTTCTCATATTTAACTCCTAATAAATTTATATCCCATACCCCAAATTGTTTTTATATATTTTTCTTCGGTATCTAATTTACTTCTTAAACTCTTTATGTTAACCGCAACCGTTCCTAAATCACCATAATTATTCTTCCATACACTTTGATATATTAGCTCCTTAGAAAGAACTATTCCAGCGTTTTCCATTAAGTATGATAAAAGTTCAAATTCTTTCGTAGATAAAGGAACTATTTTACCATTTTTATAAACTTCAAAACTTTCTTTATTTAGTTTTATCTCTCCAATCTCAATTATGTTACTTTTACTTTTAGTTGTTCTTTCTTCTCTTCTTAAATGAGCCCTAACCCTTGCAACTAACTCTTCATTAATAAAAGGTTTAGTTATATAATCATCTGCACCAACTTCAAAACCTACTAATTTTGATGATAGGCCTGTTTTTGCAGTAACAAAAATAATGGGACAAGAAGTATAATTTCTAATACTAGCACAAACCTCAGTACCAGATATGTCAGGCATCATTACATCAAGCAAAATAAGATCAAATTCATCTTGCTTTACAGCACTTATAGCATCAGTTCCATTATTTTTAATTACGGTAAAATATCCTTCATCTTCTAATATATCAGATATTAATTCTGCTATATCATTTTCATCATCTACTATTAAAATCTTTTCCATATTAATCACCTTTACTAAAAATATTATAACATTATAATGCTTTTGATAAAATTAAAAATTATTAAAAAAAGTAGCCCTAAACTAAAGGCTACTAAGGTACTACTTCCAATTATATACTTCATAATTGGCTTACTGCTTTTTACTGCTATACTGCCAACGAAAGTACTTTCTTTTACTTCATCAGTCATAAACTTCATAACTGACAATTTAATAATACCATAAACGACATATTTTGACAATACCCTAAATTATAAAATCTTCATTTATAAATTCTTTATTGTCTATTAAAAGCTCATGAATTTCTTCTTCTGGACTATTTAAATATACTTCTTCTATTCTATCTACCATGCATTTTTGTGCCTCAATTATTGAGTTTACCTTTTTTGTAGCCTTATCTAATTCATCATTTACGACAACGTAATTATACTTAGGTAATTCATTTATTTCTTGATATGCTTTTTTAAATCTTTTTATAATTTTATCATCTGTTTCAGTTCCTCGTTTTTTAAGTCTTAAGATAATATCCTTCATGGTGGGTGGCATAATAAAAATAAAAATTGCCTCAGGAATTAGTTGTTTAATTTTAAGTGCTCCTTGTACTTCAATAACCAAAATAACATCGGTTCCAGAACTTAAATAATCATTAATTTTACTTTTAGGAGTTCCATAATAATCATTATTATATATTGCATACTCTAAAAAGTCATCTTTTTTTATTAAAGCTTCAAATTCATCTTTAGTTTTAAAAAAATAATTAATCCCCTCTTCTTCTCCTTTTCTTGGCTTTCTTGTTGTACAAGACACTGAAACCCAAAAATTATTATTATATTCTTTTAATCTTTCACATATTGAATCTTTACCAGAACCAGACGGACCAGATAAAACAATTAAACTACCTTTATTACTTGATCTTAATATATTAGTCATAACTTATCCTTTCTATACAAAAAAAGACCATTTTGGCCTTTATTTACATCTTCCTTCACCTGGATTAGCACCTTTTTCATAGGTTTCCCCAACTAACTCGCAAGATGTTTTAGTAATTGAATCCTTTAAGTATCCCCCAAAAACTTTTATCAAACTAACTGCAATAACAGTTACTAACGCAATAATTAAAACATATTCTACTAATGCTTGTCCTTTATTATTTAACTTTTTCATTTATTTCACACCCTTATATTATACTAATAATAGTTTAACACTTTGTAGCTTATTTTGTCAATGACAAAAGATATATGTAACGTAAAGTTTTTTATTTGTATTATTAATTCATATATGATAATATTAAATCGGTGATATTATGCTAAATTTTAAAAATATAAAAATAAAAGAAGCTAAAAGCTTCAAAGACAGATTATTCGGATTAATGTTTAAAAAAGATATTAATTATGGACTTTTATTTAAAAACTGTAGAAGCATTCATACTTTTTTTATGAAAGAACAAATAGATGTTATTGCAACAGATAAAAATGATATAATATTAAACATATATAAAAACGTTAAACCTTGCAGGATAATAATTGCACCTAAAAATACAAAAAATATATATGAATTACCAAAAAATACGATATAATTATCGTATTTTCTTTTACTTAGCTTTAGCTTTTACATAGTATCTTTCTTTACCACCTTTAGTACAGGTAACTAAAGTCACTATTTTTTCATCTTTATTTAAAGGTTGCGCCAAATAACTTGCATCATCAATCGTAGTAATGCCATACGCATAAACATAGTAATCTACTTCTCTACCAGATAAATCCGTTATGGTTATCTTATCATCTTTTACTAACCTATTAATCTTAATAAAAAAGTTTCCACGCATGTAATTATGTCCCCCAATTGAAACATTACCATTTTCATTTAAATTTGGGCCAGAAATTTTAACTACTGATGCATCATATGCTTTCTTAGTATTTTCTTTTAGTATAGGCTGATATATATTTATTTTTTTAATTCTTATTTTACCTAAAACAGTGTAATTAAAATCCTCATATGAAAGAGTAACTTCCTCCATAGGATTACTTTTAATTATATTTTTTTGTATTTGTTCATCTACTTTTTTTATTATTCCATCTGCTATTTCTTGCCTTTTTCTTTCCCTAAAATTACTATATATATAAAGACCAACAAAAATATAAAGTGCAATAACAATTAAAACGATTACCACGTTAAATAATTTTTCTTTATTTATTTTATCAATTATTTTTTTCATGCGGCCTCCTACACCTTAATTATTGGTTTTAAAACTTCATACCCAAAGAAATAAATAATTAAACCGAATACTACTAAGAAAATAAGTGATAAATATATACCTACCATAAACTTATCTTTAGCTTTAATTACACTTTCTTCTGATACATCGACTAACTTCATATCGTCTTTCATTTTAAATATCACTATCCTTCTTTCGAATTATCTACATAAATTAATTTACCACTATAATTATAATACTCATTTTTAATTATTATATAATTATCGTATGCTTCATATAAAGTATTAAAAGACGTAAGAGAAATTTCATTTAAACTTTCTGACGTTATTATTAAATCCTTAGAATCCGTTGCAGCCTTAATTAAAGGTTGAGTTTCATCAAATACAATATCGTCATAATATGTTTTATTAACTCTTTTACCATTAGAATTATAAATAGCATATTTATTATCTTTTTTAACAGCATAAAAAACGTTATTATTATTAGCTATAGTTTTTTTCTTTACTTCACCACTTGCCATTTTAATACTCTCATTTTCAAACTTTATAATTACTTTACCATCCTTATTTATAACGCCATACCCTTCTATAGTTCTACAAATGGCTTCTCCATAAGAATCAAATTCACTTGCTTCAATAAACTTTTCATCTGAAATTAAATTACCATCTTCATTTAAATAGCCATATGTACCATCAAAAAATTTAACTATTGCAATTCCATTTTTATATGGTTTTTCAATGGTAAAATTAGCATCAATAGTTTTATATATTTCTCCTTTTTTAACTAAAATGAAGGAATCCTTATTTTTTTTATAATTATGTTCTTTATAAATAAATATTTTTTCACCTTCATAAACATCATTCAAAGTTAAACCTTTTTTTATTTGTTCCATTGTTTTTGTACTAATGAATTCATAAGTATATGAAGAAGTTAAAGCCTTTAAAATTCCAGTTTCAATTGAACTAATATTCAAGCTTAAATAATCATCAGATTCTAGTATAATTTTATTATCTTGAACATATATGTATCTTTTTTTATTATTTTCTCTAACTTCATAAAAAACATTATTTTCTTCAGGAACTATTTCATTAAGTGTTGCACCAAATACAACTGTTCCATCATTTATATTAACAATTTGAGATGAAGAATTAACTTTAACAACAGCATATCTTTGATAATCTAAATTAGAAACCGAAGAAACAGAAACTTCAATTATTTTATTATCATTATCAGTTAGTTTATACTCAAAAACCTCTTTGCCGTCAATGTTAATAAGTCCAACAGAATTTTCTTTAGTATATGTATAAACATCACCAGAATATGAAATCATATCATACACAAAATCCGTTTTTTCCTTTAAGTTGGCATCCAATATACCATATTTTAAACCTTTTTTAGTAACTTTGGAAGCAATTATGTCAGTTCCTGCACGATACACTGAAAAATAAGTACCAGTTGAAACAACTTCTTTACCTCCCTTATCAATTATTAATGGTAAATTAGATGAATCTTTAACTATAGCATAACCTTTTACAAAATTCTCTCCATAAGAATATTTTGGATTAACTATTTTTTCTCCAGTATAATCAATGTATCCATATTTATTATTTTGAATTATTCTAATAGGGTTAATACTACTTGCATAAACTCTTAAATCTTTTAACATATCCCCGGTTTTATTAATAAAAAATTCAAAGCCTAAAAGCATTACAATAATAACATATAACATTGATTTTTTTACTATCTTTCTAGTTTTTGCACTTTTTATATTAAAGTCCTTTATGGAAGGCTTATATTCATCTAATTTTTCCCTTGAAGCATCTATTTCTACTTTATTTTCAGTTTTATCAGAACTAGTTAATAGCTCTTGTAATTGTTTATTATCATTAGAATTATTCGGAATATCAGAAAGGTCAATAAAATCAAGCATTTCGTCTATTTGGTTTGAAACTTCTTCATCTGATAGAAAATCGAGAGTTTCAACTTCTTCATCGTTATTTTTCATAATATGACCCTCCTTTTTAGTATCTATTTTAATTTTATAATAAAAATATATAAAACTCAAGAAAGATAATATTTAAATGTAAAATTAATAAAAAAAAGAATAAGAATTTATAGTTTCCTATTCTTTAAATTCGAATATTAAGTCCATTATTTGTACTTTATCGCCATACTTAGCACCCATTTCAATAAGTTTTTCATCAATTCCCATTGCCCTTAGCTTTCTTGCAAATCTAATGGCACCTTCATCCGTAAACTTTGTCATTTTAAATAGTTTTTCTACTTCTTTTCCTTCAACAACATATATATCATTTTCTCTTCTAATTTTAAAAGGTTGTTCTTTTTTAAATTTATATAATACGTGTGATTCAAAATTTTCTTCTTCGAATAATGGTTGTTGCTCTTGTTTTTCTAATTCATCTGCGATCGCAATCAAGGCTTTATCAAGACCTACATTTGTAATTGCACTAACTTCATAAACAGGTATGTTATATTTTTCTTTAAATCTTTTTAGGTTTTCCTTTGAAGTTTCCAAATCCATTTTATTTGCAATAACAACTTGAGGTTTTCTTATTAGTTTTTCGTCAAAATCTTTTAATTCTTTATTAATTATTTCATAATCTTCGATTGGGTCTCTTGCTTCTTGCCCACTCATATCAATTATGTGTGCAATAACTCTTGTTCTTTGAATGTGTTTTAAAAACTTATCTCCAAGTCCCTCTCCTAATGAAGCACCTTCAATAAGACCAGGTAAGTCTGCTGCTACAAAAGTTCTTCCATCAATTGTTTTTACAACTCCTAAATTTGGATTTAAAGTAGTAAAGTGATATGCTGCAATCTTTGGTTTTGATGCTGATATCTTTGATAAAATAGTTGATTTACCTACTGAAGGCATGCCAACAAAACCAACGTCTGCTAAGAGTCTTAGCTCTACTTTAAGAGTTTTTTCTTCACCTGGTTCACCATGTTCAGAAAAGTTTGGAGCAGGATTACTAGCAGTTGCAAAAGCGGTATTTCCTCTTCCACCACGACCTCCATAAGCAACTATTACCTCATCGTTTTCTTTAGTTAAATCTGCTATTATAAGCCCAGTATCCATATCTTTAATGGTGGTTCCAACAGGTACTTTTATTATAACATCCTCTGCACCTTTACCATTTTTATTTTTACCTTCTCCATTAGCACCTTTAGGAGCCCTTATTAGTTTCTGATACCTTAAATCAAGTAATGTTCTTAAGCCTAAATCAGTTTTAAAGATAATGTTAGCACCACGACCTCCATTACCACCAAATGGTCCTCCATCAGGAACGTATTTTTCCCTTCTAAAAGCGGTGCATCCATCACCACCGTTTCCAGCTTTTACTTTTATTATAACCTCATCTACAAACATAAAATACACCCCTTAAATTAATTTTTAAACGACGCATCAACATAATAAATCTTACGACGTTCTTTAAAATATTGCTTTTCAAAATCAGTCATAACATTTTCAATGTTTCTTTCATCATTATGTAAATCTAAACTTACTTTATCAAAAACATACCAATAGCTACTTAAGCTTTCAAGTGCTGATGCAAATAATATCTTATTATCAGTTTTTAAAATTATGTGCTTATTTTTCTTAAATATTCTATCATATAATTTCAAATAGTTTACGTGGGTAAATCTTTTTTTCTCGTCCCCTCTTTTTGGCCATGGTTCTGAAAATGTCAAATAAATTGTATCAATTTCTTTGCCAAAAAAATTAATTATATCATGAGCATCTGCACAAATCATTTTTAAGTTATTAATTTTTTTAGTTCCTATCATTTTAACCGCAGTTGCCGCTTGAGATTTATCTAATTCTAAACCTATATAATTAATATTAGGATGAGTTTTAGCCATTTCTATAATAAAACTTCCTCTTCCCATACCAAGTTCCAAGCAAATAGGATTATTATTTCCAAAAAAAGAGGACCATTTTCCTTTATAATTTTCAGGATTTTTAACAACATATTCGCTATTACCCATAATTTTTTCTGCATCTTTTACAACGTTATATCGCATACGCCTCACCTCACAAAAATTTTATCATATTTTTTATTAAAATAATAGAATTAAATTAAAAATAATTCTACGTACGTAGAATTACTTTTCTATATAAACACTTACTTGTTTTTTATCTCTACCCTTGCGTTCAAATTTAACATAACCAGTAATTAACGCATATAGTGTATGATCCTTACCCATTCCTACGTTAACACCAGGATAAATCTTAGTTCCTCTTTGACGATAAATAATTGAACCTGCAGGTATTAACTCACCATCAGCTGCTTTTGCTCCTAATCTTCTACCTTCACTATCACGACCATTGTGAGTTGAACCTTGCGCTTTAACGTGTGCAAATAATTGAATGTTTAACTTTAACATTAAAAGCACCTCCTCTATATAATTTTAACATTTTCTTTATAATCATTTGATAATTCTTCTAACATGTCAATCATGTTTAGCAAAATCATATTTATAGTTTCATCATTTTTTAATACTTTTATTTGTATTAATCCTTCTTCTTGTTTAATACTAACCTTTTCTTTATTAATTTTTAAAATAAGATTAGCACTAGTTATCACAATAGAAGAAACAGAAGCACAAACTATATCTTTTCCATGTTCGTCATAACCAGCATGACCAGTTATTTTTATTTCTTTAACATAATCATCTTTATAGTCTACTTTTATTTTTACCATACTAATCACCAACGTAATTAAGCGTTAATCTTAGTAATTGTAAGCTTAGTATAAGGTTGACGATGTCCTTGTTTTTTATGAGAGCTTTTCTTTTGTAAATATTTGAAAATAACTATTTTCTTATTTTTACCATGTTTTTCTACTTTAGCTTCTACCGTTGCTCCTTTTATGTATGGAGTTCCAACCTTACTATCAGCCATAATTACTTTATCAAAAGTATATGTCTTTCCAGCTTCTACATCAAGTTTTTCAACATAGATAACAGAGCCTTCTTCAACACGGTATTGCTTACCTCCAGTTTCAATAACTGCTTTCATCATAATTCCTCCTTCTTTTTAAACTTAGACTCACCATTAAGGTACACAAAGTGTTTATTTTAAACCTTTTCTGTGTGGTTGAAGAACAAGAAGTTCATTCAAACGAATTAATTTTATCATACATATATAAATTAGTCAAACACTTTAGATAATATTTCATTTTCTTTATAATGTTTTTTGCCTATTAAAAATTCATGCTTTTTCTGCCTTCTTAATAGGTTTAAATGGTAACCCTTAATAATTTTAATCTTTCTACTATTAATAGGATCACTATATCTTTCAAATAAAAACCTATTAAATAAATATGGAACATCTTTATAAAATTTAATAATTTTCTTTATTAAAAAACAAAAAATCATTATATAACTACACTCTATTTTAATTTTAAAAATAAAAAAAGAAAATGAGACTAAAATAATACATATAAAAGAGATAAATAAAGTTATCTTAAGTGATTTCTTATATGGAAAAAATACATTTAATAATACGTTTATAATTTTTGAGCCATCAAGTGGTATGATAGGAAGCATGTTAAAAATTAAGATGGAATAATGGTACTTTTGTATAAGCACCATTTGCTTTATTCCAATGATACTATTTTTATATAGAAAAAATGAAAAAAGATAAAAAAGACTTTGAAATAAAAATCCTGATATAGCAATTAGAAATTCTTCTTTAAACGATTTATCTATTTTATCAGAATAACAAATGAAACCCCCGCAAATACCAAAATCTATTCTTTCTATCTTCCACCGATATAATAAAGAGCTCGTAATATGACCTAATTCATGAATTAAAATAATTAAGAAAAAAACAAGTATATCTTTAAATAAACCAGATATAAAGGCTAAGAAAAAAACTATTATAAGTTCTGGTCTTATTTTTACTTTCTTATAAATACTCCTCATAAGACAAATACTTATTATCCTTTTCAAAAATTAAGTATAATTGTTTATCACAAATACCCAAAACTTCACCTTTTTCAACATAATCATATAACTCAACGTTAACGTCATCTAAACATCCATAGGTTATGTTAAGACCATTTTTATCTTGAATGGTAATCATAGTTTTATAATTATCTTTTTTTCCCTTTTTTATTACTATTCCACTTTTAATCGCAAAGATAGAATAATTACTAGCTACTGATAACATATATCCATTATTTTCTTTTTTTATTTCATCATATATAATTTTCTCTTCTGATACAAGTTTTGTATTATCCTCAAAAGAATTCTTAAAAGGAATAACATCTCCTAAATAATTTTTATAAACATTATATATTTTAGCAAAAGAAAGAGAATTATTATATACTACTTGTTCATACTTTTTCTTGTTTTCATTACTTTGTTTTATGTATATTAGTGATGCTAAAAAAAGTATGGTAATAATTAAGATTTTAATTACCATTGAAAAAATAAGCCTACTTAAGTAACTACTTTTTTTTTCTTCCTTTTTATTTGTATTTATTTTACTAAACGAATCTTTAGTTATCATTTTTTCATCACCTATTTTATTAATATGAACGTTTTTTTAATCTATTCTTAAATATACAATTTATGACAATGTAAGTTAAATAAACAAATATAAAATAAAAAACGTTTATAATTAAACCATCACACAATAAGTGAATTATTTTACTAATATTATATGACTTATAAGGCAAGGTAAATAAAACAAGAGATATAACATAAATAATTATAAGTATAAAATAACAAAAAAACATATTTATAAAATTCTTTTTTTTACCTAATATCTTATTAGATAGCCATGCCAAAAAAAGATAAATAAAACCGTGCAAAAAAACAGCATTTGTATACATAAGATCATATATAACACCAAAAATAAAACAAATTAAATAAAAAAAATTTTCATCTTTTTTATTTATATTACCCATTACAATTATACAAATTATAAAAAATAAATTAACGTTTTTTAAAACGTTTGGTAAAATGCCTTCTAATAATACTGAGATTATAAAAGATATAATTGTCGTAATCATTTTTTCTCCTTTACTATAATAACAAATAACAAATCATCAAAATTAATACTTGATTCAATCCAAACAGTCTTACTAAGACCATAATTACTTGTTTCTTCTTTAACTACCTTTCCAACGTATATTCCTTTGTATGAATCATTATCAAACCCAGATAAAACAACCTTATCATCCTTAGATATATTGTTTTTACTTACCACATCATAAACTTTAAATAATCCTGTCTTACTATCATATTCTTTAAGTACACCAGATACATTTCCATCTTTAGTTTCAATTATAACTGATACCATATTTCTTGATGATACATCAGTAATTAATCTAACTTCGCACATTTTCTTTGATACTTTACTTACAAAACCAATTAACCCATCTGGTGATATAACTACATCACCTTTTTTTATACCGTTGCTATATCCTTTTGAAACCTCAACTTTATCAAACCAATTTTTCATATTATGATTAATTACTTCACCTACTACATACTCATTTTCATTTTCACTTAAATTAATAGTTTTTCTTAATTCATTATTTTCTTTTTCAAGATATTTTATTTTTGATGATATAACGTTAAAACTAAAGTCATTAACGTTATAAGCTTTAGAAACTACATAAGAATTAATCTTATTTGTTATACTCTTAAAACACTTTTCTATAAAAAAATAATCACGTTCAATTAAAATTATTGAAGAACAAGTAAATAATAAAAATATTAATATAACAACTATTATAATAATATTCTTTTTTAGTTTATTAGTATTAGTATTTATTTTCTTTTTCATTTTAAGACCTTTCCAATGCATTATTTTCGTAAAAACTATAATAATTATCCCTACTTATTATCACATGATCAATAACATAAATACCTTGTAACTTTCCTATTTTAACTAAAGCATCCGTAACATTAATATCCTCACTAGAAGGAATAACATTTCCAGAGGGATGATTATGAACACATATTATGTATGCTGCAGAAGATAAATAAGCCCATTTGAATATCTCTCTTGGATGAATAAGACTCTTGTTTAAAGTTCCCTTAAACAAAAGTTTTTTATCAATTAAACGTTTATTTTGGTCTAAATATAAGCAAAAAAAGTGTTCCTGATTAAGTCCTAACAATTCAGATCTAAAATACCTATATATCTTTTCTGCACTGTTAAACTTTAAATTATTTTCAAGTGGCACATCATCATATACCCTTCTTCCTAACTCTAAAGCTGCTACAAACTCAATTGCTTTAACAACCCCAATTCCATTAATCTTTATTAAATTACTTAAACTTATACTTTTTAAATCCGAGACACTTTTTACCATTTTTAATATTTGCGTAGCTAAATATTTTGATGAAAAATCCTTTGTTCCGGTTTTTAATATGATAGCAATCAAATCCTCGGTAGATAAACTCTTAGCACCATATTTAACTAATCTTTCCCTTGGCCTTTCGCTTTCGGGAAGTTGTTTTATTAATACATCACTCATTATTTACAACCGTTTCCTCATAACAAGATAATATTTGATTTTCTATTATTAAAAGGGACTTTTCATCTTCGGTTGCTTCCAATAATTTCTCATATTCATTAAGATTTTGTATAAATTCATCATTGTTTATGGTAACCTTTTCAATCATTAAATTAAGACCTTTGGCAAGATATACATCTTTTATCTTATTAATATTTTTCTTTGTTGTAGAGGCTGCCACATAAGCACTTACTTGATTGTCATCTTGAATATAAATATATCTATCAACGTTTGTTATGTCATCTTGCATCTCATCTAAGTTAGCATAAGTCCCATATTTTAACATATAAATCTTGTTATTAAAACTAATTGTACTTTGAATATCTAAATTCTCATATTTATCAAAGGTAATCTTTCCCAATAACGCACCTGATACAAGGGCCATAAAAACCCAAAATAAAGTCTTTTTCATATATATCACCCAATTACATATTAAGCTAATATATTTAAAATTAATGTCGAAAAAAAGAAGTCTTATAACTTCTTTTTAAAAACTTCTGTTTCAATACTATTAATATAATTATAATATTGTTTTTTTATTAAATTATCTAAAAAAAATGAAGATGATAATATTCTTTCTTTATTAGTTTCCCAC
>CAMFOH010000024.1 GCA_945969495.1 uncultured Mollicutes bacterium
GTATAAGTTGTAGTTGTAATTTTAAATGTGTCTCCTAAAATAATTCCACCAATAAATCCAAGAATTAATATTGTTATAGCTATCCATAAGTACGCTTTAGTGTGACTTCTTCTTCTACAATTAGGACATAAACTTGAAGTGCCAGTACTTTCAAATTTTTCGCCACATTTACTACATTTAATTTTTTCCATATTATCATACTCCATATATATTACCAGTTGTAAGAATATGCTTCTGTAATAAATACTTTATAATTGTCAAAATGTACATCATCATATCTTTTATTGTATGGGAAATCTAATGTGAAATTCCCAGATCTACCAGCTTTAATATCTGACTGAATACCCTCTTCATATCCAACCACTTTATCACCTTGATAATATACAACACTAACAGTAATATATTCTATAGTATCATTAGAATTATTTTTAACTTGTACAGCTATCTCTTTACCATTATTATTGTGTGTTAATTCTAACTTATCAAAATATGAATAATTTGTTGTTTGTTTAACATCTACATAGATTTTATAGTTGTCAAAAGAATCTGGAGTTGACCACATATCAATTGCAATATCTGCTTTTGCTCCAACTGCCTGTAAATCTTCACTATCACTACCAACAATAGTTCCGTTAGCATCATAAAATTCTACTTCAATTTCCATATCGACAGGAACATCGTTTCCATTTGTTACAAATACAACAAGTTTTCCCAAATCAGTAACTGCTCCACTGCTTTTAATATTCTTTTCTAAATCTGCTCCTGATTTTTGTGGTGTTTTTGAATTAGAACTATTATTGTTTGTATTAGTTCCAGATGAAGTATTTGAACCGGTAGAATTTGGTTTAGCACTATTGTTTCCACATCCAGTAACTGCAATAAAAACAAAAGTTAAAACCAATAAAGATAAAAGTTTTTTCTTCATAAATATAATTCCTTTCAACATAATTATACATTATTTTTAAATTTTTGTATATAATTTTTAATTATATTTATAAATATTGAAAATACTATCACTAGTAGGTAATTAATATAAAATTATATATAGGTGATAATTGTATGAAAACAATTAATAATAATATTAAGGTTTTAAGAGAAAAAAAAATATCTATCAATTAAAATTAGCCATGGATTTAAATCTTACACAAGAAACTATAAGTTCATATGAAAGAAATGTTATTGTCCCAAGTGTGGATGTGTTGATAAAAATGGCTGATTATTTTGATACAAATATAGATTACATACTATGTCGTACAAAATATGATTTACCAATAAATCAAATAAAGCCTAATAATATCGATGATAGAAGCTTTCAATTATTAACTAAGATAAATAAATTGTCTCAAACAGATCAAATTAAAGTTGAAGCATACATTGATGGATTAAATTCAAAATAAATTTTCAGCACACATTATTTATGTGTGCTGTCTTAATTGAGACTATAAACTCATATCAAAGTCATCTTCCATATCTTCATTATTAGTCTTATAATAATCTGGAATATAAGCATAATCAAATAATTCTTCTTCTTTTGTTGTTCCTCTGGCTACATCAATAATATCATTTTGTTGAAAATCTCCATAATCATAATAATCTTTTACTTCTTGAGTTGCTAAATCTTTAGAAGTTTCGTTTCCTTTTAATAATATATTTCTAAAGAACATCTTAATCTTATCAAGTATATATTTTATTATATTTTGTAAGTTTCTATTTTCCTTTTCTAACTCTTCATTTTTATTCTTTAATGATTTAACCTCTTTTTTAATATTTTGATTTTCTTTTTCTAAAGATTTATAACTATCAGCATAATTATTAACTTCATTAAAAACTTGCTTTATTTTAGGCTCTAATTCCTTTATTTTCTTAGATTCTTTTATAACCTTATTCATAGTATCAAAAGTATCTTTATCAATAAGAATATGTTTTTTATCAAATGGAATATTTTTTGAAGATTCCATTTTTTTATCTAATTCTTCAAATTCTTTAGTAAGTCTATCAGATCTAATATTTATTTTTTGTTCTAGTTCTCTATTAATCTTCTTATATTCTTTAATCTTTATATGTTTTCTATCACTACCTTTAATACCTCTTTCTAAATCATAACCTTTATCAGTTAATCTTTTATGATATTTATCTTGTAACTCTGATAGGTGTATCTTATCTCTTATATATTGTTTTTTAGAAATAGTATATCTTTCGGTATTTGTTCTTTTATCATACTTTTTAATTAGAGGAACTACTACACAATGAACATGAGGGGTTTTTTCATCCATATGAACTGTAGCATGTAAAACTTGTTCTTTTTTATAACCTAAGTCATTATAAACAAATTGCATACAAGTATCTGCCCATTCTTTTATATCATCTCTTGTCATATCTTTAAAAAATTCATTAGTTGCTGTAAACATTAATTCATCAGCTATTACATTGTTAGATCTATCTAGCATTTGTTTAAATGTCTTTTTCCTATCTTCTCTTTCAATTTTCATTCTTTCATCATGTTCCTTTTTATAGTCTTTAGTTAAGTTATAAAAACCCTTAACATACTTTTCTGTTAAGGGTATTAATTCAATATTATTTTTAGTTAATTCTAATTTTATATCTGGATTTGATTGATAAGCTTTCTTTTCTCTTTTATTGTGTGATCCAATTTGAGCTAAGTCATTAATAGTGTAAATTGGTTCACTTCTAAATATTGCATAATTTAAATTCATAATATCGTTTCTCCTTTCTTTATGCATAAAAAAACAACCATTATTGGTTGTCATCCACAACTTTATTTTCTTTTATTGTTGAATTGGTATTAATTACATTATAATTACACTTTTTGTCTTTTGAAATCCATAACTTATATAACATTTCAGTTTTTATTCCTGAAAAATTATAAATATTTAATTGGAATATAAAGCATAAATTAACTTTATTTTTCATCATGGAATCAAAACAATTATCAGGTTCACAATATACCTTAAATTGTGTATAGAATTCATTATTTGATATCCAATTTAAATGTACCTCTTTAATAATATCAATATCTAATCCAAGTGGAATTGGACTATCAGAACCATCATCCCAAAATAATCCACCTTCATCTGGATCTTGTCCACACATGAAATGTTCTAGTTCTATTTTTTTAATATGATTTCTTTCTGATGAATTTGCAAAATATAATTTTATTAAATATTCATTTAATTTTTCTACATTATTATCATATGGTTCTATTAAAACATTTGCACCATAATCTAATTTGTGATGTGCTGACCAAGTGATTTTAGAATCATTATTCTTTTTAACTGATGCTTCAAATTTATTTTGCAATTGTATAAAGTCAGTAGATTCTAATAAATCTTTTTTTAACAATTGTTCACTTATGTTATTTGCTTTCTTTGTTTGCCATATTGAAACAACACCTAAAATTATAGTTCCACCAAAAGATAGAATTCCTGCATAAAAATTTAAAGCATCTCCAGCTGACCATTCACTTTCCAACCACCAAATATTAAAATCATATTTAAACAATATATTAATAACTATTGGAATAAGTATTATTGTCATAATTATAAATATTATTAACAAAACCTTTAAAATTTTTTTCATAAGATTTCACCTCATATATATTATATCATTAAAAAAATACTTTCTTTAAAAAGTATTTACTTTATTTATTATTATTTATATAGATTATAATTTGCTACAACTAGTTCTATTTATACTGGGTTTAATCTCACTCGGGTGACCTGCATCTACTATAACCATATTATCACTCCTTCAAAGTATTTTATGATTAATACCTAATTAGGTGATAATAAAAAAGAAACCTATTTTTTATTTTTCTTTGGTTTCTTTTTATATTTTTCTTTTAATACTTTTAATCTAGGAAATGATTTCATTAGTCTTTTTCCAAATCTAGAATGTTTAGATATGTATTCTCTTACCTTTTTAGTTATCTCTTCTGTATTATCCATAATAATATCCTTAGTAGAAATATGTATCTTAGTAATTATACTAAATGAAACAACATTATCAATGACAAATATAATAAACAATATTATTGCTATTATATTTAAAATACTAGATGGTATCTTTAATACTAAACTACTTATAAAAGGATTTATAACATACATTAAAAGGCATCCTAATAATCCAAATGGTATAAGTGTTTCTAAGCAAATTCTACCATTTATATTAAACTTTCTATCACTATAATCCCACCATCTAGCCTTAAATAGTTTTTCTAATGTAAAACTTACCACATATTCCAAGATAGAACAAATAACCATTGACATAATAAATAGTACAATTGGATCTTTTAAATATCTATTAAGAAGTAATATTATAAGTATACAACCACTTCCATAAATAGGACAATAAGGTCCCATTAAAAATCCTCTATTTACTAACGTTTTGTCTTTATACAAAGTAAAAATAATTTCCATTACCCATCCAAAAAATGAATAAATCATAAACAAAATAAAATATAAACTTAAATCCATTACTACCACCTAATAATAATTATACCAAATCAAAAGCAAAAAAATTAATTATTATCATTTAATGTAAACAAAAAGAAACTAAAAAGTTTCTTTTTTTGTTAATTTGCTTTATTAAGTTTTACTTCTACGCTATTTTCTTTACCATTTCTAATATAAGTAACTTTAATCGTATCACCAATAGAATATTTATAAAGTTCATACTTAAACTCAGAAGTTGTACTTATTTGTTCACCATTAATTTTCGTTATTATATCACCATCTTTTAATCCGGCATCAGAAGCTGGATAACCAGTATTTACCTTCATCAATACAACGCCAGAATTAACTGATGTATCAACGTTTATACCATATCTATATAATAAATATTTGTTTGTTAAATCAAGTATTTGCACTCCCATAACTGGTCTTTCTATAGCTCTACCTTTTTCTAAATAGTCAACATAATTCATTGCATCTTCAATTGGAATTGCAAAACCCATACCTTCAACTTCTTCGTCCACTAATTTCAATGAAGTAATACCAATTACATCCCCTGCTAAATTAACAAGTGGGCCACCACTATTACCAGGACTTATTGCAGCATCAGTTTGTAATACCTTTACAATGTAAGACTCTGAACTTACCCCAATAGAACTAGAAGTACTAGTTTCAATCAACCTATCCTTACCAGATAAAATACCTTTAGTTACCGTACCAGCATAAGTAGCACCCATAGGAGAACCAACCGTAAACACAGTGTTTCCAATCTTCGTATTCAAACTAGTTCCAATACTAGCAACATTTATTACATCTTTTACATCCATTCTAAGGACTGCTTCCTAAAATGGTTAAATTAACAACCATATTATTAGATAAAGTTCCCTGTATGTTATTAGTGCTAGATACAACATGAGCATTAGTTAGTATGTAACCATATTTATCATCCTTATCATACACAAATCCAGTACCAGTACTAATAGTATCACCATTATTATTGAGTACCTCAATGCATAAAACTGCATCATAAACTTTATCAATCGCATCTTCCATTGCTTCTTCTGTAACTTTTGTTTGTGATATAGTTCTATCTTTAGTAACTATCTTTGGGTTATTAATACTATATAAATACATCAATCCTGCACCCAAAGCAAATGCAAAACATAATAATAAAATTATTTTTATCCAATTATTTTTTTTTGGATTTTTTCCGTTTTTAATATATTCGCAGTTAGAAACTTCTATTTTTTCCACAAAACCTCACCTTCCTTAAATATTAGTAATACTTTCCCAATTAGAAGGAAAACCCATACGATCTAAAATCTTAGACTGAGGTATTACGTTTACCCTTCCATCTAAAAGGCTTAATTCATAACTAACCTCATTAATAAAATCTATAAAATCACTTTTATTTAAAACTTGTTTTAACATTATTACGATTGCAAAAATATCATTTTTACCATACTCATACTCATCATTCATCATTGGAATTTCTAATAACCTATGATATCTTGTATCAGGAATTTGTTTTTGAGTTCTATGATCATAGACAATATCTTCATGTGCACATAAATTACGATAATTTGATAGAAGACCAATATATATACCTAATGTTTCGACATCAATGTCATAATACTCTGCTATAGATAATTTATCTTCTGGTTTTAGTATAGAATATAATTCATTTACCATACCAAAAGATAATAATTTAACTAATATCCATAATGGAACATAACCATAATTACTTAAATAGTGAAGCGTTGCACTATGCTGTCTTCCATTTAATTTAATTTGTCTTTTTATCTTATTTAAAACATCATTTACTTGTCTTACTTTTTTTGAATCTTGAGAAAAGTTAGATGGTTTTAAGTAATCCTTTTCCTTAATACCATACTTTTTAGATAATTGATATGATAATATCGATTTTAAGTTATTTTCAACGATAAGCAAATTTTTAAATAAGATATTTCTAAAACTTCTATCAAATTGGAATACTGCGTACAATTCTTCAAAAGTAGTGCCATTAATGAAAATATCATCCTTTCGGTTTTTCATAAATATATGCCTATAACCATTTATAAAGAAATAATTCTCTCTTAATAGTAGACTTTCAGCCTTATCAACATCATTAATAACCAACCCACGGTCTTTTAAAATTTCTATTTGCTCATCTAGGGTTTTAAACTCTTTTGTCTTCACCTAGCATCACCTATCATAAATTATAACACATAATTTAAAGAATCGTACATGATTAATGTTAAATTATATCATTTTTAGTGACTATAAGAATAATAAAATAAAACCTTGTATAAAATATGTCATTTTTTGTATTAAATTAAAAAAACTCGACAAATTCGAGTTTTTAAAACATTGAAATATAAATTAACGTTTACTAAATTGAGGTGCACGACGTGCTTTTTTAAGACCATATTTTTTACGTTCTTTTATTCTAGCGTCCCTAGTAATAAAACCTTGAGATTTTAGAATCTTTCTAAATGATGAATCAGATGATGGATCAGTATTTTGATCATATTGTAATAATGCTCTTGTAATACCTAAACGAATAGCTCCGGTTTGACCTGAAAAGCCACCACCATTTACCGTTACATCAATATCAAATTTATCGCGAGTTTTAGTTGCTTCTAATGGTTGAGTTAAATCCATAACCAAAGTCTTAAAAGGAAGATATTCGTTTACATCCCTACCATTAATGGTAATTTTTCCTTTACCTGAGGTCATTCTAACACGTGCAATTGAACGTTTACGACGACCTGTTCCAACGAATGTTTTAGCCATTTACTTTCCTCCTTAAATTTCTACTATTTCTGGTTTTTGAGCTTTATGCTTATGATCAGGGCCTTCATAAACAAATAGTTTCTTATACATTTGGCGTCCTAATCTTCCTTTTGGAAGCATTCCTTTAACTGCTCTTTCAACCATTTCTACTGGATAATTCTCGCGCATTTCCTTAGCAGTTCTTTGTCTTAAACCACCGGTATAACCACTATGGTTATAATAAATCTTTTGGTCCAATTTATTTCCTGTTAACGTTACTTCTTTTGCGTTTATTATGATAATGTTATCTCCACAATCAACGTGAGGTGTATAAGTTGCTTTATGTTTTCCTCTTAACATAACAGCAGCTTTACATGCAACTCTTCCTAATGATTTACCCTTAGCATCAATAACATACCACTTACGCTCAATGTTTGCGGCATTAGCCATAAATGTTGTCATAAATATTTCCCTTTCCTTAGATAAGTTTGTTTTCCCAGGACAAACTTATGTGGGTTAAAAATGTACCAATTTAAATTTTACTTTAAACTGGTACATTTGTCAACTAAATTTTAATTTTTTTGAGTTATTCTAAGTTTTATCTTCGTTGTTTTTGAAGAATATTTAACTTTTGTATCTGAGCCACTTACCTTTACAGGTATTTCATGTTCTCCAACACCTAGTCCCTTTAGATCAACATAAGCTTTGATTGTCGTAGGATCAAGTTCAGATAACACGCTTTGAACACCTTTTACACTTACCGTTACTTTGGTACTATCGGCATCAACTGCTTGAACAGTTAATCCATCCCCAAGATTTTCATATTCTAAATATACATCATTAATTTCCTTAGTTACTTCATCACCAATTGATACGCTTATGTTTACAGTTGTATTACTTATTGCTCTTACTCCATTTGGTTTAGTAATAGTTATTGAGTATTTCTTATCTTCTTTTAGATCTCCAACATCAACATAAACAGGGATATAAGATATTTTATCTAATTTTGATGAATCCCCGTAAATAGTAACCTTACTAATATCCGGTGATATATTACTAATTGCTTTACCAAAAACAATCTTGTCATAATTTTTTGGTATTACCTTTATTGGAACTTCTTTTTGAGGAGAAGTTATCTTAACCGTAGCATTTATCTTAGATGGAACAATCTCAACATCAACTTGTTTGCCACTATTATCATATGCAACTAATTTAACATCTTTTAACTCTTGTTCTCCAACTGCTGGATCAATTAAATTTTTTAAATCTATTAGCGCTTTAACTGAAGCCACCTCTTTTAACGTTGCTTCATTACCTTTTACATATACTTTTTCAGTACTTAAAGTAACGTCTTCAATCATTAACTTAGAATCAATTTTATCTTTATTTATTACCTCATAATTAATTTCCTTTTCCAAAGAAACCTTTTCGTATATAACTATTGTTGCAACGGATGGATCAAGTTTATATTCTACTGAACTTAAAGCTTTTTTATATTTAAGATTAACTTTATGAACTCCAGGTTGTAGTCCTGTTAAATCAACCGTTATATCATTAGTAGGTAACTGTTTTGCTAAGTAAACGTCTGACTTCCTACCAATTAAAGTTATGTCTACGGTTTCTGGAAGACCTTCAACAACGTATGCTTCTTCATTATAAGTTGCCGATATTGGTTGATCATACAAAACTTCAGCTGACGTTTCAAGCAAAGAAGTAGATTTAGTATCCGCAACAAAGAAAACTCCAAGAGCAACTAATAAAGAAACAATTATAAGACCCGGTTTTCTAGTAATTATTTTTTCAAAACTTCTTCCATCCCCCTTAAATTTATTGGATATTCCAACAAAAAATTTTGTTATCGGTAGAATTATCTTTTTATCAATAAAACGTCCTATTTTTTTTAAAAAGTTAAGAAAAGATTTAAATAACTTATTCATCTTCTTCACCTTCCACTTCTTCTATTTCATAATCAAATTCAGCGGTTTTCTTTGGCTTTAATTCATCTAAAATCATCATTTTAGCTTCCTCTAAAGATAAGTTATAATTCAAATCACCATTTATCGCAATTGATATTCTTCCAGTTTCTTCAGAAACAATTATTGCAATAGCATCAGTTTCTTCACTAATACCTATAGCCGCTCTATGTCTAGTTCCTAATCGCTTGCTAAACTTCATTTCAACGGTGGTTGGAAATACCGCACCTGCAGATGTTATCTTATCCCCTTGAATAATTACGCCACCATCATGTAATGGGTTATCCGGGAAGAAAATTGCAACTAATAATTCATTAGATATCTCAGCATATAATTTTTTAGACCTTTCTATGTATTCAGAAAGAGAATTATCTCTTTCAATAACGATTAAAGCACCAATTCTATGCTTCTTTAAATACTCCAAAGCAAGACCTATTTCGTAAACTATTCTTTCTCGTTCAGAGATGGTTAAAACCTTATGCCTTCCTAATAATTGTGATCTTCCTAATTGTTCTAATACGGACCTTATTTCCGGTTGGAAAATAATAACTAGTGCAAGTGGCCCCCACATAACAACATACTCTAATAAAAGTCCAATCGTTTTTAAGTCAAACAAATCACTTAATAATTTAATTACAATTATTATTATTATACCTTTAAATAGCATGGTAAACTTAACGTTATTTTTAATACTTTTTAAAATAAAGTAAAGTCCTGCCCAAACTATACATACATCTATTATATCCTTTATAATTGTTAAAACATTATCTACAGTCATAGTTACCTCCATTAATATAAAACTATTGTATCATGTATTTTAAAATTTTTTTGGTCATTTATTATGACTAGTTTATTATATCAAAATTATAACATAATTAGTTACTTTTTTTAAAATAAATTATCACTTAAAATAAAAAGCCCTTATAAAACAAAGGGTCTAAAATATATTAGTAAAATTATCGTCGTTATTTATATATGAAATTTCGTTATCTTTGCTTACAATTTCATCTATAAAAGCATTTTGTGGTATTGCAACATCTTCCGGGTTAGAGTTAACAAAAGCATCGTTATTGCGCGAATCATTAATGTTATTATCTTCAGCCTTGTCAATAACTTCTTTTTTTTCACTTAAATCATCATTAGCGTTTTCAACATTATTTAATACTTTATTTCCCACACCTGTATCTTTATTTTTTTTAAGGTATTGATCCCCAAAAAAGCCAATTACTACGCAAGCAAAAAATACAATAACTGATATTAATAACGTAGGATTACTTAAAAAAACATCAATAATAGATTTCATTGTATCCCCAACTTTCTATTCTATGATAATATTAACAAAAAAATATAAAAAAAACAATATTAGAATTATTTTAAGTTTAAAGTTATAATGGTTTTAAGTTTAACAAGTTCTCCATCCTCATAAATTTCATTTACCTTATAATCCAAATTATCTTTTTTTATAGAATCTTTAAACCTACTATCAAAAGCTTCTTTTATTAAAGATTCATCAATCATAACATTAAAATTATTATAGTATGCTACAACTTGATCTTTAATAAGTTTTTCAGAAAACATTTCATTTTGAGAATAAATGGTTGACTTAACCGAAATTACGCCATTAAAATCATACTTTGTATGTATTTCAATATCATTTTGCACACCATTATAATCTAAATACGTTTTATATATTATAAAATCTCTTATCCCAACTTCTCTAATTGTTTCATACCTATCACAAATATAAGTATCGCAATATAACGCTAGCTTATCTGCCGTCTTCTTGTAGTTATCATTTAATGGTTTATTTATAATTACTACAACAATCGTATTTACTAATAAATATATAATGAATAAAACAAGCATCCAAATCATTGATTTTTTTTCATCATACTTATTCGGATTTTTTAGTAAAACTAAATTAAAAATGATTCCAAAAATTAAAACTACTACGTTAACCGCAAACATAAAATTAATTAAAATTATTGAATATCCTAACTTGGAAAAATATATTTTAAATAGAATAAGTGATAATAAAACACATATGTTTAATGCAAATAATAATATGCAATTCTTTTTTAATGTTATATTTTTATTCAATCTAATCCCTCCACATGTTATATTATATCACTTTATAATAAACTTATCTATTGAAGAATAAAAATAATTATGATATTATATTACTAGCGCCAAAGGGAGGCAAAATGTCATTATTTCTGTTATGTATTAAAATATTCATAGCAAGAATAGTAGATGTATCACTCGCGACATTTGTAACGGTATTAACGGTTAAAGGAAAAAGATTATCCGCTACGTTAATTGGTTTTATAGATGTCATAATATGGTTTTTAGTGGTTAGAGAAGCATTAAATACAGAAATGAATAGCATGTGGATAGCACTTTCATATGCCGGTGGATATGCAGCTGGTACGTTTATTGGAACAACATTATCAAATGTTTTAATAAAAGGCAAAATATCCGTACAAGTAGTATTAGATTATCTAGCTAGTAACGAAATTGAAAAAATAAGAGGCGCTGGTTATGCAGTATCACAAGTTGAGTGTACTGGTAAAGATAATACAAAGAAGTTAATGTTGTTTATTGAAGTTGATAAGAAACACTTAAACGACTTAAAAAAGACCATATCGTCAATTGATAAAAATGCATTTATGGTCATTAACGAAACAAAATTCGTTGAAAATGGGTTTTTTAAATAGCCCTTTATGCCGCTTTAGTTTAATGGTAAAACAAGTCACTCGTAATGATTAGCTGTAGGTCCGATTCCTACAAGCGGCACCAGATTGATACCAAACTCAAACTTTTGGTTTGAGCTTAAAATATAAAAAGATATCAGAAAATTAAATTAAATCTGATATCTTTTGTTGTTTTAGAAACACACTTACAAATTATTAAATCAATCTGCAAAAATCTTCGTTATATAGTGTGGTATAATTAAATAGGATGTGGTAAATATGATAAAAGATAACATAAAAATTATAAAAGATTATTTTAAACTAGTTAAAGGTAATAAAAAATGGATGACATTATTATTTCTTAGCTCTATAATATTTCATTCATTAAGTTTATTAATTCCAGTATTTGCTTCTAACATAATCTATGAGGTTACTAATGGAAATGCAAATGAAACTTATATGAACATTATTTGGTTGTTAATTACATATATAGCATATAATTTATTTCACTATCTATACTATGTTTCATATACTCATAATTTTGAATATAGTTATAGAAATTTAAGAGAAAAAATAGTTGATAAAGTATTTACTTATGATGTAGAATTTTCTGAAAAAATTTCTAAAGGAACAATTCTAAATACTATAAATACAGATACCGCACATTTAGCTGAAATGATTGATAATGTTTGTGAAATTATTATTGGATTATTAAAAGTTATGGTAATGATCTTTATATTTTTAAAAACTAACTTAATTATTGGTTTTATAGTTTTATTTATAGAGTGGATTTATTTGAAATCTTTTGATCATTTAAATATTATGAATACAAAGTATTTAAGAGGACAGCAAAAATATAGAGATAAATTAACAGATAATTTATCACAAATATTAAATGGATTAGGAGAAATTAAAGTATTTAATATCTATAATAAAATTAAGAATAATTTTTATATAATTACAAATAAGTGGTCAGAACAATACATGAGGAAAAGAAAATATGGTAATATTAGATCTGGTTTAATGCCTGCAATCATTCATTTTGGTAAGGTTATATTATATTTTATATTAGTATATTTTGTATTAAATGGAAAATATGAAGTAAATATTCTTATATTACTTATAACATATTTTGAAAATATAATGACGAATACAAAAGATTTAATGGGATATTCAAGACAAATTAGAGAATGGTCTATTTCAATTACAAGAATAAACAATATATTAAATTATTCAAGTAAACAACAAATTACTTTTGGAATGAATGATAATGATTATATTAATGGTTTAGTAGAATTTAAAGATGTTGATTTCTCATATAAGTCTAAGAATAAAGGAAATATTGAAAAAATTAACTTTGTTGCAAAACCAAATGAAATTACTGCATTGGTTGGTCATAGTGGTAGTGGTAAAACAACGATAACAAATTTGCTTCTTAGAAAATATAAAATAGATAGTGGTGAAATTTTAATAGATGGAGAAAATATATATGATTATTCTAAAGAAGTATATTCTACTAATGTTGTAGGCGTAAATCAATCACCATTTATATTTAATATGAGTATTAGACAAAATTTATCATTAATAGATTCAAATATAAAGCATCAAATTGAAGCTTGTAAAAGAGTTGGAATTCATGATTATATAATGAGTTTACCAAAAGGTTATAATACCATTTTATCAGAAAATGCTACGAATTTTAGTGGTGGTCAAAAACAATTACTAGCTATAGCAAGAACACTATTATCAAAAGCAGAAATTTTGATTTTTGATGAAGTGACAAGTTCTTTAGATACATTATTAGTTGAGAAAATCAAAGATATTTTTGAGAATTTAAAATTAGATCATACAATAATAATTGTCACTCATAAAAAAGATGTAATGAAAATCGCTGATAAAATAATCGTTTTAAATAAAGGTAATATCGTCGGGCAAGGTACTCATGATGAACTTATGACTGATAATGAGTTTTATATTGACTTACAAACAAATAATTATTCAAGTTCTAACAAGAAAACTCAAGAAAATATTACACAACAAAAACATGACATAATATAATAGTTATGTTATTAAATATTTTATATAATAAAAGTTATTATACTCATTCCATTTTTAATACCAAACCCGTTCTTTTATTTATCGGGTTTTTATATACCATTAAATATGTTAAAATATTTGTAAAAATTTAATTACCATAAGTTTATAAATATACTTACAGCAATATACAAGCAAAGGAAAATAATATGGAAGAAAAAATTTTCAATAAAATTATTAAAGAAATAAACCATAAAGAAAAAATAAACCTTGAATTAGAAAGCTATGAAAAATAAATAATGAAAAGTGAAAAATCTCTTATTAATGAAATAAAAAAATACCGGAAGAAAATCTACTAATATTATTCAACATTTACTCATAATACTTTTTTAAGATGTTTCTTAAACACATATACCTATAGTTCTAACGAACAAATAGTATTTAATGTATGGGGTGAAGAATCAACTAGAGCAGACATTTCTTTTAAAATTAATATGTAAATTAAACATATTTAATTTTTTAAAATTATTTTATTATTATCAAACCTAATTATCTTGTCTGCTATTTGCAAAATATTACTTTCCCTAGAAATAACTAAAATAGTATGATCTTTTTTCTTTTCCTCTAAAAGTTCTAAAACCTTTTCTTGAAGTTCACTTTCTAATGTATCAATTATCTCATCAAACATAATAATCTTTGAGTCTTTTAAAATTACCCTTGCAATCGCTATACCACGTTTTAAGTTAATTGATATTTTAGAAGAACTATTGTTTATATCAGTATCATACCCATCCTTTAAAGCCATTATGTCATCATGAATACCTAATTTTTCACAAACATTTCTAACTTCTTTAAAATTGCCTCCCACGAGCATCAAATTATCTTTGATACTCAAATCGAAGAAATTAGGCTCTTTTCTAACCAAAGAGACTAAATTATAAAACGCATCATCATCAATCTTTTCATAAGGTATGTTATCTATAAATATACTTCCTTCATGTTTTCTGTTCATTTTCATAAGCAAGTCCAAGACACCTGTTTTTCCAGAACCAGTTGGGCCTGTTATAACTGATATAGAATTAGGATTAACAATAAATGATACATTATTTAATATAGGATCTTTTTTGTTTCCATATAAAACATTTTCAAATTTTATTTTTCCTTGATAATCTTTTTTATCAACAAAGTCACCAATATTATCATCATTTCTATACTCTATTAGTTTATTTAATCTTTTAAGCGATACCTTAGTATCTTGTATACCAGACGTTAACGTTCCAATTATTTCGTAGTTTTCAATTATCTTTGTATAATAAGTATAAATAACTAAGATGGTGCCTATTTCCATTTTTCCTATTGAAAACAAGTAAATACCATATGCTACTAAAGCATACCTAGCAAATTCAATAAAGACAAATACAATTTGCTTAATAATGGTAGAATACGTATTAAGATTAGAATGCGCTTTTAAATAATCAGCACATTTTTCTTTTACTCGCTGATTAACACTTTTAAATACGTAAAAACCCTTTATTTCTTTAACGGTATTAAAAACCTCATGGGTAATAGAAGTTTTTTTATCTAATGCTTGTTTTCTTTTAGCATTTAATCTTCCTGTTTTTTTATTTAAAATTGCTAAAACAACAATCATCGATAAAGATACTATAACAGTTGAAATAAACATTCTTATATCTATAGTATAAAAATAATAATATATAATCAAAAATTCCATAATCTGAACAACTTTAATAATTGTATCAGAAAAAAACGCAACAATTATATCTAAATCATTATTAATAATATTATTAAATTCACTAATTTTAAACCTTGATATGCTATGAATCGAATTTTTAATAAAAGAAAAATATGCTAATTTAGAATACAACTTGTACATTTTATTATATAGTAAATAATAAAATACTTGGTTTAGACAAACACTTATGTAATAAAATAGCATAACACCAACAGCAATTATTATCATTCTGTATGAGGAAGAAAAGTTTTTAATGGTTGCATAATCAACAATTTTCCCCCACATTATTGGAATGATAAGTAAAGAACCTCTATAGCAAACAGAAATAATGAACTTCAAAAAAATTTCAAAAGAGCACTTTTTAAGTACTTTTTTAGTTTCTAACGTCGCACTATTCATATTTATTTAATGTTCTTATCATACTCAATATCTTGAATTTCAAATTTTCTGTTTTCCGAGATTTTTTTCATCAATTTATTAACTGACCAACCTAATATTGCTAAAATAAAGAAATATATAACACCAAACAATGAGAAAGTAGGAGCTGATTCAGTAAACAAATCTATTAGTGAAGCACCA
>CAMFOH010000025.1 GCA_945969495.1 uncultured Mollicutes bacterium
GCATTATCTAAAGATAATGTGATAGAAGGCATCGAATATGTAGATGATAATCACTTCGTATTAGGAGTTCAATTTCATCCCGAAGATTTAGATAATACTGAAAACTTATATAACTATTTTTTAAAAGAAGTATTGAAAAGAAAAAAATAATTCTTTTCTTTTTTCATATTTATAAATAAATGACATATAGTTTAGTGATAAAAAGAAAAGAGGTATGTTAATGGAAAAAATAGAAGTTATAAAAAGTATTGGTAAAAGAACAGGAGGAGATATCTATCTAGGTGTAGTAGGAGCAGTAAGAACAGGAAAATCAACTTTCATAAGAAAGTTTATGGAAAATTTAGTAATACCTAATATTGAAGATGAATACGAAAGAAAAAGATGTTTGGACGAAATACCTCAAACAGCGCAAGGGAAAACAATTATGACCATAGAACCAAAGTTTGTTCCTTCTAACGCTGCAACAATTCAAATAGAAGATTTTACCGCAAGTATAAGATTAATAGATTGTGTGGGTTATGTAATTGATGCTGCTAAGGGATACGAGGATGAAAATGGTCCTAGGATGGTTAGAACGCCATGGTATGATGAAGAAATACCTTTTGTTGAAGCAGCTGAAATAGGAACCGAAAAAGTAATAAGAGATCATTCTACTATTGGAATAGTAGTTACTACTGATGGTAGTATTGGTGAAATAACAAGAAAAGATTATGTAGAAGCTGAAAATCAAGTAATAAGTGAGTTAAAGGAAATTGGCAAACCTTTTATCGTAGTTCTAAACTCAGTACATCCAAATCATCCGGATACTGAAAAATTAGCAGAAAGTTTAAGAGCAGAACATAATGTTCCAGTGATACCAGTTAGTGTTGAAACAATGAGTGAAAAAGAGATTTATAATATCTTAAAAGAAGCTTTATTTGAATTTCCGGTGCTTAGTGTAAATGTTAAAATGCCAGATTGGATTGCATGCTTATCACATAAACACACACTTAAAAAAGAATATATAGAAAAAATAAAAGAAAGTGTTATAGATGTAGATAAGGTAAGAGACGTTGATACAATAATTGGTCATTTTCAAGGTTCAGAACATATATCAAAATCATACTTATCTGAAGTTAATACTGCAACAGGGGAAATAACAATTAACTTAGAAGCACCAGATGGATTATATAATGAGGTGTTAAATGAAATTATTGGAACAGATATTGATTCTAAAGCAAAATTAATTTCATTATTCCAGGAATTTAATGAAACTAGGGAAGAATATGGCCAGTTTAAAGAAGCTTTAAAGATGGTTAAACAGACTGGTTACGGAACTTCTTTTCCAACCATTAAGGATATGAAATTAGATACACCAGAAATAATTAAGCAGGGAACTAGATATGGTGTTAAACTAAAAGCAGTAGCACCATCAATACATATGATAAGAGTAGATGTTGAATCAACTTTTGAACCTATAATAGGCTCTGAAACACAAAGTAAGGAACTAATTGATAACTTAATGAAAAATTATGACACTGACCCAGATAGCGTTTGGAAAAGTGAAATGTTTGGTAGAAGCCTTGATGTAATTGTTCAAGAAGGAATAAGGGGCAAGTTATCATTAATGCCAGATAACATAAGACATAAATTACAAACTACTTTGACAAAGGTTGTTAATAAAGGCTCTAATAACATGATAGCTATAGTAATATAGCTATTTTTTCAACTTTATAGTTGAAAAATAAATAAAATATGATATTATATTGTTATATTTTTAAAGGGAGTGTAATTATGAAAGAATTTCCAATTATTATAAATGAAGTAAAAGATGGAAAATATGAAACAAAACGCTTAAGTCTTCAAACTAAAGATGATATAAAAAAGAAAGTTGTAAGAGCAAGAGAAATAAGTAAGTATTTAAATGCTAACAATTATGAAAAATACTGTATATGTTCTGATTGTGCATTAGGGCCTTTAAGTTGCCCTAAGATGGCAGATATTTCTAAAAAGGAAATTGAAAAATACCCTTTTATCACAACGGGGTTTCAAGTAATAGATATTTATCAAAATATAGATGATATTAAATATTCTGATTCTGAATTAGGAGATTGTGAATATGAAAGAACGGAAAGAAATAATGGTTTAAGAATAGAAAAATTTGTTATTTCTAAATGTCGTAAATTTAAAGGTAGGATGTAAATGAAGACTGGTTATTTTTAAATAACTGGTTTTTATTTGTAAAATAATTTAATGTATTATATAATTAACGTAGGTGATAATGTTGAAAAAAAAGAAAATTCTTATTGCATCTTACAATTTAGATTTTGGTGGTATTGAAACATCACTAATTAATTTGATTAAGAACATAAATCTAAAAAAGTATAATGTTATTTTGGTTTTAGAAGAAATAAAAGGGGCATTTTTAAAAGACGTACCAAGTAATATAAAAATTAAAGAATATAAGGTGAGTAATAATAAAAATGTTTTAGTAAGAAAGTTTGTTAATTTGTTAAAGAGAGTTAAATGGATGCTATTTAATTATAAAAGATATTATGCAAGTATATGTTATGCAACTTACTCAGGACCATGTGGTTTTGTAGCAAGGACTTCATCAAGAAATAAAATTTTGTTTATCCATAGTAATTATTATCAAGCTTATGATAAAGATGAAAATAAAATAAGAGCGTTTTTTGATAACAGAAAAATAGAAAAATATAATCATATTGTATTTGTAAGTAACGAGTCTAAAAAAGACTTATGTAAGATTTATCCTAATATCAAAAAGAAATCAGTTACCATAAATAACTTAATTGATTATGAAAGAATATTAAAACTATCAGAAAAAAAAATAAATTATAAAAAAACTATAAAAAAGATATTTTTATTTGTTGGAAGGCTTGATGAATCATCAAAAAGACTTACTTTACTTTTAGAGGTTGCTAAAAAATGCATGGAAGAAAACGTTAAAGCATTATTTTGGATAGTAGGTAGTGGACCAGATGAAAAAATGTATAAAGATATTGTAAAAAATAATAATTTAGATAACGTTATATTTTATGGCACTAAAAAAAATCCATATCCTTACATGAAAACATGTGATTATTTAATATTAACATCTAGGTATGAGGGCTTTCCGGTTGTTTATAATGAAGCAATAATTTTAGAGAAACCGATAATAACAACAATAGATGTATCTGATGATTACATATCAATACCAAATAGGTTTGGTTATGTTGTTAATGAAAAAAACATATATGATAAAGTAAAAGAATTATCAAAGACAAAAGAAAAAATAAAAGAAACAGTAGATTATAATACTTTAAATAAAAAAAGAATTAATTTAATAGAACAAATAATGGAGAAAAAATAATGGTTAAATATAGTTTTATAGTACCGGTATATAATACTAGTAAATATTTAAAAAAATGTTTAGATTCTTTAGTTAAACAGACATTTAAAGACTTTGAAATAATAATAGTTAATGATGGTTCAACTGATAATAGTAGTAATATAATATCTAAATATTTAGATACGTATAAAAATATTAAGGTTGTTAATCAAAAAAATGAGGGGCTTTCAATGGCACGTAACAATGGTGTTAAAGAAGCTAACGGAGAATATTTGATATTTATAGATAGTGATGATTATGTAGAAAAAAACTTATTAAAAGAATTGGATAAAGAAATAAAAGACGCAGAAATATTAAGATATCAAGTTATTAGCGAAGATGAAGATGGCGGTAATAAAATGGATTTTAATGAAGAAGCGTTTGATATGGTAAATGGATATCAAGCTTTTAAATACTTATCTAATTATCACTTCGTAGAACCTGCATGGTGCTATGTATTTAAAAAAGATTATTATGTTGATAATAAATTCAACTTTAAAAAAGGTGTTTATCATGAAGATTTTGGCCTTATTCCATACGTTATATATAAAGCAAGAAAGGTAAAGAGCATAAGTTATTTAGGTTACCATTACGTTCAAAGAAATGGTAGTATAATGAATAATAATGATTATAGGAAAACCGTAAAAAAAGCATTTGATATGCTAGAACAATATAAAACCTTAAGGTTATTTGCTAAAAACATAAATAGAAAAAATAACATGGATGATTATTATTTAAGCTACATATCAAACTGTGTTATTGTAAAGACTAGAGAGTTAAAAAAAGATGAAAGAAAAGTATACGTTCATGAACTTAAAAAACTAAATGTTTTTGATGGAGTACTAGTAGATACAAGTGTTAGAAAATTAAAGAAAAAAATCATGAAACTTAACTTAGGATTATATTTAAAGGTGGTAAGATAATGAAAGTATCAGTTGTTGTACCTGTTTATAATACGGAAAAATATTTAAGAAGATGTTTAGATAGTTTGGTTAATCAAACACTTAAAGATATAGAAATAATAGTAATTAATGATAAAAGCCCAGATAATTCTAAGTTAATACTAGATGAATATGAAAAAAAATTTAAAAGTAAAATAAAAGTTTTCCACAATAAAACTAATAAAGGAATCGGTTATAATAGAAATCTTGGTATTAAAAAAGCAGCAGGAGAATACATAGCATTTGTAGATAGTGATGACTGGGTTAATGAAACGATGTATGAAAAAATGTATGACAAGGCTAAAAAAGATAATTTAGATTTAGTTATATGTAACTTTCACAAAATGTTAGAAAAAGAAAATGATGAATTAGAAGAAATAGAACCTGATTATAAATTAAAATATTTTGAAGATACGGTTTTAAAAGATAAACCAGAATTATTATTAGAAGTTAATTTAGCTCCGTGGAATAAGTTGTATAAAAAAGAATTATTAAGTGAAGTAGAGTTTCCAGAAAAACTAAAATATGAAGATGCAATAGTTGTTGTAAAAGCAATGGAGCGAGCTAAAAAAATAGGAATGGTAGATGAAAAACTAAATTATTATTTAGTTAGAAATAAGAGTGAAACTACCGTTATGGATAAAAAAGTATATGACATTTTAGAAATTACTAAAATGATCATAAAAGAACTTAAAAAACACGATTACTATGATGATATTAAAGCGTATGTGGAAGCTATGACAATTAGAAATTTATTTAGGTATACCCTTCAACAAAAATATCAAAAAGATAAAAAAATAAGAAATGATTTCATAGATAAAGTATTCAATTATTTAAATGATGAATTTCCTAATTGGAAGAGTAATGAGATATGGAAGCAAAGAAATTTTCTAAAAAGGATAATAGAAGGAAGTAAAGTTTTAACTAAGATATATTGTTGGTTACCATAAAAAGCATTTAAAATTAAATGCTTTTTGTTTTTAATAATTAATAATCTATGGTATAATTATATAAACAAAAGATTATAGAGGTGTATGTATGACAAAAGTAAAAGCAATATTTGGAAATTTTAAAAGATATAGGTTTTTAATGACTCAATTAATTTCAAGAGATTTTAAGGTTAAATATAAAAGATCTGTTTTAGGAATATTATGGAGTTTACTTAATCCTATTCTAACAATGACTGTTATGGCAGTTGTTTTCTCTCAAATGTTTAGATTTAAAGTTGAGGGGGTAAACTACATAGTTTACTTGATGACTGGTATCATAATGTTCAACTACTTTAGTGCAGCATCAAATGCTGGGATGACATCAGTCGTAGAAAACTTTCCATTAATAAATAAGGTATATATTCCAAAATATATTTTTCCTATTGCAAAATGTTTATTTGTTGGGATTGATTTTTTACTAACGTTAATACCATGGCTAGCAATAATAGCATTATCTTATGTTGGTTTAGGACAATATACATGCCATTTTAATTGGTATTTCTTAATATTGCCGTATATATTCTTATGTATGTTTTTATTTACTGTTGGTATGAGTCTTATCCTTTCATGTCTATCAGTTTTTTTAAGAGATGTATGGCACATATATGGTATAGTTCTTACTTTATGGAACTACTTAACTCCAGTATTTTATAGTATAGAAATATTACCGGCTAAATTGCAAACTCTTATGCATTTTAATCCTATGTATCAATTTTTAACAGCAGCAAGATCAATTGTTTTGTATGCTCAAAGACCTTCTTTTACAACGATGGGAATATTAGGATTAATAGGTGTAGGAACACTTGCTATTGGGGCTTTTATATTTAGAAAGAATCAAGATAAGTTTATATACTATATTTAGGAGGTAGTTATGATAAAGATAAAAAACGTATCAATGAAATTTAACCTTGGAATAGAAAAAGAATTTTCTATTAAACAAGCTTTTATAAATTTATTTACTAGGAAAAACAAACGTAAAAAAGAAACATTTTGGGCACTTAAAGATGTGAGTTTTAACGTTGGTAAGGGAGAAGTTGTTGGACTTATAGGAAGTAATGGTGCCGGGAAATCAACTCTTTTAAAAGTTGTTAGTGGTGTTATGAAACCAACGAAAGGAAAAGTAGAAGTAAAGGGTGTTATATCACCTATGATTGAATTAGGTGCTGGTTTTGATGGTAACTTAACTGCTAGAGAAAATATTTATTTAAATGGTGCAATACTTGGGTATTCAAAAAAATTTATCGACTCTAAATTTGATGAAATAGTTGAATTTTCTGAACTTAGAGATTTCTTAGAAGTGCCAGTTAAAAACTTTTCTTCAGGTATGACGGCTAAGTTAGCATTTTCAATTGCAACCGTGGTTAATCCTGAAATACTAATAGTTGATGAAATATTATCAGTAGGAGATATAAAGTTTCAGGAAAAAAGCAAGCATAAAATGATGGAAATGATAAAAGGTGGTACTACCGTATTATACGTTTCACATTCTTTAGAATCCATAAAAGATTTATGCACAAAAGTAGTATGGCTTGAACATGGAAAAGTAATAAAAATGGGAGAAACTAAAAAGATTTGTGAAGAATATTATAAGTCGCAGATTGGATAAATATAGGAGGTAGAAAATGAAAAAATATGATTATCTAATTGTAGGAGCTGGGTTATATGGCGCAACTGTTGCTAATAAACTAAAGAAAAATGGTAAAAAAGTTTTAGTAATTGATAAAAGGCCCAATATCGCTGGTAATGTTTGCACCGAAAATATTGAAGGAATACACGTTCATAAATATGGAGCACATATTTTCCACACTGATTATAAAGATGTATGGGATTATGTAAATTCTTTTGTTGAGTTTAATAGATTTACTAATTCTCCAATTGCAAGAATTGGCAATGAAATTTATAATATGCCATTTAATATGAATACTTTTTCTAAATTATGGAGTGATGTTATTACGCCTGAGGATGCAAAGAGACATATTGATGAAGAAAAACAAGAGTTAAATGGAAAAGAACCTGAAAATTTGGAGGAACAAGCAATTTCATTGGTAGGAAGAACTATATATGAAAAATTAGTAAAGGGATATACTGAAAAACAATGGAATAGGGATTGTACAGAGTTACCAGCATTTATTATTAAAAGGTTACCTGTAAGATTTACATATGATAATAATTATTTTAATGATAAATATCAAGGAATTCCAATAGGTGGGTATACAAAACTTGTTGAAGCTATGTTAGAAGGTATAGAAGTTAAATTAAATGCTAATTATTTTGATGATAAAGAGAATTATGACAATATGGCTGAAAAAGTAGTTTATACTGGTATGCTAGATGAATATTTTGACTTCAAATTAGGAAGATTAGAATATAGATCTCTAAGATTTGATACAAAAATTTATGATGTTGAAAATTATCAAGGTAATGCTGTTGTAAATTATACTGGTCACGAACAAGAATATACCCGTGTTATAGAACATAAACATTTTGATAGTACAAGTGTTAGTAAAAAAACTGTTGTAACATATGAATATCCTGATGATTGGGACCCAACAAAGGAAGCATATTATGTTATAAATGATGAAAAGAATAATAAATTGGCAGAAGAATATAGAAAATTAGCAAAGAATGAAAAAAATGTCATATTTGGTGGAAGGTTAGCTGATTATAAATACTATGATATGGATGATGTTATAAAGAATGCGTTAGATCTAAGCAAGAGTTTATTAAATGAAGGAGAGGTAAAATAATGAAAATTTTTGTTATAAGCTGGTTTTATCCACCTGTAACTACATCGGAGGCATTAGTTACATATAAATTATTATCAAACTCAAAATATGAATATTATTTATGTTGTGCTTCTTCTAAACAATGGAGCTACAATAAAGAAACTAAATTAGAAAGTGAAAATATTAAAAAAATTACTATCAAAACTGATGATTTTAATGTTTTTATAGACAAATGTGTTGAAGAATATAAAAAATTATCAAAGAAAATAAAATTCGATGCCATTATGACTAGATCAATGCCACCTGAATCACAAGAGGTTGGGTTGAGAATAAAAGAATTTGACAAAGACGTTCCATGGATAACAAGTTTAGCTGATCCAATAGGAAATAATCCATATGAAACATTATTAATTTTACAAAATAGAATTAAATTTGTAAGAAATTTATATTTGAATGCACCTCATTTCTTTTTAAATAATTTTTGTAAATTTGCTAGAAATGAATATACAAAAAAATTAGGTGAATTAAATAAGTTAGAAGAAAAAGTTGTTAGACAAGCCGACATAGTAATTGTACCAACAAAGGAACAAGGTAAATTTATAATTCATAACGATAAGATGTATGAAGAAAAATGCATGGTAGTTCCTCATAGCTTTGATAAGAAGTTATATCCAAAAGTTAAAAATACTTCTAGTGATGTCAAAACATTCTCTTTTATTGGACATAGTGACCAATTGCGTAGTGTAGAACCTTTGGTTCGAGCTTTAAAATTAATAAGAGATATAAATCCGGATATTTTAAATAATATAAAGGTTAGATTGGTAGGAAATATTCCAAAAAATATAAAAAATATGATATACGTATTTTTCTTAAATGATGTTATACAAGTAGAAGAGCCAGTTGATTATTATACAAGTTTAAAAATAATGGAAGAATCTGATTATTTAATACATGTTGATGCAAATTTTGATGTTTTAGAAAATGGTTCAATATTTTTTGCGGCTAAGATAGCTGATTACTTAGGAGCAAAAAAACCTATAATAGGTATTACAAATCCTCTTTGTCCAGCCGGTAAAATAATTACTGCAACAGGTGGGAAATGTTCAAGCGCTAATGAATTAGAACTTGCAAAATTAATTATTGATGTTATGAATAATCCTTTAGAATTAAATGTTGAACAAGCTGATTATTATGATGTTAAAAATGTTGCAAGAAGATACGATGAAGAATTAGAAAGAAGGTTAAAAAATGAAAAAAAATAAGATTTTAGCAATTGGAATTCCTTCATATAATGGCGAAAAATACTTGGATCGTTGTATACCAACTTTCATTGCACCTGAGTTGGAGGATAAAATCGAAATATACATTGTTAATGATGGTTCTAAAGATAATACTCAAAAAATAGCGGAGGAGTATGCTAAAAAATATCCAAAAATTGTAAAGGTTATAAATAAAGAAAATGGTGGACATGGGTCTGCCGTTAATGCAGCATTATATGCTACAAACGCAAAATATTATAAAGTTGTAGATTGTGATGATTGGGTTGATACTAAGGAATTAATAAAATTAGTTGACTTTTTAGAGAAAAACGATGTAGATTTAGTATCTAGTTCATATGAAACAGTTAATATGGTTACTGGAATAAGTGAGTATATAAGAAATAATGTACCATCGTATGAAAAAGTTTATAAAATAAAAGATTTAGATACTGAAAATTTATATATATCTATTCACGCAACAACTTATAGAACGGAGTTATTAAAAAAGAATAATATTAGATTACAAGAAAAAACCTTTTTTGTTGATGTAGAATATCAATTGTTACCATTTGAACATGTTAAGACAATTGCATTTGTTGATTTTCCTTTGTATAAATATATGGTTGGTAATGTAAATCAAAGTGTTGATAAAACTAACTTTGTAAGACGTTATGATGATCATAATAGAGTTGTTTACAGAATATTAGACTTCTTAAAAGTTGCTAAATTAAATGAATATCAAAAAAAATATATCGAACATGTATTCACATTAGTTTTATATACTCATTATGCTTTATCTTGTTATTATGATAATGATAAAGAAAGAGGTCGACAAAGAGCAATAGTTTTTGATAAATATCTAAAGGAAAATAATGAGTATTTCTATAATTTATTAGGTAAAAAGTATAAAAATATAGCTAAGTTTAGAAATAATAATTTTGATTTAGAACAGAAAGTTAAGATTAGTAAAATTAAAATTTTAAAAAGAATTCTTTTTAACTAATTACACTAATTTGGATAAGGAGTTGAGTTAAATGAAAATATTATCAATAGTAGTACCAACATACAATGTTGAAAAATATTTAGAAAGATGTTTAAATTCCTTACTTTATAATGAAAATATTTTAAAAGATATAGAACTTATAATTGTTAATGATGGTAGTAAAGATAAATCTTTATCAATTGCTAAAAAGTATGAAAAAAAATACAGCGAAACAGTCATTATCATCGATAAAGAAAATGGTGGACATGGTTCAACTATAAATGCTGGTTTAAAAATTGCAACTGGTAAGTATTTTAGAGTAATTGATTCAGATGATTGGGTAAATATAGATGATTTTTATTTATATATTGATGAATTGAAAAAACATGATGAAGATATAATTCTTACTGATTATAATAAAGAATTATTATATAGTGGTGAAATAAATGAATTTAAATATAAATCATTAGAATACAATAAAACTTATAATCTTAATAAATTTAATTTTAAAATATTAGACCAAGATTATTTCTTTATGGCTACTACTACCTTTAAAACAGAAAAGTTGAGAAAGTCAAATTTGTTTTTAGACGAAAAAACATTTTATGTAGATATGGAATTTATATTATTACCAATACTTCAAATGGATACTATGGTGTATTTAAATTTTAATATTTATAGATATTTTATTGGAAGACCAGATCAGAGTATTAATATACAAAGTTATGTAAGAAATAGAATGCATCATGAGAAGGTAGTAAAAAGATTGTTAGAATTTTATAGGAATATTCCAAGAAAAAATTCAAGAAGTATATATGTTAAGACTATTTTAATTCAACTACTTAATTCTCATTATTCAATTTATTGTAAGGCTAAATTAACCTCTCAAAATGATGTTAAAGAAATTAAAGAATTTGATAAATATTTAAAAAATAATTATTGTGAATTATATGAAAACTTGAGAAACGAACATAGATATATAAAATGGAATCAAAAGACTTTTTTCCTTTTTTCACAAATATTTAATAATATTATGAGTAGAATTGCAAATAAATTTGATTATATAAAGATGAATAGAGGTGAAAAAGTTGAAAAGAACTAAAGGATTAGTAATAAGTTGGTATTTTCCACCAATAAATTCTTCAGAGGGTTTATGTACTTTTAAACTACTTAAAAATTCAAAATTTACTTATGATGTTTACACACAAAAAAATAACAAAGATTGGAGTTATGATACTGATGAAACTAAACTTGTAAGTAAAAATATTAAAACCATATTTTCATCTTCTTTTGATACAAATTCTTGGGTGAAAGAAGGAATATCAAAATTAAATGATAAAATAGATGATTATGATTTTATAATGTCACGTTCAATGGCACCAGAATCTCATGAGATAGCATTGGAACTAAAAAGAAAAAATCCTAATATTTTGTGGGTGGCTTCCTTCGGTGATCCAATAGCAAATAATCCTTATGAAAAATTTTGGTATCATGATTCACCATATACAGTAAAAGGTAAAGGAGTTATTGAACAATCTTTAAGATATGTGCTATCACCTAAACGTGTTTTAAAGAATCTTATTTGGCAATATAGAAATAAAACATATAAAAGAAAATTCACTAGATTTTATAAGGATAAAAAACTTCAAGATTCTGTATTAAATGAATGTGATATAATAATTTTTAATAATAAATATCAGATGAAATATATGCTTGAGGGTTATCCTGAAAAAATAATAAAAAAAGGAATCATTTTACCTCATGGATATGATAAATCATTCTATGAAAATAAAAGAAAATCTATAAGTAAAGATAAATTTAAGATTTCTTATTTAGGTCATTTGGATAAGATAAGAACACCAAGAAATTTTCTATGTGCACTAGAAAGATTAAAGGCAAAAAAAAGAGATTTATATAATATGCTAGAAATAGAAATATATGGTAATATGGATGATGAAGATAAAGTTTATATTGTGGATTCTAATATATGTGATATTGTAAAATTTAAAAAACCAGTTAAATATTTTGATAGTTTATCAATTATGCAAAATAGTGATTTATTATTGTTAATAGATGCTAATTTAGGATTATATATTCCGGACAATATATTTTATGCTGCAAAATTAGCAGATTATATAGGATCAGGGAGCAATATTTTAGGAATAACAATGTTGGGTGGAGCAAGTAGCGATATTATTAGAGAAATAGGAGGAGTGGTTAGTTCACATAGCACAGAAGATATTTATAATAATCTTGTAATGATTTTAGAGAAAAAAATAGAATTACATACACTTGATAAATATAATAAATATGATATTATAACCATTTCAAATAATTTTGATAAAATTATATTAGATAAAGTACAAAATACATGTGGAGGTAAAAATGAATAAAATAAAAGTAATGAGTATTTTTGGAACTCGTCCAGAAGCAATTAAAATGGCTCCTTTGGTAAAAGAATTAGAGTCAAGAAAAGAGATAGAAAGTATAGTATGTGTTACAGCACAACATAGACAAATGTTAGATCAAGTTTTGGAAACATTTGATATAAAGCCAGATTATGATTTAAATATAATGAAACAAGGTCAAACATTATCAGAAGTTACAACAAGAGCTATTTTGGGATTAGAAGAAGTTTTTAAAACTGAAAAACCAGACATCGTGTTAGTTCATGGAGATACAACTACTACTTTTGCAGGAGCACTAGCTGCTTTCTACAATCAAATTGCTATAGGACATGTAGAAGCAGGACTTAGAACTTATGATAAATATTCCCCATTTCCAGAAGAAATGAATAGACAAATGGTAGATTGTATGACAGATATGTATTTTGCACCAACCGAATTAAGTAAGGAAAACCTTCTTAAACAAAATATAGATGAATCAAAAATATATGTAACTGGAAATACTGCAATTGATGCCATGAAAACAACTGTAGATAAAGATTATAACAATGAAATTTTTGATTGGGTTGGAAATGATAGAATGATTCTATTAACAGCGCATAGAAGAGAAAATCTAGGAGATCCAATGAGACATATATTTAAAGCAATAAGAAGAATAGTTGATGAATTCAATGATGTTAAAGTTGTTTATCCAATACATATGAATCCAAAGGTAAGAGAAGTTGCAAATGAAATATTTGATGGATGTGATAAAGTAAAATTAATAGAGCCATTAGAAGTATTTGATTTTCATAATTTTCAAAACAAATCTTATATAATACTAAGTGATAGTGGTGGTATCCAAGAAGAAGCACCTTCACTTGGAAAACCAGTATTGGTATTAAGAGATACAACAGAAAGACCAGAAGGTATTGCTGCAGGAACTTTAAAATTAGTTGGTACTAATGAAGAAACAATATACAATGAAACAAAGAAATTATTAACTGATAAAAATGAGTATGACAAAATGAGTAAAGCAAGTAATCCATATGGAGACGGACATACGAGTGAAAGAATAGCAGATGCTATTATTAAAAAGTTCAAAAGCTAAATTAACTAATCAAGAATATATAAATAAAATTAATACTATAATAAAAAAATCTAAATACTTTTCAGTAAGAGATAAGTATTCGTATAATACTTTAATAAATAGTTGTGGGTGCGATGAAAAATCAATTGATATAATTTCGGATATAATTATTGCAAATAAAGAATTGAAGTATATAAGAAAAGATAATAAAAATAAAATAAGTGATGTTGGTGTTATTTGGATTCCATATGATGAAAATTTAGAAAAATTAACTGAACTTTTAAAAAATATAAATAAAAATTATAGTATACATTTAATTCCTTTTTATGAATATTACAATTTTGATACAATAACATATACAAACGTTCTCGAACAAAATAAAATGAAGAATGTTATTATTGAAAAATATTGTAATGATATTGAAGGAATATGTAATACACTAAAAAAATGTGATATAATAATATCTATGAGATATCATGGAATTTTACTTTCTAATTTATTAAATATTCCTTCTATTTCGATATGTTATAATAATCATCCTCATTATTATAATAAAATAAAGTACTTATC
>CAMFOH010000026.1 GCA_945969495.1 uncultured Mollicutes bacterium
GGCCTGACTTGATACTTTACTACTAGACTTATATGATAAATAACTTTGCAAATATTTTTTATAATCAACCTTAGTAGTAACAGAATTATTAATTTCATCTTGGTTTATAACTTTTTTTTCAGAAAGTGGCACTAAAGTCTCAGTATCACTTATATATATTTTTTCATTTTTATAACCAGTATTATAAGCAAACCAATGTGCTTCAACTGAATATAACGATTTACCAATCATTTTTTTACTGAATTTTGAACTATGATTAAAATTAATATCAATAGAAGTCAAGTAATTTCTTACATATGTATTATAATCTACTTTATCTTCACCATAATAAGTAGTATAGTTTACTATTCCGTTCGTTTTATAACTTAGTTTATTAATTACCAATGGTTTACTACTTAAATATAATAAATAAACACTGATAAATATAAATATAATTGCTAAACACGACAATAAAACATATTCTTTATTTTTATTACCACCATTATACTTGTGATTAAATTTATAAAATTCAATTTTATTACTATTATTCAATTTAATCACCCTCTAATCTTTTTTACTTCTTAACAATTACATATGGATCTTCGCTTGTCCCAGAACCACTAGTAATTTTAAATGATACTTTCGTAGTATCTATTATTGGTCTAATTCCATATATTGTTGAATCATTAGATTGCCAATATGAACAACTACCATAAATACAATACCTCGTTTCACCATCTGCTTTAACATATGCATGTCGTCCATCTACTGGATCTTTTGGTGCAACAGATCCTAACCACCAATCTTTATCATTTTTTAATACTGTAACATCAGGAAAAGTTCCATCTTCAAAAGTTAATAACCTTGAATTATAACTTGGCATAAATGTTTCTGCTTTTGATGTTGCTTCATTCCATGTTCCCGTTCCAATATTACTATTTACAAGTAATAAATTATCAATTCCAATAGTTTTAAATTTATAACCATCTAACAAATAAAAAGTATCTGCCGTTGATATAAGCATAGATTTTGCATAAATTGTTGTATCTGATGTTGGATGATATGTTTCATCTATTTCATTAGTATAATCAGAATCAGAATACCATCCTTCTAATTTAAATCCATTTTGATAATCTATCGTAGGAAACGTATTTATTGAATCCCCATAACCAATATATATTTTATCAACTGATGTTTCTAAAGCATTTTCCGAATCTATTGTCAACACGTATTTACCGCCAAATTTAGCATATAAATTCATATTAGATGTTGGAATATAAGATTCATCTATTCTATTTGTCAAAGCCTCATCACTATACCAACCTTGAAATGCCAAACCTGACTTTGTTGGTGTTGGCAATGTACCAATTGCTTCTCCTGCATTTACGTATTTGCTTGTAACTGTCATACTACCACCATTTGATATATAAGTAATTCTATAAGGAACACCTACATCTTCCCCTGGTGCTAAACCACTGCTTTGTGTGTATTCAATACTTGCACTAAAATTATAATCAATATCTTCAGTTGGAGCACTATCTGATACAGGAATATATTGAACTCTAAATTTTAACGTTTTAGTTTCTCCAATATTTAAAGTATCACCTATTAAAATAGGAGAACCATCTTCATAAGTAACAGTATAAGTCACACTTCCATCTGTATATGTATTTTCATATGTGGAAGTAGGCTCTAAATCACCTTTCGTTGTCGTCAATAAAACCGTTTTAACAATTCCATCATAATCACCATCATTTGTCATATCTACATTAAATTCATATTTTGAATTTGGTTTTATTGATAATTCAAAAGAAATATCATTTAAATCACTATTTATAGTTGCGGCTTTTATAACGTCATCAGCAGTAATATTTGTAAGCCCATCCGTAGCATCACTTAATACATTAAGTGAATCCTCAACAAAATGTATTGACCAACGAACTCCTTTTACATGTCCTACACCATTTATATTTAAGCTACTAGAAAACGCGGCATATCCAATTGACATACATAATATTAGTATCATAATTATAGCAGATGCTATTTTTAGTTTTTTATTATCTTTTATATATTTCATGTATACCTCCTATTATTAGTTTAATTATATATTATTTTTTCCTGTAAGTAAATATAATTATAACCTTTTAAATATTTTATTAAACCATAATGTTGGATTGCCCACATACCTTATTTTAAATACTACGCATCCTACAATATCTTTCTTTTTTACAATAAAACTATCAACATCTTGATTATTATCACCTTTTGTTTTAAAACTTATATTATTTTCTTCTTTATATATTTTTACTATTCTATGAGTAATATATTTTTTATCCTGATAAAAAACTAATATATCCCCTTTTTTTAAAGTTTCAATCTCTTCTTCTTTATTTAAATGTTTAAAAACAATAGCATCGCCATAATTAATATACGGGCTCATTGATCCAGAACCAATTGCAATTATTTGATATTTAAAAAAACCAGATATCAAAGCTGCAACTAATAATGTCAATATTACAACAATAATTGAGTAGTGATTATATTTATCTTTTCCCTTACATTCTTTTATATTTTTAGTTTGAATAACATATTTTGTATTAGCAAAATATATTATAAATGGTACTAATAATCCAAAAACGGAAGTCAAATAATAACCAACATTGGGATATATCGGAAAAATATAATTATATAGTGAATAAAAAAGTCTTAATATTAATCCCGGTATATAACTTATATGATAGCATAAATAAGATGATACTATATTTCTTATTATAGATGGTAATAAATTTGTTGTAATTAATAAAAATATTTCATATTCAGTTGCATTACTTTTTGTATTATACATTAAAAAGAAATCTAATAAAATAAAAATAAAAGTAATAAAAATTATAGAAAAAATATTATTTTTATAATTTTTTTTAATAATAATATATCTAATTAGTTCTTCACAAAAAATCATAATAATTAAATAATATATATTACTTATTATACCAAAAAAAGAAACGTCAAACTGGCTTTCGGTAAATCCAAAAAATAAACCAGATAAGAAACTAATAAGTAAATAAGATAATAATATGATAATGGTTATTTGAATTGATGGGTTTTTATTATTCTTTTTATCTTTTTGATAACCAAAAATTTTATATGAAATAAGTGTAATTATTGGAAAAGTTATAGATAATATAGGTTTATAAAATCCTACTTTATCTATAAAGAATATTTTTAATAAAATAATATATAAAAACAACGAAATTTCAAATATTAGTATTTTTTTGTTTACTTTCATAAAACATCCTCTTATTCTATAATTAAAGTATATCACATATAGATTTACTAGTAAACAAACAAAAAAGCAAGGAATGAAATCAGAACAAAAAAAGAAAAATTTTTCACTTTTTCTTTTTATTTGCCAGCAATAAATTTATTAATTTCACAATTATATTGCCTAAAGCTTAAAATCTTTTCATTGGATTTTATTAACACTGATAACTCTTTATTGGCTTTATCTAAATCAAAATAAATATTTTCCTGATTTTTTTTATTCTTATGGTAAGCTAATTCTCCAGCGATTAATGATGCAATTCCAATTCCACTACTTATCATAATATTACCAACCTCTGCGTTACCTTTTGCATCAGAAAACAAATATAAAATAACAGCTAGAATAATTCCTGCTATCACTATCATACCACAATGATCTTCGTCATTTTTAAGATTTTCTAATTCTTTTTGAAGTTGTGATATAAAATTTTTCTTATCATTTTCCTTTTTTAATATATATTCACAATATGTTTCTAGTATTTTTTCTTCCTTAGTATCAAACGCAATCTTTTTAAAACATTCTATAACATATTGCAATTCGGACTCAGTCATTTCGTTTTGTTGTTTTAACATATTATCTCCTCTTGTGCCAAAGTAATATAACATAAATAAAATGCAAAATCAATAAGATTTTGCATTAATCATTCGTGAATTTTCGCGATTCTTCTTTATAAGATTTATAACTTAATAATTTTTGCTTTATTAACTTTAAGTCTTTATTATCTTCCGATAAGTTTTCTAAATTATCTAAATCTTTATACATATTCATTTGAGAGCGTTCTTTTAAATTATTTACTACGTCATTAGCAATAACCGATAAAGTTGTTCCACTCCCAAAAACTGCAAGTGTTCCGATAACATAAGTAATTTCTTTATAACATAGAAAACCAGATAAAATACCAGAACAAAGAGTACCCAAAATAGTTAAAAAATCATCAGCAGCACGTGCTTGTAAACGTTCTAATTTTCTTTGTATTTTTTCTATATTTCTATCATTTTTCTTTAGTCTTTCATTTACTTTTTTTACACTTTTATCCACAAATATATCATCTTGTTCTCATTCATCTAAATATTTTCTTATTACGTCTTTAACATATAATAATTCTTCTTGATTTAATTGTTCAATATTTTTTATCAAAAAATTCCCCCTTTTTTGTATTTAGTATTATACATTTTTTAGAAAGATGTCAAATTCCACAAAAAAAGAAGCCTATTTGCTTCTTGATACGTATTTGCCATCATCAGTAGATATAATAATTGATTCACCCTCGTTAATAAATAAAGGCACCTTAACTATCATTCCGTTTTCTAAAGTTGCATCTTTTTGAGCACCAGAAGAAGTATTACCTTTAACTGCTTGCTCTGTATCCGTTACTACGTAATCTATTTTTTCAGGTAAGTTAAGACCAATTAATTCCTCTCCAAAATATACTAAGCTAACTTCTAGACTTTCTTTTAAATATTTTAAGTCATCACCAATTTGATCTTTAGATAATTCAACTTGTTCATACGTTGTCATGTCCATAAAACTATAATTATCTCCAGCTTGATATAAATACTGCATTGGTTTTCTTTGAACGTTTGCCTTACCTAGCTTCATACTACTATTATAAGTTTTTTCAACGATAGCACCAGTTCTTAAATTTTTAAGTTTAGCTTTAACAAACGCCGCACCTTTTCCTGGTTTTACATGAGAAAATTCAAGTACTTGATATATGTTTCCCTCATCTTCAACGGTCATTCCGTTTTTGATATCATTTACGTTAACCATCTTATTACTCCTTTCAATCATGATAAAAAATAAGCCTTGCGCTTATTAATTTTTAGTTTCTTTGTGATCAGTATGGCATCTACATCTTGGACAAAACTTACTAATTTCCATACGTTCAGGATCGTTATGTTTGTTTTTTGGTGTACGATAGTTTAATTCACCACACTTAGGGCATTTTAAAGTTACGTTTGCTCTATTTTCATTTTTCTTTGCCATAATATTCCCCTCCTTTTCGAAGATAACTATGGGTATTATATCAAATTATTTATAATTTTCAAAGAAAATATTGCAAATTCTTGATACAATTCGTTTGTTTACGTTAGAAGTGTATGATGAAGAGCCGTTTTTATGACTAATATGTGGAGATATTGCAACAATACTCATTACTGGATTATCATAAGGAGCATAACCAATAAATGACTTACTATACGTTTCAGTATCAACCTTACCATCTAAATTCGCGTCATAAAAACTTTCAGAGGTACCTGTTTTTCCAGCAGGATTGGGACTATTTCCCATATAACCTTTTCCTAAATATCCTTCCATAACGCTTTTAAATCCCTCTTTTACCCTTTCAAAATAAACTTTATCAATGTCTACCTCATTTAGTATTTCTTTTTCGTAATTTTTTTTAACAGTTCCTAATTCGTCAGTTAAAGTTGCATCCCTTATTTCACTTACTAAATTAAGTTTAAGTCTTTTACCATCATTTATAATCGTATTTATGTAACTTGATAGTTGTAAAACAGAATAAGTATCATACTGTCCAATCGAGTAGTTTAAAAGTAATCCGGCGTTTGAAGCCTTTCCTTTATATCCTTCTGTTTCAAACGGAAGATCAATACCAGATTTAACACCAAGCCCAAGCGAATTAAAAACACTTCTATAAGTATTAAGCGCGGTATCATCAATATTAATAGGCATGTTATAATAATAATCAACATTTGCAACTTTTAAAGCTAGCTGAAATTGATATGAATTTGAAGAAAACTTAAGTGCAGTAATATCATTTAAGGCTCCAAGTGAATTACTCCAAGAACACTTTTTAGGAGTATTCTTAAATTTTATGCATTTATCATAAAATACATCTCCTATTTTTAAGTTTCCGGTTTTATAACCAACGAGCATAGAAGCTCCTTTAACTACCGACCCCGGAGTATCACTTCCGGTAAGAACATTCGTAGTATAATCACTTATTTTATAGCCATCGCTTGTTGTTGTTATTTGCTTTGATGCCATAGCTAGTATCTGTCCTGTATTTGGATCAGTAATAATAACGGAAGTATGATCATAATACTCGGTATTGGCTTCTTTTTTTGCCTTAATTAATTCTTCTTCTATTATTTTTTCTAACTCTATTTGAAGATTAATATCAATTGATAATATAATATCATTACCTCTTTTTCCTTTCTTCACTAAAGTTTTTTTTCCATTTTTAACCTCGTATTCATCCTTCGTTCCTTTTAGTTCATCTTCGTATTGATATTCTAAGTAACTTAGTCCTACTCTATCATTTAACGAGTAACCCTTGTTTAAATATTCTGCTTTGTATTCCTCAGGAATACCAGTTTTACTTGTTGAGACATTACCTAGTATCTGCCTTAAAGTATCACCATAAGGATATATTCTTTGCCACGAAGTAGAAATCGAAACTCCTTTTAACGCACTTAAATTTTGTGCAACATAAGCATACTCTTCATCAGTTGCATTATCTTTTATGGTTTTTTCATCATAATAATAACCATTATTCATTAAATAATATATGTATGCTGCTTCTTTATCAAGATTTGTATATGTAGCTAATTCTTCATCTGTTATTCTTTCTAATTTTAAGTTTTCAATTTCTGATGCTTTAATTTTTCTTCTTTCATATAATTTTTCTTCCTCATCTGTTATTTTTGCATCACCTTTTTCTTTATTATTTGCAAGATAAAATTCTCTTAAATTTCTATCTTTTAAATCAGAGTAATTAACATCTAATTTTTCCGCCAATTTATAAGCTATTTTTATTTCATCAGAGGTTTTCATTTCTGATTCTTTCTTATAACTTATTAAATTAGTACCTACATTATCAACAATCACATTATAATTACGATCATAAATTCTACCCCTTGGCATTGACGGACCATAAACTGTTTTGGTTGATAACTTATTGAGTTCTAAAAGCGAAGCTTTAATATTAAATAGCTGTAAATATCCAAGTTTTAAAATTATTACTACAAAGCATATTACTATAAATATTATTAGAAATATAATTCTATTTTTAGTAATAACTTCTGGATTCTTATTTTCCATAAGTAAAGTTCACCTCATGATTATTATGTTAATAAAAACAAGATGATATGCATATAATAAATAGGAGTTGATTTATAATGTATGAGGTTTTAATAAAAGAATATCTAAAAAGACTATCTTTAAAAGATATAAATGATTTTGCAAACAAAAATAACATGCCACTTATTAATGGTGAAGATAAAATAATATACGATTTTATAATGAATAATTGGCAGGAAGTATACAAAGGAGACGCTAATAAAGCTTTTTTGAAATTAAAGCAAAAAGTATCATCAAATACTTACAACAACATAATGACATTGTATAATGAATTTAAAGATAAAATAAAATAATAAATATTATTTTTAAAGATATCTAAATAAAATTGATATCTTTTTTAGTAGAATTTAAACTTCTTTTAAAATATGTTATTATAATTAAAAGAAAGAAGGAATATATTTATGCAAAAAGTTGGTGTTATTGCAGAATACAACCCGTTTCATAATGGTCATTTATATCATTTAAATAAGGTTAAACAAATGTTTCCTAACGGAAGTTTTATACTTATATTAATTGGCAACTTTACGCAAAGAGGTGAAATATCAATAATTGATAAATGGGATAAAACTAAAATAGCATTAGATTATGGTTATGATTTAGTTGTTGAATTACCTTTTTTATTCGCAAGTCAAGCTGCTAATTTTTATGCTAAAGGTGCTATTGATATATTAAATTATTTAAACTGTGATTATTTAGTATTCGGTTCTGAAACTAATGATGTTAAATTATTTAAAAACTTAGTTGATCTAACTTTTAATAATAAACAATACGAAAGCATCGTTAAAGACTATATAAATAAAGGTTTAAGTTATCCTCACGCTTCATCTTTAGCTCTTAAAGAAATATCAAACGTAGTAATTGATAAACCTAATGATGTATTAGCGTTAGAGTACGTAAGACAAATAAAACTAACTAATAGCAAAATTATTCCTATTAGTATAAAAAGAACTAATGATTATCATGAAAAAAATATAAATAGTAAAATAACTAGTGCTACATCAATTAGAAAAAATATTAATAATAAAGATTTGATAAAAAATACTATGCCAAATGATGTTATAAAACATATTAAGAGAATTGATTATCAAAAATATTTTGACATGCTTAAATATGAAATAATAACTTCTTCATGTCTAAATGAATATATTGGTGTTGATGAGGGTATAGAAAATAAATTAAAAAAAGTAATTAATGAAGTATCTAATATAGATGATTTAATATTAAAGGTTAAGTCTAAAAGATATTCGTATAATAGAATACAAAGAATGTTACTTCATATAATATGTAAAAATAAAAAAAATAATAATGAATTAAAAATAAATTATATAAGGGTGTTAGGGCTTAGTAATAATGGTAAAAAAATATTAAAAGAAGCAAAAGGAATTGATGTACCAATTATTACTAAGTTTAAAAAAGAGTATGAGAACTTATTTATAGAAGATATTAAAGCTAGCAAAATATATTCTTTAATAACTGATTATGATTATAAAAATGAGTTTTTATCATCAAAAAAAGCAAGTTAAAAAACTTGTTTTTTTAACGTTTATTAATCCCTTGCTTTAAATATCATGGTTAGAATAAATCCAAATACTATTGCTGCAACTATTCCAACGGAAGTTAAACTAAACATTCCACCAAGTAAGCCTAAAAGCCCTTTATCTTCAGCTGCTGCTAAAGCACCATGAATAAGTGAATGACCAAAACTAGTTATAGGAACTAAAGTACCTGCCCCAAACCATTTGATAAATTTATCATATAGTCCAAATGAATCTAAAAAAGCTCCAACAACAACAAATAAACCAGTTACATGACCAGGAGTTAAATTAGTGTTATCTAAAATAATTTGTCCAATTAAACAAACCACACCGCAAAACAAAAATGAGTATAAAAATATCATTTTACCACCTCCAATTCTACCGCATGAGAAATAGATGGAATAGATAGTTTTTGATTATTCATAGTTGGACTCATTAAAGCTCCTGTTGCAACAAGCAAAACTTTATTTAATTTACCCTCTTTCATTTTATTTAAAATATCAGTATAAGTAACTAAAGCTAAACATGCTGGCCCACTACCACCTGCTTTTACTTGTTCTTGTTTTTTTCTATCATATATTAAACACGCTGAATCTTCATGTTTATTTTTTAAATCTATATCATATGTTTCTTTCATGTATTCTTTTAATATTTCCTTGCCATACACTCCTAAATCACCCGTTAAAATAAGATCATAATCATCAGGGGTAGTATTAGTTTCGATTAAATGTTCATATATCGTTCTAGCAGCAGAAGGAGCCATAACAGATCCCATATCATAAACGTCCGTTACTCCTAAATCAGTTGTAGTTCCAACTGATACTGATGAAACTTTTATATTAGTTTTTTCATTCGTTAGTATGCAAGATGCTGAACCTGTTACGGTAAAAGTTGATCTTTTTGGTTTTGGGCATCCATATTCTACTGGATTTCTAAATTGCCTTTCAGCTGTCATGTTATGAGAAGATACGTTAAGTAAAATATTTTTCATCGTTTTATTTTGAAGCAAGCTTCCTGCAACAATAAATTCTTCACACATTGAAGCACAGGCATTATATAATCCTATATATGGTCTATTAAATTTAACAGAAGAATATGAGTTAGCTGTTACTTGATTAGAAAGATCTGCCCCAATTATAACGTCTATATCTTCGAGTTTTTTATTCGTTTTATCGAGTGCTATTGTAACCGAATCATTTATCATCTTCATTTCTGCTTGCTCAAACGTATCACACCCAGTGTAATAATCATCATACGTTTTATCATAAAGGTTCCCAAACGCACCTTCTTTTTCATCTTTACAAGCAACCGTACTAGCCCCTTTTAAATATACATTATCAAAGTTAATAGTCATAGCCTACCCTCCAAAAAATAAGTATCTAACAATACCAAAAATATAAGCAGATACTACTCCATATAAAATTACACTACCAGTTAATTTAAACGCATTAGCACCAATACCTGTAATTAAACCTTCTTTTTTATAATCAATCATACTTGATGTCATAGCATGGGCAAATCCAGTTATAGGAACAATAAGACCTGCTTTTGCTTTTGAAACAAGGTTATCAAAGAACCCTAGTGCGGTACATAAAGATGCAACAAAAATAAGTATCACTATCATTATGGAAGTTGCATCTTTATGTACAACATTAAAATTATTTTCAAGAATAAATACTATTATTTGACCAATTAATCCAATAAAACCACCTACTAAAAATGCTACAATTCCATTTTTTAATTTGTCTTCTTTTGGAATAATTTTATCCGTTATTTCTTTATACCTTTCTTTATTCATTTTAATCACCAGTATTAATATGAAAAAAAGATTAGTAATTTATACCAATCTTTTTTATTTTATAAACTAATTTGTTTCTTTTATATCTTTTTTCTTTTTTTCATATTTTCTTGATAATTCACATACAGCTTCATCAGTAATTATTTTCATATACTAAAACCTCCTTAAGTAGTTAGTATTATGTCAATAATTTTTGAATAATCAATAATTTTGAAAAGAAATTTTATATTAAGAAAGAAGAAGAATTAATTTATTATTCTTCTATGCTATATAAGACATTTTTTGTCTCATTTTAGTTAAAACCTTTTTTTCTAACCTTGAAACATATACCTGATTAACACCAAGCATTGTAGCCACTTCGCTTTGCGTTAAATCTTTAAAATATCTATTTATAAGTAACTGCTTTTCTTGCTCGCTTAGGCATTTAAAAGCTTCTTTTAAATCTAGCATTTGTTCATTACTTATTTCTTGCCTAGTAGGAGTTATGTCTAAAAGTGTAATTGCTTTACCATCATCATTTATTTCTTCATCTAAACTTTTAGTAACCATTCCATAAGCATCCAGTGCACTAATAACCTTTTCTTCTTTAACATTAAGCATTAGTGCTATATCTTTAATAGAAGGCTTATATCCTCTTACCTTTAAATGTTTATCTATGTATTCATTTATTTTTCTTCCAAGCCTAATTAAGTCTTTACTAACTTTTATAGCTTTATTTTCCCTAACGTATTTACTAACCTCACCTACAACGTATGGAAAAGCATAAGTAGAAAATTTAGTTTCTTTATTTTTATCATAATTTTCATAAGCTTTAATAAGACCCATCATTCCAACTTGATGCAAATCTTCTTTATCCATATAATTATTGTATTTAGAACAAATACCATAAACTAAATTACTATTTTGTTTAATTAATTCGTCTCGTTCGTAAGTTTGTTCTATCACTATATCACAACCCTTTCAAATACCTTTAGTTCATTTTCTAGATTAACCAGTGATTTAAGCTCTTTTATTTCTCCACCAAACAAGAAAAATTCTCCATCCATCTTCTTTAGAATTCTTTTTAAACGTTTTATTTCTTTAACACCATCAACTGATATACTTTCTAAATTATAAGTATTTAAAACAACGTATCTTATCCCTGACTTTATAATCACCTCCTTAAATTCATTATCAAAGATATCTAAAGTTGTGTTATCAAGTTTTCCATAAAGTCTTACGAAGAGTATTCCCTTTCTAAATTCCATTAGTACCTTAAGCAACTTAATTCCTCCTACAAATTTATTTAATCACTTTTAGAATATAAAAAAAAGCACTTCGACAATACATTACAAAAAGAAAAAAATCACTACAATTTAGTGATTTTTTTATAGTATACAATTATTCTTTTTCCTTTAAAAATGAAATTATATCATTTGGATTTCTATAACCAAATACAACATCATAAACAAAATCAATAAATGGCATTTTAACACGCCTGCTTTTTATTAAACCATATATTGATTTTAATGTATAAACACCTTCTACCGTGTTACTTTTTAAATAAGCTTCCAATTCTTTTTTTGATTCTCCGTTTCCAAGTAATTTACCATAAGTATAATTCCGTGATGAAGAAGATGTACAACTTAAAAGTATGTCCCCAAAACCAGCGAAAGACATGATAGTTTTTTCATTACCACCAAGTTTTTTTATTAATTTTCTAGTATCATTTATACTTTCAGTTAAAAACATTGCCTTAGTTGATTCTGATATTTTCATACCATCTAACATACCAGATGTTACCGCAATAATATTTTTCAAAGTACCACAAAGTTCAACCCCTAAAAAATCATTGGTTACTCTTATCTTTAAAGTGTCACTTGATAAAGTATTCATAACAATTTGTTTTGTCTTACTATTAGTTGTTGCAAGTGATAAACCAACAAGTTCATCTTGAGCCATATCCTTTGCAAAAGAAGGACCTGATATCGTACATAATTTTTTTGTTTTTAGTTTTGTTTTAACTATGTTACTTGCAAAGCTATTAGTATCTTGTTCTATTCCTTTTGATGCTATTACTATGTGTTTATTTTTAATATATGGTTTTATTTCTTCACATACGCTAGATAAAAACTTAGTTGCAACTGCTATTACAACTATATTGCTACCTTCTAGTGCTTTTTTTGTATTTGTTGTGTATATAAAATTACTTGGCATCTTAATACCTGGTAGTGCTCTTTCATTCATTTTAGTTTTAGTTAAAGAATCTATTTCTTCTTTAACCGCTGACCATATTATTATTTTATTTTTATTTTTATTAAATCTTAATGCAAGACCTAATGCATAAGCTCCTGCTCCTAATATTGTTATGTTCATAATTATCATCTCCTAGATTATTATAACATATTTTATCAATTAAAAAGATTATATTTAATTAATATAATCCCCACTTTGCAAATTCTTCAAAACCGCCAATTTCTTTTATGTAACTTCTTGCTTCTTCTACTATTTCGCTATATGGTTTTCCATCAATCTCATCATCTCCTATAGCACAAGATATTTTAACTTCTTTACCAGTTTCTTGCGCTTTTTTAAAAGCATAAATATTAATTGATACATCAGCTTTAGATAAATCTTTACCATGAAGTCCACCACCGGTTATGCTATCTGCCATATCAGAACCTAACTTTCTATTTACTGCTCCAGTATCAACGTTAATACCACCGGTCCAATATCCTAAAGGATTAATAATAGCATTGGGATATTTTTTTTCTAATTCTTCTTTCTTAGCATTACTTTGACATATTATAAGCTTTTTTCCATCTAAAATATATTTCCCATCTGTTTTATATTCACTAAATATATCTTTAGCTATTCTAGATATTTTTTTTTGTTCATTTGTAAGGGGCATTCCTTTAAATATTCCATTATCTGCGCATCTTAATTTTTCTTTTTGATTATTTGCTAAAAATTCATCTTGCTTAACAACTTGTAAGTCTATTTTAACA
>CAMFOH010000027.1 GCA_945969495.1 uncultured Mollicutes bacterium
CACTTAATGGAAAAACTTCTCCATCACGCATGTTTTTTCATCCATCTCTTAAATGAAGCACTTGATAAGATATATAATCATTTTTAACATAATAATTAATTACATCTCTAGTTATGTTATCATTTAGACTAATTTTTTGTTTTTCTAAAACCTTATCAATGTATTCAATCATATCTTTATATTCAATTGCTCTTTCAAAGTTCAAACTATTAGATGCTTCATACATTAAATTACTTATCTTTTTTCTTACCTCTTTATAATTCCCTTTAAGAAAACTAGTTACTTCATTAATCATATTATTAGTAATTTCTTCATTCACATTTTTTTCACAATATCCTAAGCATTGCCCAATATGATAATATAAACATACTTTTTTATCCATTGTATGACACTTTCTAAAAGGATAAATCCTATTAAGCAATTCTACTGTTTTTCTTGCAGCATAAGCATTAGGATAGGGCCCAAATAATTTTCCTTTATGACCTTTTATTTTTCTAGGTCTTGAAATAATAAGCCTTGGATACTTTTCACTAGTTATTTCTATATATGGATATGATTTATTATCTTTAAGCATTATGTTATACTTCGGAGAATATTTTTTTATTAAATTTATTTCAAGTAATAATGATTCTACTTCTGTTGCCGTTACAATATATTCAAAATCTTTTATATTCTCAACTAAAGCTTTAGTTTTACCAGTATGTTCTTTATTAAAATACGAAGATACTCTTCTTTTTAAGTTTTTAGCTTTACCCACGTATATTATTTGACTACTAGAATTCTTCATTAAATAACAACCTGGTTCGGTAGTTAAAAGCTTTAATTTTTCTTTAATCCTATCCATAAAATCACCTATTATGATTATAACATAAAAAAAGCAAGCTAATCTTGCTTTTTTAATTTCTTTAGTTCATCAATAGATAAACCAGTTATTTTTTGTATTAATAATAAGTCTAGTTTTTCACTTAACATTTTTTCAACAAGTTCCTTTTGCTTTTTTAAAGCACCATTCAAGGTTCCCTCTTTTCTGCCTTTTTCGATACCTTCTTCATATCCCTTTGCTGCTGCATACTCCCTTATTTTCTGCCTTATAAATTCTTCTTGTTCTTCTTTAATATATATTCCTTGCATCTCTTCTTCTTTTGTTAACTTACTAATTTTCTTTGCCACCGGCTCCATCTCATTATACCCTCTTGTAACTTTAGTAAGTTCTTCCATGCTATCTAATGTCATTATAAGAAGTTCTTTTTCAAACTTACTTAAGTTACACTTATTATAATACATTTCACTTACTTTTTTCAAGTTTACATGGTATATTTCTACGTCGGTATTTAATAAGTAATCACTTCTTATTAATCCTTTTTCTACATCCATCATTTTGAATTTTATTATTATTCTTTCATCAAATAATTCAAAATTATCAAAATTTATTTGTATTACTTTCTTTTGCTTTCCATATTTTTCTCCTTTCATTACAATTCCACTTTTCATTTTATTTGTATACCTATCATTTTTATCAAATAATCCATCATAATACTTTTTATTCATCTCTAAATTTATTATGTTATCCTTTAGTTCTATTAATAAATCCGTTACCTTTCCTTTTTCTACCATCTCATCTTTTATTAATTCTGTGTTTTTAAATACCAAATTATTTTTTATATATTCCTTTTTTATCTTGGTTATACCGCTTATTAATCTTCACAACTCCTATCTTGCAATACACTTTTAAATACTGTATCAGATGCCATTGTAATTACCCTATCTTCATTTTTTATCATTATTCTTCTCCTTTCGTGTCAATGTTATCATTTGTTTTTTCATGCTGCAAATCACAATTTTTTCATTTTTAAAAATTATGTATGTACAAAAAATAAGAATTGTATTAAAACAATTCTTATTTTTGTTACTTTTTTAATTCTAAATTTTTTTTTGTATTTTTTAAATTATTTTATTTTTTTCGAACCTTTGATATCTTTGTCGCTGAACGTATTTGACAAAGACTGGTTTAAATAATTATTTGCAAGGGTTAATAATATAGCATCTTTATCACATGTAACCATTTTATAATATTTCTTAATACCAATAAATACCTTTAATATTTCTTCTTTTGTAAGCATTCCGATTGCCTCATAATATGCAATTGGTTTTTCTACCACTTCCCTTAAATTAGGGTGGGAAACTTTAGTTAGACCATTTAATCTGCTTGGCTTAATTATTATTCTCACTTTATGTTTCAAAGTTTTTATATTTGAAAGAGGCATAAAATACATATTATCTTCTAATTCTCCCAAAAATATACTGGGCCTACCAATTGTAAAAGAATGATCTATCGTTCCATCTCTAAAACAAATATTCTTTAAATAAATTATACTACCGATTTTCATCTAAACACCTTTAATCATCTATTTTTTCAATTTTAATCACTTTATTATTTTCTAAATATTCAAGCACTATTTTTTTATCATTAAATGGTATTCTTTTGTTATTTTTAACAATCATAACTTCTTCATGCCCTTTTCCTAAAATTAAAAGAACATCATTTGTTGTTAAAAGTTCAATACCTTTTATAATCGCTTTTTTTCTATCAAGTTCGATATCATAGTTTGTGTTTGTTATTCCTTTTAACATATCATCTAATATTTGATTTGGATCTTCATTATGAACATCATCACAAGTAATTATTACTTTATCACTTAAATCTGTAACAATCTTAGTCATTATTGGTCTTTTTGTTCTATCTCTATCTCCTGTACAACCAAAAACAGTATAAATATGACCATCACATACTTCCTTTACGGTGCTTATTACATTTTGAACTGCATCAGGAGTATGTGCATAATCTATTATTATTCGATTATTTTTATATTCAACCATATCTATTCTACCTGGTGGCATATCAATGTTTAATAGAATATCATATATATTAGAAAAACTAATTCGAAGTTCGTGTAAAACAATAATAGTAGTTAGTACGTTATAAATATTATATTTACCAATTAATGGCACTTTTATATTTTGTTTAACACCATCATTTAAGAAAGTAAAACTACTACCCATAATACTCATTTGATAATCAGTTATGCGATAATCGCCCCCTGTAAAACCATAAGTTATATTAGTATTGTAATCCAACAAAAATAAATTCTTATTTACATCGTCATAGTTTACTATTGCCTTACCACCTGGAATTATTTGATTAAATAGTTTTTGTTTACACTTAGCATAATTTTGCATAGTTCCATGGATATTTAAATGATCTTGAGTCAAATTAGTAAAAATAGCATATTCAAACGGAACCATCTCGAGTCTTCTATGTAATAAACCTTCACTAGAAGCTTCTATTACCGCATAGCGATAACCTTCATCATAAGCACTTATTAACATATCATAAATTTCTGTTATCTCAGGAGTTGTATTTGACATATCACATATTTTCTTTTCTCGATAATACCCAATCGTTCCAATGTAACAGCATTTTTTATCAAGTTTGTTTAAGGCATCATGAATAAGATAAGCCGTGGTAGTTTTTCCATTAGTACCAGTAATTCCAATTATATGCATTTGCTTTAGATATTCATTATAATGTTCTTTTAAATAATTATTTAAATATTCTCTAGTATCAGGAACTATTTCATAAGAAATATCATATTTTCCTTCTTCTGCTATAATCTTTGATGCTCCATTTTCAATTGCTTTTGGTATAAAATCATGGCCATCACCAACAATACCACGAAGAGCAACAAAAATATCACCAGATTTTACTTTTCTTGAATCAGTTTTTATGTTAATCATGTATTATCACCATTTTCTTTTCTATAATCATTATATAATATATTTGAAAAGCGAGCAATAATGATTTATAATGTTTTTGGTGATTTATAATGTTTACTATAAAAAACGAACAAGTTAACGAATATGTTATAAACAAATCTAAATTTATTAGTTTTTCGTATAAAATTAAAAATGAAGATGACGCGATAAAAAAAATAAATGAATTAAAAAAAATATATAAAGACGCAACGCACATATGCTATGCTTTTATAACCGGTAACACAAAAAGGTTTAATGATGATAAAGAACCAGGCAGAACAGCTGGAATGCCTATATTAAACGTATTAGAAAATAAAAAATTAAATGATATACTAATAGTCGTTGTAAGATATTTTGGTGGTATAAAACTTGGTGCTGGAGGGCTTGTTAGAGCATACTCTAAATCAGCATCATTAGTAATAGATAAGTCAGACATAATACCACTTATTAAAGAATATAAAATAAGAATAGAATTTAGTTATGATGAAGTAAACAATATAAATTATATATTAAGGGATTATAAAATAACCTATAAAGAATTTGATACTAACATAGTATATGAATTTACATATGAAGAAAATAATTATCCTAAAAAATTAGATAATTACATAATTAAAAAAACTGATATTTAATCAGTTTTTTATTCTTTACATATTTCACTTGATTGATTTTGGCTTCCTTGCTCTTCACATCCACAATCATTATATGAATAATTATCAACCATAATTGAGTACTTAGTTTTAAGTGGGTTATTACACTTTTCTTTTATAACAACACCATTATATAAATCAGAATATTTATTTTCATCGAAATCAACGTAATTACCTATTTTTAAAACGCTAACTGGCACATTATCATCTATTTTATTTTTTGCGTTATACTCTTTAGCACCAGTTAAAATACTACTTATAATGTTTTCTTTATTCTTTTCTTCTTGCTTTTTTCTTAATGAATTTACTGAAATTGTGGTGATTGATATTAAAATTCCAAGAATTACAATAACCGCTAATAATTCAATAAGTGTAAAACCTTTATTTTTTTTCATATTATCCCACCCATTTTTCTAATTCTTCTTCACTCATAAATCCTGATATTCTTTTTAATTCTTTTCCATCTTCAAAAATAATTAAAGTAGGAACAGAAAATATTTTATATTTACTTGATAATTCTTGAGCTTCATCAACATCAACTTTTATTATTGATATTATATCTTTTTTATCAAATTTTTCCATTACAAGCCCAAGCATTTTACATGGACCACACCAAGTTGCAAAAAAGTCTACTAATACTTTTTTACCATTAACTTCTTTTTCAAAATCTTTTTCATTTACATGTTTTATCATATTTTTCACCCTTTACCTATTTACTTATTATACTAGTTTTAGTTGTATTAGTTAATTATGTTTATTCTATTATTTCATCTATCACAGTTTTTCTTTTTCCATTTAATTTTTTCTTATCATTTAGTTTTTTTACATTTTTATAAGATATTAATTTATGTTCAATACTACTTTTTAATATTTTATCATCCGCTACTTTATAATTTTTATCAGTATTATATTTCCCATTAACTATTTTTTTAGTATCATTTTCACACAAATAAACTCTTTCATTTTGTTTTGATATAATAATTGTTTTTTCAAGTATCATTTTATAAACTTTTGAATCATTAGTAAAATCTAAATTAATAAATGGTAAATTTAATATAAACATAACGTTATATAAAAATACAATCATTAACGGAAATGCTACCACTAAACCTAATAGTTTTGATATTATTCCAGCTTCTACCATAGTATCAGATATTTTTCTTAACAAACCAAGTTTTAATAATACTGTTCTTATTATAGATATTAAAATAATAAGTATTAAAAAATAAAATACCAATCTCCATAATATTATATTTAATGATTTTAATCCTTTAATGCTTCCAGTAAAATTAAAGAAAGGTAATACTGGATATAGTAATGAACATAATAATTTACTTATTGGTGATGCAATTAACATTGAAAATAATAGTATTCCAAAGTCACTTAATTCTTTGATAACACCTCTTTGATAACCTAAATACATACCAAATAATATTATAGCTATAATTAATATATCAAAAATACTCATATAATAATCATCCTTTCACAATTTTATTATATAGTATTTTTATAAAAAAATACAACTTTGTTAATTTAGAGTTTACATAAAAATGTATAGTTTATTTTAAATAATTTATTTTTATGTTAAAATATTTTAAAGGAAGTGATTTTATGGTGATAGTATTTAAAATAAGTGATAATACAAAAGAAAAAATGATAGATTATTATATGGACAAAAAACGTGATAAAACTCCTGCTTACGCTATTTTTCAAGCTGAAGAAGGTGGCACAATAATTACCCTTTATGAGTCTGGTAAAGTTATGTTTCAAGGAATAAGTGCTGACGTTGATGCTAATATGTGGCGTGATATGGAAGCTCATTTAAATAATGGTAAATTACCAGAAGAAAAGAAAAAGAAAGAAAAAGAAAAAAAAGATGAAAAAGAGCTTTATGAAGAAAGAAAAAAATACTACTACATAAATTCAATAGGTTCTGATGAGGTCGGAACCGGTGATTACTTTGGTCCAATCGTTGTTACTTCCTCTTTTGTTTCTAAAAATGATATAGAATTTTTAGAAGAACTAGGCGTTAGAGATTCAAAAAAATTAACAGATCAAAAAATATTAGAAGTAGTTCCTAAGATAATTAAAAAAATTCCATATGAAACAATTATTTATACTAATGAAGAATATAATAATCATCCGGAATATAACATGAATAAAATAAAAGCTATTTTACATAACAAAGCATTATTAGGATTAATGAAAAAAGATAATTATAACTATGATAAAGTAGTTGTTGATCAATTTTGTTATCCTAAAAACTACTTTGGTTATCTCAAAGAATCAGATAATGTATTTAGAAAAATAAGCTTTACTACTAAAGCCGAAGATAAATGTTTATCAGTTGCGTGTGGTTCTTTAATAAGTAGGTATGTTTTTATTAAAGAAATGGACAAATTATCAAAAATGGTTGGAAAAACCATTCCTAAGGGTTCTGGTGTTACCGCTGATGAATTTGGTAAAGAAATAGTTAAAAAGCATGGTAAAGACATACTTAAAAAAATAGCAAAAATGAACTTTAAAAACACTGATAAAATATTAAAGAGCTAACATTTTAGCTCTTTTTTGTATTACCATGTTCTACCCTTGTCCATGAAACTTCTTTAGCAGTTAAAGCCCTTATAGCACATGGAACATATGTAATCATAAAAATTGGATTATAAAATAGTGCTTTTAATTTTGATTTTTTATTTAAATTAATTTTTTTACCTTCTAAAATAAGCATGACAAACGTCATTACCATAAGTATAAAATATATAGCAAATAAATAAATTATTAGTTCTAAAGCATTGCTTTTCCATAACTTATCATTTAAAAGAAAATTATAAATCATAAAAAACATTAATGATAAAAGCCATATCACTAAACCTATTACAATTAATATGTATGGAATAATACCAAAAGCTTCATCAAGTTTTGAACCATAATTTTTATCAGCACTATCTAACGATTGAAACATTTTTTTTGAGTATAATTTTCTAACGTCAAAATATCCTCTTATCCACCTTATTCTTTGATTTATAGTATTTTTAAACCTCAATGGTTGTTCATCATAAAAAACCGAATTTACATTATAATAAGTAGTTAAATTATTAAGTGTTGCGTACGAACTAAGCTCGTAATCTTCTGTCAAAGTATGAAATGGATAACCACCCCATTTTTTAATTAAATAACCTCTTATATAAAAGCCTGTACCAGAAAAAGTTATATTTCTAGTTTCTCTATTCTTTTTCTCGTTAAAGACCGTATTTACAAGAGAAAAAGTTAAAGCAGATGCTGCTGGAACAACTCCATCGTTTCCGTTTTTACAATTACGATATCCTGCAGCTAAATCATAACCTTTATCAAAAACAGGAATCATGTTTTTGAAATAATTTTCATCTAAAACGTTATCAGCATCAAAAATAAAGTAAGCATCATAATTTTTATTACAAGATAATATGTATTTAACTGCTTCATCAAGGGCATAACCTTTCCTTTTTAAATCAAGATCTTTTCTTACGAATACACTTGTATTATATTTTTTACATATGTTTACTGTTTCATCCTTTATTGACTCAACTACTACATAAACGTCTTTCATATTAATTTTATAAGATTGGTTTTTTATACTTTTTAAAAGACCCTCTATTACCCTAGATTCATATCTAGCTGGTATAAGTACACAAAAATTATGAGTGCATTTACGTTTTTTTGGTTTATTACAATTTTTTCTTGAAATAAAACTTATCATAGTAGCCATAAAAATTCCTATAAAAATTAAAATTATACTGATTATTCTAAATACTATCATCTTTTTATTCCTTTACATAAAATATGCTAAATAAGTAAGAATAATTACTAAAAGTATAGAACATATCCATCCGTTTGTCTTCTCAAATTTAGAAGTTTTATACTTTATTCCTAAAGCACTAGAAATTAACATACCACCAATCAATCCTCCTATATGAGCATACATATTAATTCCTGTTACCATAAAACCTAATAAAATGTTTATTATAATAACTGGTAATATTTCTTTTTTCAAAGCCTCACCCATATAGGTTCTTTGATTTATTGCAAAATATAAAATTGCCCCCATAAGACCAAATATAGCTCCTGATGCACCAGCAGAAATAACATTAGAATCCATTAGAATTAAAGAAAGTAAATTACCTACAACACCACTATAAATAAAAATTAATAGGACTTTAATATGACCATAAAATTTTTCAACTTGTTCTCCCAAAAGTTTAAGAGCCCATACGTTCATTAAATAGTGTAGTATTCCTATATGAAGAAAAATACTAGTAAATAGCCTTAATGGATTTCCATCTTTAACTAAGGCCCCAAAATTATATAAAGTTTTTATATCTGTTGCACCGTTTCCTAATAAATACATCAAAATAATTAGTATTGTTATTATACCTATTAATAAACTATTTACTATTGGGGTTTTAGGGCTAAATAAGTCATTTATTTTTTCACTTTGATCCATATTCTTTTTTAAAATGTCATTATTTATTTTCTGATATAATAAAGCACCTTCCTCAGTAAATTTTAGCTTAGATGGCATATCAGAAAAATACTTATTAATAATTTCATTCTTTTTTAAAGAGTTTTCATTTTTTACTCTAACTTGATAATTAAGCTTTGTGTTCATGATTTCAACATCATCATTTAAATCCAAATAAAGTGTTAAAACCTTCATTTTAAAAGTAAAAGTTTTTAACTTTATTTGCCTAACTAACCTAGATACTTTAAAATTATCAAAATCAAGTTGTTCTTTATTATGAATATATCCCATAGCTATCCTTACAATTCTAAATTCATCATCCATGTTTTCTAACCAAATTTCGTTTTGAATACCATGAACAACAACCGGATTATAATTTCTTTCAGTTATAAAATAATGAAGTAGTTTCATTACTAGTAAATCTCTTTTTTCATTCGATGATATCATAAATTACCTCCTACTCATTTTTATATTTTTCTAATAAATCATTAAATTCATCTGGTACTGGACATTTAAACGTCATTTTCTTTTTTGTTTTAGGATGGATAAAAGTTATTTCTTTAGCATGAAGCATTTGACCAAAAGAAGTTGTTTTTTTACCAAAACCATAAACAGGATCATTTATTATTGGATGCTTTATATATGACATGTGCACTCTTATCTGGTGGGTTCTTCCCGTTTCTAATTTAAGCTCAATTAACGTGCTATTTTTATATCTGTCTAACACCTTAAAATGAGTAATAGCTTCTTTACTATTTTCATCAGTTACGCACATTTTTTTTCTATCATAAGGATCCCTTCCAATTGGTGCATCAATTGTTCCAGTATCATGATTTATACGACCAGAAACCAATGCAATATAAATTCTAGATAATGATTTATCTTTAAGCTGATTTGATAATGCTTCATGTGCTTTATCATTTTTCGCAACAACCAAAAGGCCAGAAGTATCCTTATCTATTCTATGTACGATTCCAGGCCTTAAATCTCCATTAGAAGAACTAAGATTATTGGTATGAGATAAAAGTCCATTAACCAAAGTACCAGAAAAATGACCGCAAGCAGGATGTACAACTAACCCAGAAGGCTTATTAATAACCATTACGTCCTCATCTTCATATACTATATCCAAATCCATCTCTTCTGGTTTAGCATCAGTTTCTTCTATTAATTTTCCTAACACTTTAACTTTATCATTAAGCTTTAAATTATAGCTGCTTTTTAAAAGTTTATCATTTACTGTAACTAAACCTTGCTTTATCATTTCCTGCACTTTACTTCTAGAAACATCTAACTTACTAATCAAAAATTTATCTAATCTTATACCTTCTTTAGTATCTATAGTAAATTCCATAATAATACCTCCAATTAACAATCCATAGCTATTATATCATATTTTTATAACTTTAAAAAAGAAGAATATATTACTTATTCTTCTTTAACTTCTTAGTTGATATTTTAATCAATACAATACTAAATATTATTAATGAACCAACTATATAAATATTTATATCATTAGTCTTTGGATTTTCTACTATTTCATCTTTTTTAGTTTCATTATTTACATTATTATTTTTATTTGGATTATAATTTTTATTTCGTATAACTAATTTAGTTGGAGCATCTTTATACAATTCTAAAAATGGATCTTCATCATCAAAATTAAAAGTTAATTGCTTTGTTCCAATATAATGAACATACATAGGATCTCCATAGTAATCAGTTTTACTAGAATATATTTTTCCATCTTCCATTATCATATCATTTGAAAGCTTTAATATAGGTTTATCAGACTCACTAATATAAAAACCAATTGTAGATGGTAATACCCAAATATCTCTATTAAGACCCAAATTATTTAAAACTTCTTCCAAAGCATTTATCTTTTCTTCATCTTTTGTAATATTAATTTCTAATAAATCCCCATTAATATTAAAAGAATATTCTTCAGTCTCTGATAATTCATAAGGAGTTGTAATACCCATTACAGCACTTTTTATTATAACTTCATTACTTTTAAGATTAAGTTTTTGACCAAGCATTCCAATTAAAGTATCAGAAATGTTTAACTTACTATTATTTTCCATTTCTTTTGCATATATTCCAATACCAGAATTTAAAATATCAATATTACTTTTTGAATCTGCTATTAATTTATTAGTGATAATTCCAATTTGATTTGCATTATCTATTTTAATATCACTTGACGTAACATTAATGTTCTCTTCTGCTAATATAGCAGCAATTTCTGATTGATAATATACATCTTTATTACTATCATAATTATAATTTAATTTACTATTGTTCAAATTAAAAGTATTACCTGCTGATATTAAACCTGCAGAATAGTTTATTACCGAATCATTTATTTCAAGACTAATATTACTTCCTATAAACCTATTACATGTATAACCTGATATATTACTATTTTTTATTTTAACATTTTTGCCATGTATTCCAACTGAATAATTACCATCTAATGCAAAGTTAAAATTAACATTTTCTATACCAACATCTCCATTAGATGCAATTATATAAGACCAACTCAAATCACTTTTAGCTTCTAAAGAAATGTTTTTTACTTGTGTAAATGTATTTTCACTTTCAAAATATATAAACTGTGAATTATTTAAAATAATACTACCTGATCCATCTATATAAAAATTAGTATTATCATTTGATTCATTTGATAATAATGTACTTTCATTACTTATTTTATTATTTCCCTCAATTCTTATATTTAAGTCACCCATATTATAAACTTTAATACTTAAACTTCCTTCATAATTTTTAAGTAAAATTCTATTTTCGTTTGAATCATATGAAAGATTTGAAGAAGCACCAGTAGGAGAATCTTTCTTATATAAATAAAATTCATCTTCATTTGTTTTTACACTTATATATCCATCATTTCCTGGAGATTTAGCACTTACTATTCCAGAAAAAATAAACATACTTACAAAAATTAACATAATTCTTAATAATTTTCTTATTCTTTTCATATTGCTCCACCTATTGTAAATATTATAATATAAATAACTATAAATTTAAATAAACTTAAAATACATATGTAAAGTAAAATGTAAAAAGAATCTAATTATTTTTAGATTCTTTTATATTATCAATTATTAACAATACTACACCAAAAGTTATTGCAATATCTGCTAAATTAAATATTGAAAAAAAACTAACATTTATATAATCTATGACAAATCCTCTTACTATTCTATCAAATAAATTACCTACTATTCCTCCAAATAATATACCGAAAGCTATATTTACTAACCATGTATCTTTATTTTTTAATATATAGTCTTTTTTTAATACGTATATTAAAAATGATATAAGTAAAATTGATATAACTATAATAATTATTCTTTTTTCTAGTAACATGCTAAAAGCAATACCATAATTTTTAGCATATGTTAATGATAAAATATTAGGAATTATTGGTATATTAATTAAATAAACCAATGATAAACTTTTAATTATTTGATCTATAACAAAAGTTATTAATGCTATTATAAATATCTTTCTTTTCATATCCTTCACCTTTTAAATTATATCATCTATAGATTTATATGTAAAATAAAAAGATGGATAACCATCTTAATTTGTTGGACAATTTATTTTTTTGCCTAAATAAACTTCAATAATAAATGAGTCTGCACTTGTTAAAAATCCATCATGATCAAAATCATAATTATTAGTGCTTGGAATTAGTTCAAAGTCATCATTTATTCCTTCAGCACATGGTGATGTTTCATCATATTCTAATTCATATAAAGCAATACAATTTGCTGTTTCTTTAAGCGTTTTACATGCTGCATCTTTTCCTTCTGTTTGTACAAAGTTAGTTTTTAATGTAATTGTTGCTTTTTCTTCGTTTGTTATATTTTTATCTTTATCCCAGTATATTCTTATATTTTCAGTTTGTTTAGCTCCTTTATCATAAAAATAATTTTCAAATATAAACTCTGATTTTATAACATTTGTTTCTCCTGTTATACTATAGTTTTTAAATATTGCTGGTACTGTTCCTTTATTTTCTATATCATAACTTACATCAACATATGCTCCTGGGTATTCTAGTTTTGGTATTGTTATTGTAAGTGCTCTTCCATCATTACTTATAGTTGCTGTTGCTCCTGCCGAACCTTTTTCACTTGTTATTTCTGCCCTTACTATTTCTATATCAAAATCACCTTGTGCTTTAGCAGTACCTGTAATATTTAGGTTCTGACTAAATAATGCATAACCTGCTACCATTACTAAAAGTAGTGCTAAACATCCTATTAATATTTTATTCTTTCTTTTATC
>CAMFOH010000028.1 GCA_945969495.1 uncultured Mollicutes bacterium
TTATTATTATGATGATCATTTATAGTTCTAGTTAATAGATCTTCAAGTTCATCTAACTTTATATATGTACACTTATAATTATGTTCTTTTTCCCAATTATCTAAATTCATATTATTTAAATCAGGCTTATCATCAGTATTAATTAAAAAATAATTAAATTCTGTATACGTTATATCTCCATCATTAGGCCAGTTTCTATTGTAATATTTAATCATTAAAATGCATGGATAATTATTATTTAAAACTATACCAGTTTCTTCTTTTATTTCTCTTTTTAAACATTCTTCTATTGTTTCATCATCTTCTAAATGTCCACCTGGAAACTGATAATTACCATCACATTCTCCAAGTAATATTTCATTATTACTATTTATGATAAGTGCTCTAGCTCTTTTAACCGTTCTTGTTATTTCTTCTTTTTTAACATTATCATTATTATGTATTATGGTTTTCACATTAAAACTCCTTTTATATCTTATTTTAATATAATTTATAAACTTTATTAGTTTTAATTATTATCTTCTATATTTGTTGTTAAAATCAAATTATTTAAATTCTTATTTTCAATTATTAGTTTGGATACATCTAAAGGCTTAACGTTTTCTTTTAATAAGTCTTCTATTTTTATCCAATTATATTCATGAGTTTTTTTAATTCCGTTATCTATTTCCTCTATTATAAAATCTTTATCTGGAACGTTATCATCTGCTTTTATTTTATAATAATAGCAAATCTCATTAGCATATTTTTTATCATTTAATAAATACACATATTCATGTACACAAAATAAATTTTCTATTTCAAAATTATAATTTAGTTCTTCTTTAATTTCACGTTTAATGGCATTAATCGATGATTCACCTAGCATTACATGACCTCCTGGAAAAACATAACCATTAAATTTTTTTGATTTTGCTACTAATACTTTATTATTTCTTATTATTATGCCAGAAGTTCTTAATTTAAAAGTTCCTACTTCATTTTTAATATCTATATCAATTGGTATTACTTTAATTTCAATTCCTACTACACCATATTTATTAATTTCATCTTTACTATAATATTTTTCCATATCATTTGGATTGGCATCTTCATTTTCTAAATAACCAATTGATATGTTATCATGATTTTTATATAGTTCTTTAAAATCCTTATAATAATATAAATTAGTTACTTTAACATATATTTTTTCATTATTTAATTTATTGGTAAAGTCTATTACATCATATATTTTTAATTCTTTTCTTTTTTAATCATTTAAAAGCATATAAATCGTTTTATTTATATTTTTTATTTTATTAAATGGATCATCTTGTAATTTCATATTATATATCATAACATTTACTCCTTTCATAATTAAAAATACTATAATTCTTCTAACTTAAATTTATCCTTATATGTACCCTTAAATCCTTTAGCATCTTTATTGCTTCTTATTATTTTTATATTATTATTAACTACTTCTAAAGCACAACAATTATCAACGCACAATGCATTTATGTTATTATTTTTACTTAAAACGTTTTCTAAATCTTTTTTCTTATTTTCATCAGATGAAAAATGTGGTACAAACATATAATCTAAAAAACCTAATCCAGCAACTTTTACATAGTTATTAGATATTTTATTTATTATTTCTACATCTGATAAACCATACTTACATAAAGCAATAGCACCTGCTGAAATGCCTGATAACACGCAGCCTTTTTCTAAAGCTTCTTTTATCATATTATCCATGCTTGTTTGTTTTAAAATACTAACTAACTTAACAGTATCACCACCACCAATATAAATAATATCAGCATCTTTTATTTTTTGTTTTACGACATCCATGTGCGTTAAAGTTTTGTTAGAAATCTTACCAGTTTCACAACCTAAATTTTTGTATATATCTTTTATTACTTTATAGTAAGAATCTGCAAAATCACTTGCAAGACCAATGAATAAAAACACTGGCTTATCTTTTTTTGTTAATCTTACAATTTCTTCATCAATTTCTTTTGTCTCATACTTAGTATTAGCTCTTCCAATGTCTCCTCCTCCAATTAAAACCATTTTCATTTTAATCACCTACTACCTTTTAATTTTTTCATTTTTTCCTCTATTTTTCTTATTCTTTCTTCTTTTTCAAAATTATCCAAAATATATTCATTACCATTATAAAAAATAACGTCTTTTTCTTTTGCTTTTTTTGGTAATTCATTTATATCAACATTAATTATTTCATTATTTTCAATGTTTTCTAACACCGCTATGTTATTTTCAATTCTATCAATTACAAATTTCATTTATATCACCTATCCATTAGTATCCGTTTTAATGGTTTTAATAGTTATATTGTTACCATCACTATTCATAATTATTGTACCAGAAGTATCAGTTCTATATATTTTTATGTTTCTATCATTTAATTTTAATAAAGTAGACTCTGCCGGATGTTTATAAATGTTATTTTTACCAACTGATATAACCGCATATTTAGGATCAACTAAATCTAAAAATTCATCAGTCGAACTATAATCAGAACCATGGTGAGCAACTTTTAATACATCACTTTTTAAGTCTTTATTTAGAATTTTCTTTTCAACTTTACTTGATATATCACCAGTAAATAAAAAGCTGTTATTATAATAAGTGATTTTCATAACTATAGAAGTATCGTTTAAATCATTTTTATCATTACCAACGTACAATATTTTTACATTTGCATTTCCAAAAGAAAACTCTTGATTTTCTTCAAACGTATTATAAGTCATATCATTATTTTCTAAAGCATCCAAAACATCTTCAAAAGTTTTAGTAGTTGTTAAAACATCTGGCATAAAAAATTTATCTACATCAAAATTATTTATAATATCGTCCATACCACCAATATGATCTTCATGAGCATGTGTTGCTATAACATAATCTAAATTATTTACGTTAAGTTCATTTAAATAGTTAACTAACTTAACTCCATCTTCATTATTACCAGCATCAATCAACATACTATGTTCTTCATTTTTTATTAAAATTGAATCCGCCTGTCCAACATCTATAAAATAAACGTCAAGAGTATCACTAAAATTATTTTGATTTACTTCTTCTATGTTAATATTTTTTGAAACTTCTTTTATACTACCTTTTAACTCGTTTATAGCATCAGATGAAAATAACAAATAAATGATTATAAATACTGCTATTATTAATTTGAATAAGTTATTTTTTATTTTCTTTTTCATAAATATACCTCTACTATCTACAACATAATTATATCATGTAATTTTCAAAAAATCATTTTTATTTATATAAAAACGAAGTGCATAAATTTTATACACTTCGTTTTAATTAAACAACTATTTTTTTATAAAATAACAAATAGAACCATCTTCAAGACGTTTTTCATTACAATTAAATTGTTTGCAATAGTTACTTAAACCATAGTTATTATTATTATCATCAAAATACGTTCTTACTTCTATAACACCATCAATCGTAAATAAAACATAACTTAATAACTCTTTTAATAACAATGCACCAGTAAACCCCCTAAATAAGTCAACCCTACCATTATAAGTAATAGTTGCAACATTATCAGTAATACTAACGTACATACTAAGCACTTCTTTTTTATCTACTAATATACCATAACAAAGTTTATCATCAATAATGTCTTTCTTTTTTACATCTATGGTATTCATTTTATCTTCCCCTTTAATTAGATTAAAAAAAAGCTTCTTTAAGCTTCTTCTTTCTTTATTACTTCTTTTCCTTTGTAATTACCACAATTTGGGCATACTCTATGTGGTCTTATCATTTCACCACATTTAGGACATTTTACTGTTCCGTTAGCTTCAATTTTATAGTGAGTACGACGCATTCTCTTTCTTGTCTTACTTACTTTTCTGAATGGAACTGCAAATAATTGGATATCCAACTTTAACATATTCTCACTCCTTCCTTACTCTTTAATATAATCTTTTAACTTTGCGAGCCTTGGATCTATTACTTCCTTTTCATCATCTTCCGTAATAAGACGCCAACCATCACCTTCTAGTGATTCTTCTTTAGCATCAGGATGAAGAACTCTTAAAGGAACATCCACTAATATATATTGCCATATAATTGGAAAAATTTCAAGTCTATTTTGAATAATTTCTAATGAATTATCATCATTTTCCCCAATTATTTCATCTATGTCAATATTAAATGGATATTCTACATCCTTAAGCGTCCTTGCACAAGGAAGTATCATCGTTCCGGTTACATTAATATTTAACTCATAATCCTCATCATTGTTTGAAATGTAACCACTTACCTTAATTGGTGATATTTTTCTTATATCAGTACCATTTAAAATATCATCTGATACCATGATTTCCCCAGATATAGGTATTTTATATAAACCACCATAAATTAGCTTAGTTAAATCTATGTTCAAACATATCACCACCGCTTGTTAATTATACTATTTTTTTTATATATTATCAAGATTTAATTATTTAGTATAAAAAGTAAAAACACATAAAGCGGATATCACAATATATACTATGTAAATAAATAAATGTTATTCTAATTAATTTTTATAATAATCTCTTATATTTTCTAATATATTTTTATTGAATTTTTTATTTCTTATCTTATCTATTTCAAACTTATATGGAGGATAACTTCTATCTTTACCACCAGCCAAACTAACATATGGAGTTTCTAGTATTTTAGGTACATTTTTTAATCTTTCATCATAAATAATCTTTAATAAATTATCAAAACCAATTGTTCCAAAGCCAATATTTTCATGTCTATCTTTATGAGTTCCTATTTCATTTTTAGAATCATTTATATGTACACATCCTATTTTATCAATACCTATTATTTTATCAAACTCTTTTAAAAATGAGTCAAAATCACCCATGTCATAACCAGCATCATTTAAATGACACGTATCTAAACATACCATTATTTTATCAGGATACTTAACACCATCTATAATACGCTTAATATGCTCTAATTTAAAACAAGTTTCAGTACCTTTACCCGCCATTGTCTCCAAACATATTTTAACGGCTTGATTAGGCGTTAAAACTTCATTTAAAGCATTAATAATATTTTTAATTCCCGTATCTAAATCTAAGTTAACAAAACTTCCCGGGTGTAAAACTAACTTTTCAGAACCTAATGCATATGCCCTTTTTATTTCATCTTTTAAAAAATCTATTGCAAATAAATAACTTTCTTTTTTTTCATTATTAGCTAAATTAATTATATATGGTGCATGAACTACTATGTTCTCAAGCTCTATATTATTTTCATATAATAAATTTCTAGCTTCCAAAGTTAAGTCATAATCTATGTTACATCTTTTAGTATTTTGCGGTGCCCCTGTATAAAACATAAAAGAATTAGCTCCGTAACTTATTGCTTCTTTTACACTTCCTAAAAGCTGCTCTTTACTACCAAAAGATACATGTGAACCTATTAATAACATTTATACCACCTCTTACTTCATATATAAATATTATACTAAATATAGAAGATGAAAGCAAAAGAAAAAAGAGCTTTAAAGTAGCTCATATTATTTACTTATAGTTCCAACAATATAATTATTTGCACAAGAAGTAGCATTATAAGAAATAGTTGCTGGTTGGCAAGTACTACCGCTGCTCGCATCCCCGTATTTACTTAAATCAAGATTTGCAAACTTTTTACCAGTAGTAGGAGAACCATTGGTAGTAACACTACCACTATTTTTTACGTATGAAACGACTCCAGCTGAACCAAAATAAATCTTATAACTATTATTCTCATCTTTTATAATCATACTATAATCATTACTCAAATTATAAAAATTTAAACAATCTACTGAAGAACTACCACCACAGGCAACAGTATCTCCTGAAGCCATGTTAAGTTTAACTTGTTTAACTACCATTTGATATGATGATATAAAAGAGTTTGCTCTAGAATTTTGTATTGTCTTATTTACTTGTTGTGTTGCAATAACCATTATGATTGCAAGTACTACGATAACTGCTAGTAATTCGATTAAAGTAAAACCTTTTTTATTTTTTAATATTTTTTTCATATTTATTCCTCCTATTGTTACATATAAATCTTATCATTGTTAATTTTTTTAGTCAATACTATAATTATTCTTTTTTAATATATTTACTACTTTAGTACCATATTTTTTACATTTATATACAATTAAATTATCATACTTAGAATAATCTATTTTTAATTCTGTTTCACATACTATTATTCCATTATTACTAAGTAAGTTTATATTATCATTAATTAATGTTAATGACTTATCTAGTTCATTAGTATTATATGGTGGGTCTAAAAATATAATATCAAATGTTTTGTTATTAATAAAACTTGTTAGAACATCATAGGCATTACCTTGGATAATATTAGTATTTTCTATTTTTAAATCTTTTATGTTATTTTTTATTGTATTTATTGCTATTTTATTATTGTCTACTAAATAAGCCATTTTTGCACCATTAGAAATAGCTTCTATTGCTAAATTACCAGTTCCTGAATATAAATCTAAGACTATAGTATCTTTAACGTAATCTTGAATCATAGCAAATAAAGATTCTTTTACCCTATCCATAGTAGGTCTTGTACCAACAATATCAAAACCTTTTAATACTCTACCTTTATATTTTCCACTTATTATTTTCATTTATACCACCTTATATAGATTTTATCATATTTAATAATAGTTTTAAATAATTATTATCTTTTATGACATTAATACCAAATACTTTTTTACCTAAATCTTTTAATGATGTCCCTACGTGATATAGCTCTTTTTCATCTATTATTATAAATCTATCATGAAATATATTCGTATATTTTATTTTTAATAATGGATACTCACTATTAAATTTATCTATATCTATCTTTGTTAATTTGCTTTTATTATTATCTGTTATTAATAAAATAGTTGCCTCTACTTTCTTTTTTGATAATATATCAAGCGTTTTTTTATCTACATAGTTATAATTTCTTTGTTTGCCTTTTCTATTATTTCTACCAACAAACTATAGGCATCATATATTTGTCCATTATAAAACAACTTACTTTTTAAGTCTTCTTTCCTATCAAATTTATCAAATAACTCATCTATTTTTATGTTTTGCTCTATTAAGGAATTTTCTATATAATCAGTTTTGTTTTCTATAGAAATAATTCTTTTAAACATATCTTTATTTTCGTTGATGAACTTTCTCATCCATACAAAAGCATTCATTATGTTTACACTTACCTTTGCAGCATTAGGAGTTCTAAGTACACTTGATAACATTGCAACTCCTTGCTCAGTAAATACATAGGGTAAATATTGTCTGCCGCCTCTGTTTTCTATTTTTGAGGTTCCATTTTGGAACCTCAAATTATTATATTCATCTTTAGTAAGTTGAAAATAAAAATCATTAGGAAATCTTTCAATATTTCTTCTTACAGCTTTATTTATATCTTTGGTTCCGTTAGAACACCCATATAAAATTGCCAAATCACTATCTAACATTACTTGTTTTCCTCTTATTTCATATATTAAGTCTTTTATATCAATATTTTCTTTTAATTCATACATTTTATAGCCTCCTATTTAATTATTCTATAATTATTTAAAAAACACTCAAATAAAAAAGCATTACTTTTTATCAGTAATACCTTTAGTAATTTTATTTATTCGATTATTAATTTGAATTGTAAGCATGTTAACTTTATTTTGTATACTTACATATTCTTCAACAAGTGGATTTTTAAGCATGTTTATTTTCGCTTTTATAAAATCTTCTTTATAATTATATTTTTCATACAACTCTTTAGCTTCATAAAACTTTTTTATTAATTTTTTTGCATCTTCATCATTATTTATTTTTAATTTAATTTCATCTAATCTTTTTTTCATATCACTATTATCTATATCATCTATTATTTCATATACTTTTTCTATCATTATATCACCTCAATACGTTAATTAGTTTACTTACCATATCAATCTTATCTATTAAATTATTTATTTTATCGGTTGTTCTTAGTTTGTATTTTTCTTTTACTTCTGATATAAAAGCATCAATCATTTCTGGATTTCTTATTAACGTTTTATACCAATATGAATTAGATCTTAAGTATCTTTTATAATCAGGGTTTGAATCAAGAAAAAGCTTAATTCTTATATCCATTAGTCCTCAAACTTTTTAAATAATTGTCTAGGTTCATATGTTTTTGAGTTTGAAGTAGCTACATCTTTTGTGGTAAATCCTTGCAGTAACTCAATTATTTTCTGAAGGCTATTAACACCCTTTTGGACTGAATTCATATCTACTTTTTTTATCATATCTGCTATTGAGCCTAAGTTAAATGACTCTTGTTTAGTATTAGAAGATGAAGAAATATTATTATTTTTATAATCTTTCCAAACATTTTCATCCTCACCATATAAAGACCATTGTTCATAAAATTTTTGCCATGTCATTTCTCCAGAATTAACGTATTTTATTAGTTCTGGTCTTTTTCTTACAAACGCTTTAAATTCCTCTTTCAAGATAATCACCCTAGTATAATTTATGCATTTTTCGATATTTTTTTCATCATTTTTATATTTATTTTATCAATTTCCGATACTCTATATGAATCACATATTTTAGATATTGCTTTATTATAAGTTACATTATCTATTTTAGTATTCTTTAAATATTTTAGTGTTTCAGTTTTATGTTTAACATAACATTCACTTATTAACCAAGCTTTTGCCATCATTACGTAATATTCATCATTTTTATCTTGATCAATCATTTTAAAAATCTCTTCTAAATAATTTTCTTGAATAAAGTAGTTTAGTAATAAAACAAAAGAAAACCTAACTCTCCATATATTATTACTTAAAATGTTTTTCTTTATGAATAAAAAACATTCATCTTTTATTTTAACAAGACTTTTACAAGATGCACAAACCATATCACAGATGGCCCAGTTATCTATTTTATCTAAAAAAATATCTAATTTGTTAATTAATTTTTTAGGATCTTTAATATATGAAATTACTAAACCTTCTATTAATACATCCTCATAGTAAACATTATTTATATTACATAAAAACTTATCATAATCCCCTTTAGATATATTTTTAGCTATTTTCTTTAATATAGGTGTTCTAACTCCAATGGTAGGCATTTTAGTATTTATTATTTTATCATTAAAGTTTTTATATTTCTCATCTTTATTTTCGTAAAGAATAGTAAGTAATTCATTATTATTCATATTTTCACCAAAAATATTATAACAAAAAAATTCAGTAATTCTGAATTTTATTTTTTAAAAGTTATGGTAATCATATAATAATCATCATTAGACGTTTCATTAAGAGACATACTAAAATTAAAATCAGAAATATTATCATAATAATTCTTATCATAAATTAGTTTATCTATCATATCTTCTGTTATATTTACATTTATAAAATTATTAATTAATTCATTAATATCATTACTTATAACTTTAGTGTCTTTACTAGCTATTTCATATATTAAGTTACAAGTCAAATAGTATATGTTTTTTGAATCATCATAGTAAATACTTATCGTATCATACAAGTTATCAGTATTTTCATGATAAGCATATTCTACATCATAAGTATTTCCATCTAATACTTTTTTTTCTTTTTTTGATGCATCATAACCTAATTCTTTAAAAAGAATATTTTGATAATTTTTGATATCACTATTTTTATTTTCACTAATTTTACTGATAGCTTTATCATTATAATCAAGTATCATTTTATTTAAAAAACTAGAACTAATTAATAAAGTAAGGAATATTAATATAATCAAAACAATTAAAAACAGCTTCTTTTTATTTATTCTTATTTCCTTAGTTTGTTTGTTTTTTAAATCACCTGGAAAAGCTTCAAATTTTATTTTTCTTACCTTTTTATTCTTATCTTTTGAATAAGAGGTTTTGTCATTTTTCATATAAACCACCTCTATTATTGATAATAACATTTATTTTGAATTAAAACAACTTATTTTTTATTAACTTTAAGTACTTCTTCTAACTCTTTTTCAAAATCATCATTTATACTTAAATATTCATCCCAAATTTCTTGTATCATACTCGCACTAATAATTGATTTTTCAAAGCCAATCAAATCATTATTACGTTCTAAAGTAGTATTTATAACATCATACCCATGGTGATCTTTCTTACAAAAGATACCTAGTATAATATATATATTGTTCGATAACTTTTTAAAAGTTATACTAATATCATTTATTCTTAGCTTAAATACTTTTCTTATTCTAGTAATAGTTCTACGCTTATTTTTTGCACCATCAGTTTTAATCATATTAATTCCCTTTAGAACATCACCATAGTATTCTTTTGGTATATCACCTTTTAAAACATCTGTTAAAACTCGATTTTTTTTATTTAAAAAGCCATAATAGAAAATATGATTTTCATCCTTTTTCGTTTCTTTTTTTTCATCATCTAAAAATGATAAGTATTCATTTAAGTAATCTTTTAACAATTTATCTTCTGGTTGTGATGTAAGTAAATTCATTAACTTCATGAGTATTTTTTTAATATCACAATCATATTTAATTGAGTTAAGAAAAGTATTAATATCATTATAATTATCTAGTGATTTAATAGCGATTAAATAGTTATTATATATGTAATCCTCTTCATCTTCTTGATTAATATCTGCTTCATAAAAATCACCATCAACATAACTAACTATAGGTTTTGGTACTTCTTTAGTGACACTAACCTTTTTTTCACTTGTTTTAGAATTAAACTTTGATAAATATGCACTAAATTCACTAGATAGTTTTTTCTTTACATATAAAACTAAAACGTTATCTATTAATTCTGCGATAATTGACTTATCTCTTGGGGTTAAATTATTATTTGACTGATAATTTTTTAAAGCATATTCTAAATATTTTTTTGCATCTTTAATTCTTTGTTTTTCTTCATTAGCTTCCTCATACATATCAATCATCGTATTACATATATAAAATACTATTTTCTCATTTAATTCAAATAATTCTATATCCCTTTGTTTCATTATAACAAGCTTGTCATATACTTGTTTTAACCTTGGATTAACAGTCGATCTTAATTTAATATTATTCATAAAGGTATCACTAAATATTACTTCTTTAGATAAACCATAAGAGCTAAAGCTTTCTTCTACTTGTTTATTATGTTTTTCATATAATATTTTATTTTCAATCATTTTTTCAATTACAATAGTATTAGATTGTTCCATTATCTTCATTAACATATTAAGAAATTTATCATCCATCGTTAAACGAAGAATATTTTCTTTGTTAAACTTTTTGCCCTTAGGTTTTAAAACATCATATACTGGCTTATACATCAATAATTTTTTATTTAAATCTTTTATGATATTATCATATTTTAGTATTTCCGTTTTAATAAGATAAGTTAAATTATCATACATAATAATCACCATAGATATTATACCACAAACAAAATAATAGTTCTAAATGAACTATTATTTATCTAGCGATTATCCTTTACAACTGAAATTATATCATCACTTGTATATCCTTTAGAATATAATTTTTGAGCAATAAAATAAGTTAACTTACTTTCATCATATTTACTTTTATATTTGTTATAGAGTTTATCATAATCATTTTTTAATTTTTGCGGGTCTGATTTAAGATCATAATAAGATAACTCTTTAACTATCATATCTTTATCAAAACCTAAATTAGTAAAATAATTAATTAGTTTTATTTTCAAAAGATTTACACTACCTTTTTTTATCTTTATTTGTTTTTTTACTAATTTAGATAATTTTTCTTTTACAACTTCCTCTTTTATATCCCCAATAACTTCATTAATTATATCACTATCAATACCATATTTAATTAAATTATTCTTTATTTTATATGGTCCAAAATTAGATAACAACATTTGATCGTTAACATATGCTTTGCAAAAATTAAAATCATTTAAGTAACCTTCTTTTATAAGCTTATTAATGGTAATATCAATTAAATATTCTGATATATTTTTCTTTAATAAATAATCATATACTTCTTTTTTACTTCTCATTTTAATAGTAATAAATCTAAGTGCTATTTCATATGCATATACTTCATTATTTTGATTCAGTAAAACTTTAAGTTCATCATTATCTATTTTTTTTGTTAATAATAAATTATTATTTACAATAACATCTTCGTATAATGTTATTGTATCATTATTATCTAGATATAAATTATATTTATTATTAGATATTTTTTTATACTTTATTATTTTCATAAAACCCTCCATAAGAAAAAAAACATAATACTATTTTATTTGTATTAAGTCTTCCATTACTTCTTCAAGTGCTCTACCAATATTCTTTTCACATTTATATTTAGCTTCTGGCATTTGATAATGTTTAGTTTCTGCCATTTCTTTTGCTCTTCTAGAAGCTACGTGAACCAATAAATACTTTGAACCAACCTTAGTAAGTATCTTATCTATCGATGGATAAATCACTAATATCACACTCCCTATAATTAGTATATACCTAGTGTAATTTAAATATCAATAGATTGTACATTATTTTACATTATTTTTATTATCAAACTCTTTTTCATACTCGCTTACTGGTGTAAATATTTCGTTTCCATTATCAAAAAAGTTTCTAACGTTCTCATCAAAATTATTTATTTCTTTTAAAGATGCACCAGACTTAATCTTAAAATTTCTTACCTTATTTAAATAGCCCTTAATTATTACATCACTT
>CAMFOH010000029.1 GCA_945969495.1 uncultured Mollicutes bacterium
TCCTATATCTTCTACACATTTAAATTTAAAATAGTAACTAGAAGGAATATAATTATCATTTTCCTTATTAAATTTAACGGTTTTAAGATCAATTAAATAAACATTATTTTCTGTTTCATATAAAGCTTTACCATTTTGATATATAGATATATTTATACCAAAGTTCTTATTTTCAAGTTCTTCTTTTGAAATAACATTTTCTCTTAAAGGAACAACAACATTTAAGTCTTCATCAATAATTCCTGTTATAATTTTTATTTTATCATCACTTAAATTGGTTTGTGCCATTATTGGAATATATCCATCAACGGATATTTTTCTATTAAAATCTATTTTTATCTCATAACCATCATAAATTATTTTTCTTATATCTGGTTTTAATACCTTAGCTTTTATCTTTTTCATATTAATCCTACTTTCATTAATCATCTACGCTTAAAACCGACAAGAAAGCTTCTTGTGGTATTTCTACATTACCAACCCTTTTCATTCTTTTTTTACCTTCTTTTTGCTTTTCAAGTAGTTTTCTTTTACGAGTTATATCCCCACCATAACATTTTGCTAAAACATTTTTTCTCATTGCTTTAATATCAGTTCTTGCTATTACTTTATTACTTATTACAGCTTGGATAGGAACTTCAAAAAGTTGTCTTGGTATAAGTTTTTTTAAGTTTTCTACCACTGCTTTTCCCTTGCTATAAGCAAAGTCTTTATGTGTAATAACTGATAAAGCATCAACAGCCTCACCATTTATTAAAATATCCATTTTAACCAAATTACTAGTTTTATAGCCAATTATTTCATAATCAAAAGAAGCATATCCTTTAGTATATGACTTTAACTTATCAAAAAAGTCATATACTACTTCTGATAAAGGAAGTTCATAATGAATATTCACCCTCGTAGTATTAATATAATCCATGTTTATGTAATCGCCTCTTTTATTTTGACAAAGCTCCATAACAGAACCGATAAATTCACTTGGAACGAAAATATTGGTTTTAATATAAGGCTCTTTTATTTCTTTAATAAGTGTGCGATCAGGCATCTTATTTGGATTATCAACCATAATTTTTTCACCATTTGTAAGAAAGACTTCGTAAACGACTGAAGGAGACGTTGCTATTATATCAATTTTAAACTCTCTTTCGATTCTTTCTTCTATAACATCCATATGAAGCATTCCTAAAAAACCGCACCTAAAACCAAAGCCTAATGCCGTTGATGTTTCTGGTTCAAAAGAAAGTGAAGCATCATTTAATTTTAACTTTTCTAAAGCATCTTTAAGATCAGTATATTTATTGGATTCTATTGGATAAAGCCCGCAGTATACCATTGGTTTTACCTGCTTATATCCAGGAAGCTGTTTACCTGGATTTTTAGAAAGTGTTATTGTATCTCCTACCTTTATGTCACTAACACTTTTAATTGAAGCACATAAATATCCTACTTCACCAGCTTGTAACACATTAACTTTTCTTTCTTTTGGATCATGTTTACCTAATTCAACTACTTCGTATTCACTACCAGTAGAAATCATTTTTATTTTATCTCCTACTTTTACTTTTCCATTTACTATTCTAGTCCAAATGATTGCACCACGATAAGATTCATAAACACTATCAAATATTAATGCTTCTAGTTTTTCATCATCTTTTCCTTTAGGTGCAGGAACTTTATCTACTATCGCGTTTAATAATTCTTCTATTCCAACTCCAGTTTTAGCACTTGTAAGAATTATATCCTCATTTTTAAACCCAAACGTATCAGTAATTTCTTTTTTTACCTTTTCTACATCTGCGTTTGGTAAATCAATTTTATTTATTATAGGAATAATAGTTAAATTACTTTCCATGGCAAGATACATGTTAGCTAAAGTTTGAGCTTCTATTCCCTGAGCAGCATCTACGACTAGTATAGCACCTTCACAAGCAGCTAAGCTTCTTGATACTTCGTATGAAAAATCTACGTGCCCTGGAGTATCAATTAAATGTAATAAATATTCTTCATTACCACGCTTATATTTTAATTCAACCGAGTTTAATTTAATTGTTATGCCACGTTCTCGCTCTAAGTCCATAGAATCTAAAAGTTGTTCTTTAAGTTCTCTTTTTTCTACCGCACCAGTCTTTTCCATTATTCTATCAGCAAGCGTAGACTTACCATGATCTATGTGTGCAATAATACAAAAGTTTCTTATGTTTTCCTTTTTCATGAAAATCACCTGTTAATTATTATATCAAACAAAATAAAAAAAGTCTTTAAATGAAGACTTTTTTATTTCTTTAAATTATTAAACGAATTATTCAAAATAATTTAACATCATAGCTTCTTTTACTTCTTTTAGTGTTTGTCTTGCTTTTTCTCTAGCTTTTTGTGTTCCTTTTTTAAGTATTTCATATATCTTTTGAGGATCTTTAGCTAAAAGTTCTCTTCTTTCTCTAATCGGTCTTAATTCTTCTTGTAATACATCATTTAAAAATCTTTTAATTTTCATATCACCAAGACCACCACGCATATAGTGGGCTTTTAATTCATCTAAGTTTTTATATTCGGGCAAAAATTTTTCAAAAGAATCTTCTTTACAAAAAACATCTAAATAAGTAAATACCACGTTACCTTCTACCTTTCCAGGATCTTCTATTTTTATATGATTTGGATCAGTATACATACTAAATACTTTTTTTCTTATTTCTTCTTCACTATCTTTTAGATATATACAATTACCTAATGACTTACTCATCTTAGCATTCCCATCAATTCCTACTAATCTTCTTTCATTTTCATTTTCTGGTAATACAGCTTCCGGTTCAACTAAAGTTTCTCCATAAATTGAATTAAATTTTCTAACTATTTCCCTTGCTTGTTCTATCATTGGTAATTGATCATCACCTACCGGAACAATATTAGCTTTAAAAGCAGTTATATCAGCAGTTTGACTAACTGGATAAGTAAAGAATCCTGCCGGTATGCTTTCTTCAAAACCTCTTAGTTTTATCTCTTCTTTTACGGTTGGATTTCTATGTAAACGTGCTATGGTAACTAAATTCATATAATAAAAAGTAAGTTCTGTTAGTTCTGATACCTCCGATTGAATAAAGTAATTTACCTTTTCTGGATCTATACCGCATGCTAAATTATCTAGTGCAACTTCAAACACGTTATCTTTTACTTTTTTTGGATCTTCAAAGTTATCAGTTAACGCTTGTGCATCTGCTGCAAATAAATACATTTCATCATAATTACCTTCATTTTGAATTTTTACTCTGTTTTTAAGTGAACCAACGTAGTGTCCTATATGAAGTGGGCCTGTTGGTCTTTCTCCTGTTAATATAATATTTTTCATTTTCTTTTCCTCTTTTCTATAATATTTTATTTTTAATTAATTTAAATATTATTACACCATCGCTTATCTATTATCATTTTATCACATCCTTATTATAAAAAAACTCCTATCCATATTAGGATAAGAGTTATAATCTTATTTTTAATGCCACCTTTAATACGTACTATCATACATATGTTATAAGGTAACGGTTAACTTCCGTGATAGCCTACTATTAATTTCGGTATCCATTCCCAAGCCCATTTACTAAAACTCATATATAACTTTACACCAAACAGTTACTCTCTTAAATACTTATTTTAGCTACTTTTCTTGATCAACAATTTAAATATAATTAGATTATATAGAATTTAATTTAATTTGTCAAATTACTGTTCGCTTACCATCTTATCTATACCTCCAAATACTGCGTTCATAAAATTTTTAAAATACTTTGCAAATGTTTTAGAGGTAAAAAGCCCAAAACTAGAAATTTTATTATTATAATCTTTTTTTATATCAACCACATAATTTTCCACTTTAATTTCTTTTCCATCTTTTACATCTTGCTCAAACTGCTTTATTTTTTCTTCTGTTAAAGATGACTTCTTATTATTTAAATCATCATAATAACCACCAGCTTGCGCAAAATATAAAACTAAAAAACCTAAAAATAAAATCCATATAAAACCATGAAATATTTTTTTATAACTTATCATACAACACCTCTTACATACTCAGTTATTGCTTTATAGATAATATCAATTGTATTTACTACTTCTTCCTTATTATTATTGTTTCCACCTACCTCTATTAAAAATGAGTTTGAAGAAACATCTTGATTATATATACCATTAACACCCGCTCCACCTTTTTGTATTACTCCTCTTGTTATTCCAGGAACTAAGTCATTTATTATTTCGTTTATTTTTTTTGCATTAACTAAATTATCTTGATAAGACTCATTATCTGTTCCAACAATAAACATTACCTTAGCATAATTTTTATTATTTACTGTTATTGTGCTTTTTTCTTTTCTTAACGCATCACGATGAATATCAAAATAATAAATAATACTAGGATATTTTTGTTTTGCTTCTTCTAAGTATTTTCTAGAAACAGTATATGACTTATAATATTTCATGTTGTTAGCTTGTAAAAAAGTAGTTACACTTTGCTCTTCAAAATAAGTGGTAAGACCTAATCCGTTTAATTTATCAGTTAAATATAGGGCTGCTTGGGTAACACTATAATCTTTATAATTTTCTGTTTGATGTGTATTATAAATATATATTAAGGGTTCAAATTTTTTTTCAACATTTACCTCTTCTTTTTTACTCTGATCAGTTACTATGAAAGTTTTTTTTACACTATTATATGATGCTTTTTTTATATTATTATTTAATAAATTAACAGGCTTATTAACTATTTTGCTAGTTTTATCCGATAAATAACTTGGTAAACTAAAGTTTATATAATTAATACTTTTGTTTAAAATATTTTTATCTATTCTATTTTTTGATAAATAAAAAATCACAAAAACATATGAAAAAACAAAAAAGAACACGAATATAAAAATATAAATCCACTTTCTTTTTTTGATTTTTTTTGATTTAAATTGCTTCATAATAATCACCCTCAAATTTACATTATCATAAATAAGGCGTCATTATTGTCGAAGTAAATAATTTTTATATTTCATGCAAACTATTATTTATTCCATAACTTATAACATCACTTAATTTTTCAATTATAAAATCTACTTCTTTTGGAGTTACCATTAAATTATAACCAATAGGAGTTAAAACTTCGTATGTTAAACTAGTTAGTTCTTCTTTACTTAATAAGCCAACAAGTCCTAAAAAAGTTTTTTTATCATCGTTTGAGGCATTAACATCTTTATTCAAATAATTAATAGGTTTAGAAACTAACTTTAATGCTTTACTATTTAAAATTTTTTTATTATATGCATAATTTTTTAACATGTAATTAATTGTATCAGAAACTATTACAGATGCAGAAGTAACGGTTGGAACACCTATTGCAATGACTGGAGTTTTTAATGTTTCTTTTGAGATTTCTTTTCTCTTATTACCTATCCCACTACCTGGTGATATACCAGCATCTGATACTTGGATGCTTTTGTTTACCCTAGAAATTGAAGAAGATGCAAGAGCATCAATGACAATTATTAAATCTGGATTTGATATGCTTTTAACACCACTTATTAAATCACTTGTTTCTATACCAGTTGTACCCGTTACTCCTGGATAAAACGCTGAAACACATGAGAACTTGTCTTCAACTGATAAACCCATATCAAAAAAATGCTTAGTAACAAGTATTTTTTCAGAGACAAGTGGACCTAAAGCATCCGGTGTTGATTTTGGATTGCCAAGCCCTATAACTAATGTTTTAGTTTTTTTATTAAATCCCGATTTTAATAACATGTTGTATAATTCTTCTTTAAATACCTTAGAAACATTTTTTTTAGCATCATCATCTGTTACATCATCAAATTCTAATGTCAGATAATTTCCTGGCTTTTTACCTATATCATTATTTTCTTCAAGTTTAATCCAAGAGACTTTTACTCCGTTTTTATTGTAAGTTTGTGGCTTGTACGTTTTTTTATCTTTTTCTGTTAAATCTATTGCCATGTCTGTTCTTATCTCATATTTTTCTAAATCTATTTTATGCATTGATTCATCACCCTTTTTTATTTTTACCAAAAATAGTATTTATTATTGATTTTTTATATTTTTTTTGCTAAACTATAAGAAGTTATGAAAACGCCAGGAGGTGAAAAAATGCCAAATATTAAAAGCGCTAAAAAAAGAGTTAAGGTTATTGCTTCAAAACATGATGCTAATATTTTGAAAAAAGGTGCAATGAAAACCGCTGTTAAAAAGGTAGAAAAAGAAGCTACAAAAGAAAACCTAAATACTGCTAACAAAAGAATTGATAAAGCTTTAGGTCAAGGAATTATAACAAAAAACAAGGCTGCTCGTCTTAAATCTAGATTATCAAAAAAAGTAAATGAAACGAAGTAATTTTACTTCTTTTTTTTTTGCTTTACTGGTATAATTAGTATGGTGATGATATGAAAATTAAAAAACTTATAAGATTAACAATAATGGTGGTACTAATCGTTATCATTGGATACTTAGTTTATGATAATTATTATTTATTAACAAACAAAATTGAATATTTATATACCAAGTATCTCCAACCAGAAATAAAGCAAACCTTAAATGATAGTGATTATAGAAAAAAAGAAAATTATGAATATGTAAAAATTAATGAAGATACTACTATAAAAAGTGAAGATGATGCAAAAAATGCTATATATACCTTTTTAGATGCTGGTTGGCAAGAATATACTATAAAGTGTGACCCTGATTATTTATCTTGTGTAAATGACGTTAAAAAAATGGTTGAAAATAACACTTATCTTACTGACTTAAGTAATTTTATTCATCCGTTTAATACTTTTAATAAGGTTAACACAACGTTTAATAGTACTGGAAGAATAACTCTTAAAAAAGAAAATAGATACACTGATGAGCAAATAAAAAAATTAACCGAAAAAGTAAATGAAATATATAATAATATCTACGATTCAAGTAAAAATGTAAAAGAAAACATAAAAATTTTTCATGATTATATAATTAATAATACAAAATACGATTCTAGTAATACAACCGGCCTTTCAGACATAAATTCATCAACTGCATATGGAGTATTATTAGAGGGAAGTGGAATATGTAGTGGATATGCTGATGCAATGAGCTTGTTTTTAGAAAAAATGAACATCAAAAACTATCGTATATCATCAAATACTCACGTGTGGAATTTAGTTTTCGTAGAAGGAGTTTGGTTACATCTAGATCTTACATGGGATGATCCAATAACTAGTGATGGTTCTGATATGTTAAGTAATAAATATTTTTTAATTGATACTAACACTCTTAAAAATAATTCTGACGAAGAACATGTTTTTGATGAAAATATATACGTTGAAGCAAAATAATAAAGGAAACATTAAATGTTTCCTTTATTATTTTCTATATAACAAATAACTTCATCAATTGTTTTGCTAAAATCATCTTTATTTATGTCAAACCATTTAACGTTCATTTGATTATTGAACCATGTGTATTGTCTTTTAGCATAATTACGGCTTCTTTGTTTTATTAAATCTAAAGCCTCATTTAAACTTATTTTACCATCAAAATACAAGTATAATTCTTTATAAGCAATTGCCGTTTTTATTGCTTTACTATTAACGTTATTATCATAAAAGTATTTAGCTTCATTTAATAAACCTTCGTTTATCATTTCATCTACCCTTTTATTAATGGTATCATATAGTTCATCTCTTGGTCTTGTAAGACCAATTATTTTAGCATCATAAATCATCTTCGAGGAAGTATTAATACTTTGATTATGATTATTTAAAAAACTTTCTAATCTTTGTCTATTATTAACATGAATCTTAGCATCTTTATCAATTACTTTAACCATTTTATATAAATCTTCGTTTGAATATGAAGAAAAATCTTTTTTGTTTCTATATTCTTTAAATTCATAATTATATAAAAGAGCTTTTAAATATAAACCTGTTCCACCTACTATAATAACGTTTTTCTTTTTTTCTAATAATTCATTTAATATTTTTCTTGCATCTTTTTGATATTCATACACCGAATAATCTTCGCTAACGTTTTTTATATCAATCATATGATGAATAATGCCGCCCATTTCTTTTTCGGTTACTTTAGCCGTACCAATATCCATTTTTTTATATATTTGCATGCTATCAGAGCTTATGATTTCAGCATTATATCTTTTAGCTAGTTCTATCGACATTTTTGTTTTACCAACGCCAGTTGGACCTACTATTGCTATTATCATAATTACATCGCCCTTTTAAACATTTTTTCTAATTCGTAGTTACTATAAAATATGGTTGTTGGTCTTCCGTGAGGGCAAGTATATGGATTTTCACATTTTCTTAAATCATTTATTAAAGACTCCATCTCTTCAGTGCTAATATTCATATTTGCCTTAATAGCCATTTTGCAACTAAGCGTTATTGCAGCTTTTTCTCTAAATTTTTCTATTGTAAAGTTTTTCTCTTCGCTAATTAACACCTCTAATATTTTTTTTATGCTATCTATTTCATAACCTTCTTTTATCCATGTTGGGTGTTCTTTTACAACAAAAGTATTAATACCACTTTCTTCAATATCAAAATGCATATTCTTTAAAATATCTAAATTTTGTTTAATTATTATAAACTCATTACTAGGAAACTCCAAAGTAAGTGGAATTAACATTCTAATGCTATCACTATTAGGATTGCCAAACGCTTTTAAATAGCCTTCATAATTTATCCTTTCTTTTGCAGCATGTTGATCTATCATATAAAGTCCAAGTTCGTTGTGACAAATAATATAAGTCCCTTTAGCAAGCCCAACGGGATACATTTCTGGCATAATTACTTTTTGCTTTTCCTCATCATAAGATACTTCTTTTTTATTATTATATTCTACTATGTCCTCATTAACTTCAAGTGATGATTCATCAAATAAAGAATAATCAATGGTGTTTCCTTCAATTATACTTTCTCTTTCTAAATTAAGTTGTTGCACTTCTACTTTTGGTCTTGTGGTAGTAATTTCTTTTTTTTCTATCTTTGGAATTAATAATTCATTATCTAAAACATCTTTAATTCCCTTTTTTATTAATTCTTTTAAATCTTCAAAGTTACTAAATTTTATATCTAATTTAGAAGGATGGACGTTAACATCTACTAAAGACGGATCTGTATTTATATTTAAAACAACTATTGGATATCTTGTTTCTGGTTTATAAGTATGATAAGCATCATTTATCGTACGATTTAATTCTACGTTTCTTACCACTCTTTTATTTACTAAAGTTATCATATGATTTCTACTTGACCTAGTAACTTCTGGCAAGGAAATAAAGCCATCAACGTCATAATCATCATTAAATACTGATATTTTTTTCATTTTTCTTGCTACTTCACTTCCGTATATCTCCTTTATTACTTTAAGTAGATTACCAGAACCATCAGTGTTTAATAAAACCTTATCATCACTTATAAGAATAAACTTTTTATCCGGATATGACAATGCCATTTTGTTTACATATTCACAAACATTAGCAAGCTCACTATATATACTATTTAAGTACTTTAACCTTGCGGGTGTATTATAAAACAAATTTCTAACCGTTATTTCTGTTCCTTTTCTTGCATCCGATACTTCATCACTAACTAATTTACCACCTTTTATTTCTAATTTAGTTCCAACATCGCCTAAAGAAGTCTTTAAAGTTACCTCAGATACTGATGCAATAGAAGGAAGAGCTTCACCTCTAAAACCTAAAGAAGATATCCTAAACAATCCCATCTCATCAAAAAGTTTACTAGTCGCATGTCTTTCGAAGGCTAAAAGAGCATCATCATGATTCATGCCACTTCCATTATCAATTACTTTTATTAACTTTGTTCCAGCATCTTGTACTTCTATTTTAATTTCATCTGCACCTGCATCAACACTATTTTCAACTAATTCTTTAACTACCGAAACACATTTTTCAACAACTTCACCTGCTGCAATTTTATTAGCTAAAATATCATTCATTATTTTAATCTGATTCAATTAAACCACCTCTATTTAATTTTAAAATTAAATATATATTATGTCTTCTATTATAACACCATACTATGCTTATGTCACTTCAAATAAAAAAACATATACTATTTTAGAGGAAGGTGATTTAATTGAATCAAGGATACCAAACATCTAATAACCTACCACAAAATAGCAACATATATGGTTACTACGTACCTGCGAGTTATTCAACCAATAACTCAAATGATGAAAGATTAGCTGGTGGTTTCGTATTTCCATTTCTATTAGGTGGTGTAACTGGAGCAGCCCTTGCACCAGCATTTTGGAGACCGGGATATGGTTATAATAATAGACCAGTATATTATTACCAACCAGGACCATATTACCCATATCCACCAAGAAGATGGTTTTAATAATTAAAAAAATCTACAAATTTATAACTTGTAGATTTTTTATTGTCATTTTTTATTAAAAGAAAATATAAAAACAAAGAATTATTTTAATATAAATAACTTATATCAACATTACCATTTATACCAGGTATACTACCTTTAGAAGTATATTGCCACATAGAATAATTACTATCATATTTACAAGTGCTATTATATTCTGCTACCCAGTCAACATAAGATTTTGCTATGCTACCTAATCTATTCATTGCATACCACCTGCCAGAGTAAACTTTCACTTTATATTTATAAGATACATAATTACTTACACCATTAATAAATAATTGCACAATACTATCATACTTTTCTTTTGAAATGTTATTAGAACTACTACTTTTTGTATTCCAACTTTCTATATCATAATAAATTCCTAAGGTTGGTTCTATATTATATTTATTAATCATTTGATTAGTAAAATTCATTTCTTTTAAGGCTCCATTTAAAGTAGTTGCATAACTAAATAAATATATTCCGTATGGTATGTTTAATCTTTTTATTTCATTTATATTTCTTTCAAACATTTTATCCAAAGTATCATAGTAACCAAGTCTTAGTATGACACCATAGCAATCACTATCACTGGCGAATTTATCCCAATCTATAATACCTTGATAATAACTAACATCTATTACTTTAACTTTTGTATCACCTAAATACTTACCACTAGGACTATAAAAGCCTTCCATTTTTTCTAATTCTTCATTAGTTATAACCTCTTCTTTTATATCATTTTTTTCTTCTAAAATAAAATCACTACTTTCATCTTTATTTACCTTATTATTTAAATCATCTTCACTTACTAAAATACTAGTATCTTCCTTTTCTTCTGTGTTAACAGTTTCATTTGCAACTTGCTTTTCACTTTCTTTAATATCTAATGTATCATCTACCTCTTTATTTTCCTTTATAATTGCAACTTCATCCTCAACAAAAGGAATAATATCTTGTTCAATAATTATTTCTTCTTTTAAAGCATCTTCTTTAACTTCTTCATAATTATAAACAACTTGTTTTTGTACATTATTATAATCATCATGATTAACTATTGGCACAACACTTACATAATAATCTTTTTTTACATCATACGAAGCATTAGTATCTTCTTTTTGTTCTTTTTTATTACTACATCCTGTAAATAATATAACAGTAAATAATAAAATAAATATTTTTTTCATTTATCCTCCTTTCATTTTCATTATTAGACAAAGAAAGACAAAATCACTCTTAAATTAAAAAAATTAGAAAAAATTTTTCTAATCTTTTTTGTATTCTTGTAAAAAATTATATAAATTATTTGCAACATTAATTGGCAAATCTTCTTCAAGCTCTTTTTTTGATAAGCTTTTAAGCTTAGTAATAGTTTTATATTTTTTTAGCAAATCCTTTTTTCTTTTGTCACCTATTCCAGGTACATTATCTAAAATACTTGATAAACTACTTTTACTTCTAATATCTTTATGATAAGTAATTGTATACCTATGTACCTCATCTTGTATTCTAGTTAAAAGATGAAACACATCTGACGTTTTTTCTATTTCATACTCTTTTTCAGCGCTTATAAGTGCCGTAGTAGCATGTTTATCGTTCTTTTTAAGACCTAAAACCGGAATATCTAAATACAAACTATCTATTATTTCTTTAGCGGCATTAACTTGAATTATTCCACCATCAACTATAATCAAATCTGGCCTTTCAAGCTTATCATGAAGCACCCTGTAATATCTTCTATATATAACTTCTTGCATGGTATGATAATCATCTTTAGAACCTGAATTTATTTTATATTTACGATACTCTTTTTTATCAGGTTTACCATTTTTAAAGACAACCATACCACTTACCGTATAGGTTCCAAATAAATGTGCATTATCAAATGCCTCAATTCTTTTTAAGTCTTGTATTCCAATTATTTTTCCTAACTCTTCATTTGCTTCAAAAGTTCTTTTTTCATCTCTTGAAATAAGTTCAAATCTTTCATCTAGAACAATTTTAGCATTATCATAAGCCATATTAACGATTTTTTTCTTAATCCCTTTTTGAGGTACCAAAACTTTTGTTTGTAAAGCTTGTTGTAAAAGATTTGTATCAAACTCTTCACTTACTAGTACTTCTTTTGGAACCTTATTTTTATCATAAAAACTTGTTACAAAATAAGAAAGT
>CAMFOH010000030.1 GCA_945969495.1 uncultured Mollicutes bacterium
CAATAGTAATTTAAATACATTTGTTTTCTTTATAAAATATTTTATAGTTATTTTTCAATACTATCACCATAAAAATAATATCATAAAAAATAAAAAGGAACAATCTTTTCCTTTTTATCATAGCTTTATTTTACTATCTTGATTAATTTTATAATCTCCTTCATCAGCATCTTTATATCTATAATTTTGTATTAATTCTTTTTTTATTCCATAATTTAATTTCATGTTTTTATTCGTCATTAACATGATTGGGTGTAGTTTTATCTTTCCGCTTTTTGTTTCTATCTCACTTAATTTTCTTTCTTTTAATATCCAGTTCTCAAAATATTTTTTATCTTCTTTTGTTAATTTTCTTCCTTTTAAATTTTCATACATTAAATCGCGTTTCTTTTTTTAGTAATTTTATTTTACTCATATTATTTCATATATCAATAAAAAAGTAGACTTTAAAAAGCCTACAATCTAATATTATTCAAGTATGTTTTTAACATCACTTACCTCTTTTTTATTAAAAACAACTAACTTTTCATTAACGTCTATGGTAGCTAATAAAATATCTTTTAAATCATTATATCCTTTAATTTTAAGATTTTTAATAAGCCACGATTCATCTTTATTAATATTTTCTAAATTTTTCTTCATTATTTTTCCATCAATTATAACATTAGCACATAATCCCTGATTAGATGGTTTTAAATTCATGTCTTTATTGGTAACTGGTAAATACTCTTCTTTTGGTAAAAAACTTATTTTTCCATCTGCTTCCATTATGGCATATTTTATTTGACTAATATCAAAAAAGCCGGCACTTCTTGCAGTTTCTAGAAAATCATTCATATCAAATTTTATCTTCTTTAAATTTTTTAAAACGAAATTGCCATTTTGAATAACTATGGTAGGTGTTCCCATGAAAAATCTTCTTAATATAACACTTTTCATCGTTAAAATAGCAACAATAGTAGCAATCGAACCAAAAATAACTAATGATACAAACCCATTTAACACTTGAGAATCTAAATTCATCGTCATTTCCGCAGCAAAATTACCTATTGATATACTAATTACATAATCAAACAAACTAAGTTCTGAAACTTGCTTTTTACCAATCATTTTAGTAACTAAAAATAACGTAACTAAAGAAAATATGGCACGTGATGCAACAATACCTATTTCAAACCAATTAGTATTTAAAATATCATTTATCATATAAATCACCTATTTATATGATTGACATATCTTTTAGTTATATACAATTTTACTAATTAAAAAAGACTTAAATTAAGTCTTTTTATAAACTATTCAATTTTAATTTCATTAGTTACTGTATTAGAGGATTTTTCTATAACACTACTTTTAGTAACCGTTTTAGTTCTACTACTACCATCAACACTATATTCAATATTAAAGTATATAACTCTAGTAACATCACTTTCTTCAAATAATACAGTATCCGCTAAACTACTTGGATCTATTCCAACATAGCTACCATTGCCTATTTTATATGCTATTTTAGATACGGTTGCATTATTACAAGTAATATCATATTTAGCACTATTTGACTTTACTTCTTTAATGGTAAGAATACAACTTCCATTAGGTTCAGTTGTTGTTGTAACGTTATTTATGGTCCTTGTTTGATATTTAGTAACTTTACTGTTATTAGGATAGTATACTACTTTAAGTGTTATTTTTTCATTTAACTGTTCATTAGAAAATTTAATAGTATCACTTAACTTTTTAGTAAGTAATTTTTTATAATCACTACTACCAACTTTATACTGTATTTCTTTTATGGTTGCATTATCGCAAGATATTTGATAATTAATTCCATTATTAGTTTTATCAAGTGATGAAAAAGAGCATTTACCAGTAGCGTCTTTTATAACTGTAACATTAAATTTAGCTACTTTTGAAGAACCATCTGTTGAAGAAGCTTTAATAACAGCATTTCCTTCTTTTAATGCGGTAACTTTACCTTCATTATCTACTATAGCTATTTGTTTATCTGAAGATTCATATACTATTTTTTTGTTGCTAGCATTTGCTGGTAATACTGTTAAATATACTTTTCTTTTGGTTCCTTCTTTTAAAGTTATATCTTTTATAAGTGGATTTAATTCTGTGATTAATATGTTTTGATCAACACTTTGTGATTTATTTACTAAACCTAAAAGATCTAGGTTATTAAAACCCACCAAACTACCATAGCCAAAAATAAGTAACATAGTAACAGCAAAAAATGATAAACCTGCAATTATAAGAGATTTTTTTTTGGTTTGTTTATCAGCTAATTTTGGTCGTCCTACTTTTTTTACTTCTTCATCTTCAAAGCCTAAATACTCAGTCACATCCTTCTTCATGCTATTCACTCCTATTATTAATATCCTATTTAAATATTATCATTAAAAATATTCCCAGTAAACAAGAATATATACTTCTTGTAAAGCTATTTGACAAAGAAAAAAACAAACCTTTAACGGTTTGTTAACTAATGAAATCTAATAAAACTGGTCCCAGTATAATTAATAATATAAGTGGTATAAAAAATATTACCGAAACAATACTTATTTTATTTGGTATTTTATTTATTTGGGCCTTAATGTCCATCACTTGCTTATCCTTTAAAAAGTCAAGTTGGTTATACATTGTTTCAATAATACTATTACCAAATAAATTAGATTGTTCCATGTTAAGAATTATATTATTAATTGTCAAACTTGGAATTCTATAGCTCATAAGAGACAAAGCCTCTGTTAGTGATTTACCAAAATTTACTTGTTTTAATGTTTCCTTAAATTCATCAGAAATCTCAGAATCTATGTACTTACAAGCCATCTTTATTGCATTTTCTAAATTTCTACCAGATTCTAACGCAAGTGTTAACACTTCAAAATAATAATATGCTTCATTGTTTAGTTTAGTCTCTCTTTTTTTAAGGGGCCTATCTATCATTAAATAATTAACTAAAAAATACCATAAAACAGAAATTATAGGTGCTAATAAAGCTCCAGAATCAACAAACAAAAATATAACTACAAAAACTAAAATTGACGTATATAATCTAAAGTTCATAAAATATTCAGCATCAAACTTTTTTGAAACCCCAAATAAATTTATTTTACTCTCTGTTTTTTTAATATCTTTTTCACGATAAATACGATATATAAAAGATCTTTTTTTCTTCACGTTTAAAACCTCACTTTCATTATCCGGTTAACCACGTAAGCATAAATAACATAAATTAAAATTATTAAGCAAAGAATTATATTACCAATCGTAGTATTAATTAGTGCTGCAAAATAATCTGGCTGCAACAAAGTTATAAACAAAACAAAAACAAATGGCATAAATAGCAATATCTTACTTATCATAGAAGAACTTGAAGTTAGTGATTTCATTTCTTGTTTTAGTTTTCTTTTGTTGAAAAGCATTTTTTCAATTGATGAGAAAACTTTTATAATATTACCACCAGTTTTATTTAAGATGCTAAGCGATGAAGTGATATAATTTACTTCTTCTGATGCTACTCTTTTACTAAAACGATCAAAAACAACGTCCAATGATAAACCATAACTTATTTCTAAATGCATCTTTTTAAATTCTTGTTTAATAGGACCTTTTAGTTCTTGCGCAACAATTTCTATTGCTTGCATCGTACTTCTACCTGATCTAAAAGCATTATTCATTATTATTATTGCATTTAAAAGTTCTTGTTCAACTTGTTTCTTTTTAATATGATCAGAAAACTTAAAATATATATCAAGTAAGAAAAAACCAAGTAATCCAAAGATTAACACATCAGCAAAGCTAGGCATAACTCCTTCAATTATCCTAGCAAATGAAATTATAAATATGAAAACAAAGCATATAAGAAACTTATCACTTATGAAGTCCATCGCTGATATATCCTTTACGTTATCATACGAAATATACTTGTTATACCTTGATGAATACTTAACCATAATAGATGACTTTTTTAACATTTTGCTTATTTTAGATACTAACTTAAGATAATAGTTATATAATAAATCAAAAACAGAAACCTCGTTATTTTTAATAGATTCAATACTATACTTTGATATCCTACGCTCTATTTTAAGTGATTTATTATAAATAATTAGGTAGAAAATAATAAAAGCCAAAAGTATCATAACTATGGTTTGAATAATAAAAACATTCATCTAAAATACACCTTCTTTTCTACTTTTTAAAATTAAAAATATCTTCTATGTCATTAATTCCTTTACTTTTAATTTTTTTATATACACTTGGAATACGCTTTTTTAAATCAAACGCTCCGTCTACTTCACCAGTTTCAGTTATTCCGGTTTGCTTAAAATTAAATATTTCCTTAAGTTCAATAACATCATCTTTAAAACCATCTACTTCACATATACTAGTTACCTTTCTTCTTCCATCAGATAATCTAGATACGTTTACAACTAAATCTATTGCGTTTTCTATATATTCACGAATGGCTTTAATTGGAATATCCATACCAGCCATTAAAACTAACGTTTCTAACCTGTTTAAAGCATCTGCTGGACTATTAGCATGCATCGTTGTAAGTGATCCATCATGTCCTGTATTCATTGCTTGAAGCATATCAAAAGCTTCTTTACCACGAACTTCACCTACAATTATTCTGTCTGGTCTCATACGAAGGGAGTTAATAACTAAATCACGAATGGTAACCTCTCCAGTTCCCTCATAATTTACTAGTCTTGTTTCAAGCCCAATAACATGAGATTGTCTAAGTCTTAATTCAGCGGCATCCTCAATTGTTATAATACGCTCATGATCACCAATAAAAGATGATAATGCGTTTAAAAGGGTTGTTTTACCACTACCAGTTCCACCACATATAATTATATTTAATTTTGCTTTAACAGCAGCATCTAAAAACCTAGCCATATAAGGTGTCATAGCACCTGTTCTTAAAAAATCATCAATCGTTTGCATATCTCGTCTAAACTTTCTTATGGTGACAACCGGACCCTTTAAAGAAAGTGGTGGAATTACAGCATTTAATCTAGAACCATCTTCTAATCTTGCATCAACCATTGGGTTTGCCGTATCAATTGTTCTGCCAAGTGGCTGAACAATTTTTTGAATTGTTCTTATAATATGTTCATCATTAATGAATGAAACAGAATCATCCTTACTTATCTGTCCTTCTATTTCAACATATACCTCATTTTTACCATTTACCATTATCTCGGTAATGTTAGGATCTTCTAAAAGTTCTGTTATTGGTCCATATCCATTTATTTCATTATCAATAAGATTAAAAATATGACTTCTTTCTAAATTAGTTAAATCATAGCCTAATAACGCTTTATCTATCTCATCATTAATGTATTCATGAAGTAATTTATTATTTGGAATTTTATCATCAATTAAATTTGATATTATTGTATTTCTTAAATTATCCAAAAGTTCTTTATCTTTAAATATTTCATAGTCTGCAACTGGTTTGGTTACTACTTTTTCCTCTTTAATATCAAATGCATCAAGTAATTTTTTTCTAGCCATTTTTCTTTACCTCCCCAGCTGAAGTCTTTGTATTTAATAAGGCCGTAGCAAGCTTGGTAAGTTTTATTATATCATTTTTCTTAATAGACCTTATTTTTTTATTAAGAGTTAAAATTTCTCCATCAATGACGTATTTATCAATGTCTTTTATATAAAATGATTTATCTATCGTATAGTCAATGTTATGTTTAATGATGTTTTTAACATCAAATAAAGAGAAATAATCTTTACCAGTATCTTTAGATGAATTAAATACAACTTTATAATTATTATTTTCTGTATCTTCAAATATTGCAATCATACTTCTTGCGTTTTTTAAATCAACTGGATCATTAGTTATCAAAAAAGCAATATTATCACTCTTATCCAAAGCTGATAAAGTAACCGGACTTAAATTATGAGACGTATCAATTATAACTACGTCATATTTATACATACAAGATGTTATAATTAAACTAACATACTTAGAATCAATTTTAAGTGCATTTCTTGGATCTTTTGGAGCAGGTAACACATCGATTTTATCACTATATTTACTTACATAATTAGTAATTTCTTCAAATCTATTATTACTAATATCATCTACCGCATTATAAATAGTTTTATCTGCTGAAACATTTAAACTTACAGCAACCCCTCCACTATTTAAATCAAGATCAATTATTAATACTTTTTTATCCATTAAACTATATATTCCTGCAAGATTAATAGCCGTTGTTGTTTTACCAACACCACCTTTGCAAGAAAAAACCGTTATTATTTTAGCAGCTTCTTTTTTCATTTTGCACCTTCTTCTATAATTATTTTTTCATTTTCTATTTTACCAACATAAGAACTTTTTTCTTTATACATTTCTTTATTAATTATTTTTCCAAAAAAGCTCTTGGTTGCTTTATCAACACTTACACTAACTATTTTTTCATCTGGTTTTAATTCTATTTTATAATTATCTATTGAATCATCATTTTGATATAACAAATCAACCATTTCATTATAAGGTTCTTCATCAATATGCTTAACTCCATAACTTGTTACCATCTTTGTTAATTCATTTAACTTATTTTTATTATACTTAGCAAAACCCAAATCAATAACTAAACAGCCCAGCATTATAATAAGAGGAATAAAAACAACAAATAAAGCAAGGCTTTGGCCCTTGTTAGATAACCTACTCATTTTTTATCACCCTAGATGTAGAAACATCAAATAACTCTTCTTTTATATATGATAATCCGGGAGTTATAGGTTTTATTTTCTTTGTTACACTAATAGTAATATAATCTTCATTATATGAAGCATCTATTTTTATACCATTTTGTTCCTTATTAATTATGCTATCTATTTCATCTAAAGTTTTACCATTTTGATATAGCATAACAATATCAGACGTTTTGTTTTCTAAGTCATTTTTAAGTGATATAACACGTCCAAAATCAACTATACAAAAAATAAGAATCAAGGTTATTGGAAGAATTAAAACAAATTCAACTAGTGCTTGTCCCTTTTCATTTCTCATTTATAGCCACCCCTATTATCAATTTTTATTATAGCAAATAGAAAAAAATAATACAACGAAAAATAAAAAAAATAATGTATAAAACACTATTTTTTATTTTTTGTTAGCGTGTATCCTATAAGAATTACAATTACAACTAACATTACGATTATTACTACGCCATTATTCGAAGTGTTAGACACCTCTTTTACTATCGACATGGTTAGAAAATAATCTGAACAATGATAAATTTCAAAAGTAACATAACCATTTATAACCTTGACGCTTGTTGTAATTAATTCTATTTCATCTTTATTTTCATTATAGTAATATAAATTTAACCTATTACCATCTTTAAACATATCACTAACAGGCACTTTAATACTAGCTTTAGATGGTAAATCACCATGATAATTAAATGATATATATTTTGTTTTAACATCATCTTTAATAAGAGATTCTATTTTCTTTTTATTAGGTGTTGTAAAATTTATTCCAAGATCAAAATCAAATTCTTTTTTATTATACTCTTCCTTATCAAAAGTCCATGAATAAGAAAAGCTATCATTTTTATCTTTTATAAATATAACTTTATTTTTGGTTTCAGTTTTTATTAGGTTAGAAGAGGCACTAATAGTACTTGCAAAAGTAAAGAAAATAACAATCATAAATATTGTAACAAATATTTTTTTCATAACTATGCCTCCTTAATCAAATTTATAAAATAAAACTTAATACCGAAATAATTAAATTATAAATCGTCATAACTATAATACTAGCAGTAAAATTATCTGTTTTCCAATAATAATTTGAAAGTACCATCATTGAAAATAAATAACATAACGACGTCATCAAACTTGTGAAACTCATTGACGTATAAACCACATTAAAGAAAAAATAAAATATAGATGAGAAAATTATAAATAACCATTTATTGTTTATTATATCTCTAATGGCTTTTCTAAATATAACCCCTTCTACGATTGGATAATATATACCTGTTAATAGTATTAAAATAATTGGTGATTTTCTAAACATAGCAAGTAAAGAATAGTCATTTTCGGATGTTTCTTTTATATTAAATAAAATACCAATTAATGCATTAGTTGCTACAACAACAACAAATATTATGGCAACATTCTTTAATATACTTAGTGCATATTTTTTCTTATTTTTTCTGATTTCTTTAAAATCTTTTATAAAAGTATTTTTGTATGCAAAGATTATAATTGCTGCTAAAAGTAAATAGGAAAATGTTATCAATAATTTTGAATTTGATAAAAAATTAATTATATATGGAAAAATAAAATATAATAGAATTATTAAAATTGACCTTATAGAATTTTTATTTTGAGTATTAGTCATGTTTCCCTCCTATAATATACTTTAATTTTATCAAATTAATAGACGTTTTGCAACAATATAAAAGACATCTATAATGATGTCTTTTATATCAAATTATAACCATCTAAGTAGCCATCTCCACATAGTTAAATCCTCCTTCCACTTAAATTTATTACAACCTCTTTTAGATATTCATATGATATCTATTACACTTAAAATATAACATTTTTTTTGATAAAAAACAATATACATTTTATATACGTAAAATATATATATTCATAATAATTGTATGTATATTTTAAGTTTTGATAAAAACAAAAGAGCCTAACATAAATAAATTTCTTATATAAAGCTAGTATTTTCATCCAAGTAAAATCTTACTTTTTACTCCTATACTAGCAAATAAACGAATAAAACTTTACATTTATATATTAGCATCCATGTAAATGTATGTCAATGTCATAATTTTGCATATTAATGGTAATATAAAAAAGAAATAACAATTTAAATGTTATTTCTTAATTTCCTACACTCTGATACCTTTTTGCACCCTTATTAAAGATAATAAAACAAGGTATTAAGTAAATAAATACTATTAATGGAGTTAATACATAAAAAGTATTATTACTTTTTCCTAAAACATAAAGTAATGGATAATAATTAACAAATGCATAAGGAATTATTACGGTAAAAAATAATACAAAACCTTTATTAAATACACCTATTGGATATTGTGCAATATGTTTACCACCATCAGTAAATAAATTTCTTACCTCTAACCCTTGAACTGTTAAAAAGCAAAATGCTGCTGCTAATAAAAATATACCGAAGAATATAGCTATTGCACTAAGAAGCATTAAAATTAAGGTTAATAGTTTTAAAATTGTCCATTCAATGTTTAAGTTAATAAGTGCTATAACTAATACTATTAAAGATTGCACTAGTCTTGACATCTTTACTAAGTCTAAATCATAACATATTACCTGAATTAATATGTTTTGTGGTCTTATTAGTAACCTATCAAAATCTCCTTTAATAATTAATTTGTCAAACTGATCGATTCCTCTTATAAACGTTTCACAAAACGAAAAACCAAATTGAATAATTGAAAAACATAGTAATACTTCATATAATGTAAAACCTTTAATGTTTCCAAACTTATCAAATAAAGATAAAATAATAAAATAATATGAAAAGAACACTAGTATTTGAGATAAAAATGAAATGATAAATGATGCTTTATATTCTAAGGTAGCTTTTATATGCATTTTTAATGTTTTAATATATAACTTCATACTATCCACCTTGAACAACTATCTTTTTAAGATTTTTCTTCATTACGGCACAACCTATTATAAGTATTAAAATAAACCAAATTATTTGAATAATCATTTGATTAATACCATTTAAAATATTAATGTTGTTTGAATAAATTCTAAATGGTAAATCAATTATGTATCTAAAAGGAAGTATATATGCTATTTTTTGTAAAAATATTGGAAAAAATGGAATTGGTATAGTGCTACCAGAAAGTATATCAGCCACCGTGGAAAATATATTTACTATTCCCTTTTCATTTAATAGATTAAGGAAGATAACATGATATAAAGTAATTATAGCAGTCATAAGTAAAGTACTTATTGCAAGTGTTATCAAAAATAACATAAAATTAGATAACGAATATGGTAACGATAACCCATATGGGTTTGGCAACAAAAAACCTACTATAATAACTGGTAAAAATCTTAGTATTACGGTTGCTAGTCTTTGTGATAATATTTTACAGAACCACATAAAATAAATATTTTTAGGTCTTATAAGTTCATATGCCATGTTTCCATTTTTTATTAAATCTAATATTTCCGGATCTTTATAATACATATAAAATAATGAATAAAAAGCTTGTCCTAACCAAAGGTATGTCACAAGATCAGGCAACTTCATTGGGCCATTAGAACTATTAGAATTATAAAATGCTAAGTACACCATAACGTATACTATTCCAAAAAATAACTGGGTTGAAATACCTGCTAAAGCTGACGTTTTATATTGTAATGAAGTAATAAATCTTAATTTAAAATAAGATAAATAAAATTTCATTTATATTTCATATTCCTTATATAAACTAACGATTATATTGTCAATATTTTCATTTTCTACCTCTACGTCTTCTATTTTTATTTTCTTTGAAATCAAATTTAGAAAATCTGATAAGTTAATAATTTTAGAATCAATTATGATATTGTATCCATCTTTAGTCTTTTCTTTTGATATTATACCTTTATGTTTAATTGTTAATTTATCATTTGTAATAATATTAATATATTTATTATTATCATATTTATTTTTTAATTTTCTTAAATAACCATCATATAATATTCTTCCTTTACCTATTAATATTATCCTTTTAGCTAATGCTTCTATATCAGACATATCGTGAGTTGTTAATATGACTGTCACCTTTTTTTCTTTGTTTATTTTTTTAACAAACTCTCTTACTATTTTTTTACTTGTTGCATCAAGTCCTATTGTAGGTTCATCTAAAAATAGAATTTCTGGAGAATGAAGAAGGGATGCTGCTATTTCACATCTCATCCTTTGCCCTAGACTTAATTGTCTAACAGGCATATGAATTATATCCTTTAAATTTAATTTTTCAATTAAATCTTTTTTTGTTTTTTGATATTCTTCTTCATTAATATCATAAACATCTTTTAGAAGATCAAAAGTATCTTCTGCTGGTATATCCCACCATAATTGGCTTCTTTGTCCAAAAACAACACCAATTTTTTTAACATATTCTTTTCTATGCTCCCAAGGTGTCATCTTATTTATTTTACAGGTACCACTAGATGGAATAAGTATGCCACTTAAGATTTTAATAGTAGTTGATTTACCAGCACCATTAGGGCCTATATATCCTACTATTTCTCCTTTTTCAACTTTAAAAGAAATATCTTTTACAGCTTCTACATACTTGTAGTTTCGTTTAAAGAAAGATTTAACAGCATTTTTTAAACCACTTTGTCTTACACTTACTTTAAACGTTTTTGATATGTTATTAACCTCGATGAATGACATTTTTTTATTTCACTCTCCTTTCCAACGCAAAAAACCACATATTTCTATGTGGGGGTATTAAAATTACCCAATTTTTGCAAAAACGTCATTAACAAAATAACATAATTAATAAAATATTACAAGTACTTTTAAACATTCTTTGTTAATTTATAATATTCATTTAGAGATAATGATGGATGATGATGCAGGAGTAGAGAAAGTTATAAAACCAATGGACTTTAGAGAGGAACCGCAGCAAGTAAGAGAAGGTAAAGATAGTAAAAGAAAAAAAGCAATCGGTATTATCGTAACATTGATAGTTTTAGTGCTTGTTGCCTCCATAGCGTACTATTTTGTATCTGTATTTTTTGTGTTCATGTCTAAGAAGATGAAGACCGTACGAACTGTAAGATTTGTTCGTGCGGTCCGAACTGCACCAGGACATTGCACGGATGTTACATATCTGGCAATGCTGACGATATGAA
>CAMFOH010000031.1 GCA_945969495.1 uncultured Mollicutes bacterium
CAATTATTACCTTCACTTTCTTTATTTTACATGTTTATAATATCATACTACCCCACAATGGTTCAATATTTTTTTCACCTTGTGTAAAACTGATGTAACAAAAACTGATATAAAGTAAAAAAAGGTATGTTTAAAATACCTTTTTCTATTTTATTAAACCTATATAATTTTTCTTTTTTCCTCTTTTAATTACTAAAACTTCATTTTCGATAGCTAATTCATTAGTAATTATCATATTTTCATCATTTACTTTTTCATCATTAATAGATATAGATCCAGCATTTAAAAATTCTCTTGCTTCTCTTCTACTTTGGCAAATATTATTATCTATTAACATATCAATTAACTTTGTTCCAGCTTTAATATCAAATGAAGGTACATCTTTAAATCCCATTAAAATTTCTTCTTTAGATAAAGACTTAACATTACCACTAAATAACGCCTCACTTATTTTTACTGCTTTTTCATATTCTTCTTCTCCATGAAGATCTGTTATTACTTCGCGTGCTAATGCCTTATGAGCCTCTCTTAATTGAGGATTACATTTATGCTTTTCTTCTAACTGTTCTATTTGTTCTTTACTTAAGAATGTTAGTTTTTTTAAGTATTCTATAATCATAGAGTCTTCTAGATTTATTAAATATTGATATAATTCATAAGATGAAGTTTTATTTTTATCAAGCCATAAAGCATTTCCTTCAGTCTTACCAAATTTTACTCCATTAGAATCAGTAACAAGTGGCATAACCATACCATATACTTCTTTGCCTAGTTTTTTTCTAGTAAGTTCAATACCAGAAGTAATATTTCCCCATTGATCTGATCCTGCAACTTGAAGAGTAACACCCCTTGTTTCATAAAGATGCATGAAGTCTAATGCTTGTAATATCATATAAGAAAATTCAGCATAAGTAATTCCACTTTCCATTCTTGACTTTACCTTATCTTTAGCAAGCATATAATTAACATTGAAATACTTACCATAATCTCTTAAGAAATCTATTACGTTAATATCTTTTGTCCAATCATAGTTATTAACCACTTCAAAACCAAATATATCTTCAGCTTGTTTTTTTAATCCTTTAAAGTTATGTTCTACCTCTTCTTTAGATATCATAGGTCGTTCTGCAGTAGGCTTAGGATCTCCAATAAGCCCCGTTGCGCCTCCTACTAACAATATTGGTTTATGACCATACTTGGCAAGTCTTTTTGATATTAAAAACGATGAGTAATGACCAATATGCATAGAATCGGCGGTTGGATCTGTTCCTATGTAAAAAGTTAAACTTTCATTATTTAATTTATCAATCAATGCTTCATCAGATATATCTTGCACTAATCCTCTCCATTTTAAATCTTCAAATAATGTCATTATAATTCTCCTCTCTCAAATAAAAAAAGCCCATCCTACTAAAGGATGAACTTAATTGTCCACGGTACCACCTTTGTTCTAGATATATATCTAGCTCTTAAATAAGTTAACGCCTATATTACGTTTTAGCTCCAGAGTCGTAAATTCCTTCATTGCTAACATACTTATTTTATTATTTTATAAAAATAAAGTCAATTACTATGTTAAATTATTATTATTTTTTCTTAAAACATACGTTGTTTTTTTATCAAACTCTATATCTTTTATAGAATTAAATAATTTATCATATATAACTTCTGATAATTCATTAAAACTTAATCTTATATAATTAAGTTCTTCGTTATTTGCTATATGATAATCATTAATATCTATAATACCACTTGAATTATATAATTTCCCATTAATTAAAAGTGCACAATTTAAATAATTATTATTTATCATCACTGTTGCACATGGATAAAATTTTAATAAAATCATACAATAATCTGCTGAATAATATTTTAACAAATCATCATAATTACTTATTTTTTCTTCTTTAAGTAAGCTTTTTAAAATATCATTTAATTTATCAATAACCATTAAAGGATTCATATATATCACCACTTTATAATATGAAATGAAAAAAAATTAGTGATTTATCACTAATTTAATAAATTACTAGCTAGTTGGCTGAGTAAATACAAATTTGCTTTTTCTTTCAAAAGTAGCATAAAAATCTTTTGTGTGATTAACATTTTCTCCATAACTAGAATCCCAACTTATAGGATAAATCACATACATACTTGCCCCTGGCTTTATTACAATGTTATCTGTTGTTAAATCAAGAGCTGATGATGCTTTGTTTTCAAAATCAGGATCATCTAAACCAATAACTTCTCCACTTGGGGTTTCAAAGCCATATATATATGGACCTTGCAAGTACGAATTGGTAATTAAATCAACAATGGTCGCCGAATGTGATTCATCATAACTTTTATCTTTGCATTCATCTTCAGTAATAACGTCATCTTCATTATCATCCAAACAATATTTATAATCGATAACAACACTTTCGCTATTATTAAAAACAGCATTAATAGTACCATTATTAGTTATCTTTAAAGTAAAATATCTTGTTGCTCCTGGCCATTTTAAATTTGAAGAATAACTAAAGGTATTTCCATTAACAGAGCATGAATCATTTTCATATCCATTTTCTATAGTATAAGTACCACCATTATTATTAATTTCTATAGCAGCAGCAGATTCAAGTCCTTGTTTAATACCTGCCTGACATGTTGCGGTTATATCAAAATCACCTTTTGCAGTTGCCGTTCCATTTATTGTTATGTTTTCAGAAAATAATGCATATCCAACTGCCATTGCAAGTAATAATGCTAAACATCCTATTAATATTTTATTTTTTCTTTTATCCACAATTATTACCTCTACTTTCTTTATTTTACATGTTTATAATATCATATACCCCACAATGGGTCAATATTTTTATAATTGTTGAAAACTAAAAAAGAACCATTATTGGCTCTTTTTTGTTATAATTTTAAAATATCTTTAAAATATTTATCAAATTGTTCTTTTATTTGAAAAAGTTCTTCTTCTATTTCTTCTTTAACTATTAAGTAACTTTGATATAAAGGATATTCATATAGTTTATCATAAAGTTTTCTTATTTCTAATTCTACATTCTTATCTTTATTATTAGTAGCTATTTTTTGTAATCTTTTTATTTCATTAATTATAGTTACTATTTCTTTATTACTTTCTAATTGTTTTTTTACTTTTAAATAATCATTATATAATTTAGACTTTTCTAATTCATCAAATAAATTATCTATTTTATTTTGAATTTTATTCATTTATTTCTCCATCTAAACTCCACGTTTTAGCATCTGTTATTTTAACGTTTACTATTTTTCCTATATACTTTTTATCAGCTTTAACGTTAACTAATTTCATGGTATCAGTGTAGCCTGCTAACATGTTAGGATCTTTTTCACTTATATTTTCTAAAAGAACAGGCGTTACTTTATTAACAAGTTTGTCATTAGCTTCTTTTGCATATTTATTTATCACTTCATTTAACTTATATAATCTTTTTTCTTTTTCTTCTAATGATACATCATCTTTCATTTTAGAAGCAGGAGTACCTTCTCTAGGAGAGTATATGAAAGTAAAAGCCGAATCAAATTTACATTCTTCTGCAAGTGATAATGTTTCTTCAAAATCTTCTTTAGTTTCTAAAGGAAATCCAACTATTATATCAGTTGTTATTGATGAGTTTTCTCCTAATTTATTTCTTATCTTTTTATATAACTTTAAATATGATTCTTTTGTATATCTTCTTCCCATTAATTTAAGAATTCGAGAAGAACCAGATTGAACAGGTAAATGTATATAGTTACAAATATTATCGTATCTTGCAATTATATCAATCATGTTATCCGTAAAATCCCAAGGATGAGACGTTACGAATCTTACCCTATCAATACCAGTTTTGGCAACATCTTCAAGTAAGTTTTCCATTTTATAATCTCTGTCTTTAAAATCTTTACCATATGCATTAACGTTTTGCCCTAATAATGTTACTTCTTTATAACCTTGATTAATTAAATCTTTTACTTCATTTATTATATCTTCTGGCATTCTACTTCTTTGCTTACCCCTAGTATATGGAACAATACAGTAAGTACAAAACTTATCACAACCATACATAATATTTACCCAAGCTTTGTATTTAGAATCTCTTTTTGATGGAATTCCTTCTATTATATTTCCTTCATTAGACCATACGTTTACCTCTAATTTATTTGTTTTTGTATGTTCTTTTAATATTTCTGGAAGCTTATGAATATTATGAGTTCCAAAAACAAAGTCCATCCATTTATACTTATCTATTATCTCATCTACTACGCTTTCTTCTTGGCTCATACAACCTGCAAGTCCAACCATTAAGTTCGGTTTAGTTTGTTTTAAATGTTTTATTCTACCTAACATACCAAAAGTTTTATTATGAGCATTTTCTCTTATTGCACATGTATTTAAAATAATTAAATCTGCATCTTCATAATCATTTGTTTTAGAATACTTCATATCTTCTAATATTGCACTTATCATTTCACTATCGTGTTCATTCATTTGGCAACCATAAGTCTTAATAAAATATTTTTTATTTTCTCCAAAACATTTCATTTCGTCAGAAATAACATATTCATTCCTTAAAACTTTTATATCTTCCTTAGTTCTTTTTTGTGCTTCTTTAAAATTTGGTTTTAACATGTAAATCACTCATTTCTATTTACAAATTATAACATAAATACTAATAAAAAACATCCTATTTTATAACAGGACGTTTTAATAATTTAATATTTGAATTTTCATATTTCTTAATAGCTGATACATCTTTTGCAAATTTATAGTTATAGCTATCTATCATATCTTTTAAAAACTTTTTATTTTTTGTTGATCTTGTTGGAATCATAATCATTTTCTTTTAATAATTCATCATCTACGTAATTACTATTTATTTTTTTAATAATATTATTTAATTCATACATTATTAGGGTTTTAATAGGAATTTTTCTTGTTTTTTCACAATAAAATTCATATAATTCATCGTATAACTCTTCAAGTTTTTCTTTAGCTTCTTCTAACTTAGATACATCATTAATTTTATTTAAATACCTATCAATTAAATATCTATATTCATCAAATTCTATTTTAGCTATCATTGATTGTTCTTCTGTTAATGGAAGTTTTTTTGAATTATTTTTTTTAGATTTATCTTTATTCTTATACGGGTTTTTTAAATACTTTTTAAAGTAATCAGTTAACCTAGTATTTAAATATCTTTGAGGGTTAGAATTAGCTTTACCATTTACATACGCAGATACATAATCTTTATATTTTCGCTGTATTTCTTGTTTTAATTCATCATCATTTAAAATTACTTGTCCTTTAAATTTATTAAATATTAGTTCTTTAATATGAGCATATGTATTATATACAAAAGATACATCTTTGTTTTTATTTTCCTTATAATCTAATATTATCTCACTTGATTTAGTTTTGTTTTCTTCATAAAGTTTATTTATTTCATTTCTAATTAAATCTGCTAATTTTTTTGTTGGTTTTTTAATATTAATAAGACAACTTCTTATTGCAACATCATAATTTTGATATGCAAAAATTCTTTGTCCTGGATTTTTATATGAATCCCTTACAAATTCATATTTATTATGAAAATAATCATATATTTTATCCGTTAATCCAACATATATAATATATTTTTGTAATAAAATTTCTTCATTATCTTTATAGTAATCAATTTCTCTTGCTAAATATTGTATCATTTTAGTTCTAAAATCAGTTTTCCCTTGTTTAGTGCATATATCTTTTAATAATATAAAACAATATTTATTCAGTTCATCATCAGATAAAATAGTATTTAATGATTTAATTCCTTCATATAGTTTTAAAGCATAATGATTTACCACAAAATTTAATTTTTCTTCCTCTTTTGGTGCTAACGAACCAATTAAAATTCTTTGCTTTTTCGGAGCATACAAAACCTTAGCCTTTTGCATTAAAAAATTATCTAGCCTATCTTTTATATTATTATCAAAATAATAATCAATTAAAGTTGGTAATAGCTCAACAAATTCTTCTGCATTTAAAGTACCATATTTTCTTTCAATATTTTCTCTTACAATTGGTTCATAATGTAAATCTAACCAATATCTAGCCTCAATGTCATTATTTTTAGCCATTTCTATCATTTTACAAACTTTCATACCAAATTTCCCTTTTTCTAATAGCCGTTATGATAACATATTAATTATAAAAAAGCAACAAAAAAGAGCTTATAGCTCCTTTATCCATCTTTTATAATCTTTTCCTCTTTCTTCAAAGTTTTTATAAACGTTATAACTTGCTGCAGCTGGTGATAAAACACAAGTTTCACCTTCTTTTGTATATTTATAAGCATTTAATACCGCATCTTTCATATCTATTGCGTTGATTAATATTTTTTTACATCCTTTTTTTTCTAATTGCTCTTTAATTATATATCCTGTTTCTTTAAGAAAAATACAGGTTCTTATTTTTTTATCTTTTAATAAATAATCGATTAATGAACTTAAATCTAGGCCTCTATTCATACCACCTATTATAACGGTTTTAACATTTGGTACTGATTCAATACAATTTATTGTAGCTGATGGAATTGTTGCAATAGAATCATTATAAAATGTTATTCCTTTATATGTTCCTACTTTCTCCATTCTATGCTCTAAAGGATGAAAACTATCAATATAATCACATACTTTAGTTAAGTCTAATTTTAATATATTACAAACCAATAAAGCTGCCGCAATATTGTATAAATTATGATCACCCAATAAATTTCTTTTCCTTGTTTTTTCATAAACTAAATTATCATTTAAATATAATCCATTTTCTTTAATAATAATTCCATTATTAACTTTTTTATCATCGGTAGAAAATTCATATGTATTTAATTTTTCTTTAAAACAATCAAATGAGTCTGGACTATCTAAACCCCAAATGCTATAGTCACTATCTTTTTGATATTTAAATATATTTAGTTTAGCTAATTTATAATCAAGAAATGATTTATATAAATCCAAGTGTTCTTCATATATATTTAAAAGTACACTAATATTAGGTGAAGAAGAAATAAATTTTAGTTGATGACAACTAAGTTCAATAACAAATATAGTATCTTCTTTTATATTATCTAATTCTTCAAATACTGGAATACCAATATTTCCCGCTAGTATAACATTTTTATGCATGTTCTTTAATATATGATAAATCAAAGAAGACGTTGTACTTTTTCCTTTAGTACCAGTAACACCAATTGTTGTACATGTACTATATTTTAAGAATAAATCTATTTGAGACGTTATTTTGTTTTCAAATTTAGAATAATCTATAAATTTAAAGTTAACTCCAGGTGATTTTATTATCAAATCATAATTATCTAAATTCTCTAAGTATTTTTTTCCTAAAACAAAACTTAAATTACTATCGTTTTTTAACTCAGGATTATTCTCTAATAATTGTTCGTTACTATCCGCAATAACAAGTTTTTTATCTTTTAAATATTTTCTAATTAAATTATATGTAGATTTTCCTTCTCTTCCATATCCCAGTATTAAAACATTATTAAAAGACGATATATGGTTTATTATATTATTAATCATTTGAAAGTTCCTTTCTTATTAGTTCTAATAGTTCAGTAGGAACATTATGTTTATCACTTAAACTATTAATTACTTCATCACTTATATTTTCTAAAGCAAAATTTTCTTTATAATACTTTAAAAGATAAGGTAAGTTTTTTTCTCTTTTTATTATGTTATTAACAACATAAGTTACTTCTTTTATTGTACCTACACACTCAAATGGCTTTGTTTTTCTCTTGCCCAATAATTCTAAGAAATAATTTAGCATGCTTTCTTTATCAAGCAAATCTTCACCAAATATATCTATGATCATATTGTTCGGTAAAAAGTTTCTCATTAATAAATATATAAATAAACATTTAGGACAAGTTAAGCACCAACCATCTGTTTTACCTATATTTTTTGAAGTACCACCTTTATTACAACTTATAAAATTTTTAAAATATTTTGGATACTTAGTAAATATCTTCATAATTTGCAGTTCACTAAGAGGCCTTAATAAACTAAAGTATTCTACTTTATCTGTTAAATATTCTTTAGTAAACCATCTAAAGTCATTTTCAAATTCCAAACTCTTTGAATATTGATGATTTATATTTGTGCCTTTAACTGTAGCTTCATTAGCAGAAGCCTCATTTGATAATACAACGTACTTAATACCATTTAAATATGCAGTTAAATAAGATATAAATGCAATGCAGCTTGATATTGGTGTATGTCCATTTAAAAATCCTTTATTATTTAATTCAATTATTCTTCTATCAAATAACCTTTCTACATTTATAATATCATCATCATTTAATCCTGCAGTATAACAACTATCAAAACAAACTTTTCTATTATTTATAATAAATGCTTTCTTATTATTTTTTTCTTTTAATATTTCAAGTGATGTAATAGAGTCTTTTCCACCACCAACCGCAACTAAATATCCATCATAATTTTTATTATCAATAATATCATAATTATTTCCACTTGATGTAATACTTACAAAATCATCATATGAAGGAATTATATTGTTAACATAGAAAAATTCTCCTAGGCCATTAAACATTAACTTTTTAACCCATGATGTTTGTTTATCATCTAATAAACCGCATTCAATTATTATATTAGGTGAACATGTTGGTTTCCAATAACTTGGTATTTCTGCAAGACCAGCATAAAATACAATCTTTTCCACCATTTTTTTATCATAGTTAATATCTTTATTAAAAGGAACTCTAAGAGTTGGATTAAAACGCATTAAATCCTTTATTTCAAAATCATAAGTTACAAATATATAATCATTTTCATACTTAATTTCAAAACCATGATAATAGAATTCTTTATATTTTTCTCTAAATTCATTATATTTATCCATCATATCAACTCCATTTTAATTATAGCATATTATATGAAAATATAAAAAAAGAAAACATAAAATTACTTGTTTTCCTTCATAAATACTTTATTTAAATAACATTTACCACATAAAGGAACGTATTGTACATTATCATTTTCTCCATCAATAATATTTTCTTTTCCTTCTAGTATAAAATTGCCATTTACCTTCCTTGCATTAAATCTTGCTTTAGTCCCACATTTACATATCGTTTCTAATTCTTTAAATTTATCAGACAGTTCAAACAAACGCTTAGAGCCTTCAAAAAACTCTGATTTAAAATTAGTTTTAAGTCCAAAACAAATGACTGGAATATCTTTATTCTTAGCAATAAACCATAAATCTTCAACTTGTTTACTAGTTAAAAACTGTGCTTCATCAACTAAGATTGCATCTTTATCTTCTATCATACCAACATATTTATCATCAAGTAAGCTTTCATTTTTGTTTAGCTTTATTTGTATTTTTCTTTTAGGTCCAATTCTTGATACTAAGTAATCTCCTCCTTTAGTATCAGTAATAGATTTAACTAAAATTACTTTTTTATCATTTTCTTCATAATTATATGCCATTTGCAAAATAGCCATACTCTTACCTGAATTCATAGGACCATATCTATATTCTAAATTAGCCATAAAAAATCACAACCTATCTTAAATTAAGATACCATTATTTAATTTTTAAGTAAATAATATTGATGAATTAAATCACTATTTGACATTAATTTTTCAATTTAATTAATAATTTCAACTACATTTTATTAAAACATTTTTTTCTTTTATATAAAGATTTTCTTATATTACTTGTACTTAAGTTCTTATTTTTAAAAATTTCATCTAGTGTTACATCTTCTATTACTGAAATAAATTCTGGAATAGAAGCATTAATATCTGTTTCTAAGACAAATAAACCATTATCATATTCATCTATTTTATAAACATGATTATTTTGGGTAAAACATGTTCTTTTCTTTTCTATTATATTTGTAACTTCTCTTTGACTTATTAATCTTTCGTATGACTTTTTATCAATTTTTTCTTCAGTTACAATTTTTTCTTTATTGCCATAACTTTTCTTAACAGAGACATAATAAGTTTCATCACCATCTAATACTCTTTTTCTAAGGCGCATCTCATAATCATTTTCTGTTTTCAAATAGACCTGAGTTATATAAACAGTTACATATTCTTTTTCTTTTAATTTATCATAAGCATCTTTTTTTAATTCAATTAAATATTTCTTTTCTTCTTTTGTTTTTATTCCTAAACTTTCTTTCATTATATTTATTACCTTGTTAACTTTATCATCAAAGTTAGTACTATTATCTACTATTTTAAAATTCGGATGAAAACTCCAAGCTTCCTGACATCTATCATCTCTTATAACAGCTTCTTTTATCCCTTCACTTCTTGCTTTATTATTTTCTGTTGTGTAAAACTCCTCAGCCCCTTTAGCACAAGTATTCATGTGGATAACTTCATTATAACTATCTATTAATTCAAGTTTAGATAAATTATATTTATTAAGTAACATATCAAATTCTTCACTACTAATAAATGATTTAACATCAAAAACTCCTCTATCACACAAGATAACGCATTTCTTATCAATTAAATTACAAGCTTTTTCATATGCCATTTCTTCTGCTAGTTGAAGATTTAATAATATATCTTCAAAATCTATCATTTTAATTGCATCTTCTCCAAAAGGTTTTATACCAGAATTAATTATTCTTGTTGCAATTTCATTAATTATAAATACCTTATAACCCATATCTGATAATTCTTGTTCTAATTTAGATAATGCTTTTGTTTTACCACCACAAGGTCCACCTGTTAAACATATCTTTGATACTAACATTATTTTTTCTCCTTAAGTTCTTTTACAAGTCTTAAATGTTTTTCTATTTGTTTATCAGTTGCAGTTGGATTATCATCCTTAAACTTCTTATATTCTTTTTTTACATCCTCCATATCACTATAATTATAAAAGCCATGCGTTTCATAATTATGTGCACCGCTATTAATAAATACTTCATTCATATCATTGTATTCTGGAAAATTACTATCCATGTAAAGATGAATATATCTATTAGTAAGACCACAATGTATACATGTTTTAATTGTTGTTTTTTCATATCTATGACCATCAAAATCACTTCTTTGTTCATTAACAACAAAATAATGATCACAATAATACATTTTTTGATATTTTATTTCTTTAATTAAATTTCCTAAGGTATTACAAGTTTTTTCAAACACACCATTAAAAGTAATATACTCTTTTACTTTTTTATCTTCTTTTAATTCATCAATTATAGGTTTTAGTGTTTTCAAACTCTCATCAAGCACTTTTAATTCTTCTTTTTTCTTAGTTAATTCTTCAAATGTTATAGGTTCCATATTAATAAATCCTTTCTATTTTTTTATTTTTTAAATCTAGTTTATGAACAGATGAATGAGAAACATCAAAA
>CAMFOH010000032.1 GCA_945969495.1 uncultured Mollicutes bacterium
TCCATAGAGCATCTGCAACCAAGTTAATATTTTCTATTAACTCTTTTTTTGAAATTTTAATATCTTTATAAACCCTATTCAAATCAACCGAATCTTCAGGTGTTTCTCCTTTTTCAATTGGAATTGTATAGGTTATAGCAGTTTTATCTAAAAATTTATTTGCATTATCCATAAAATACCTATATTTAGTTTTATTTATATCTAGTTTGTTATCCTTCATACATATCCTCCAATAATTTAATTTTTTCTTTAAAGAAAAAAGCCTTGTTTGCAAACAAGACTTTTTTGTGCTGCTTGCAAAACATGTTTCTATACAAGCAAACATTAACAAAAATTACGATGTATATATTACTATTTTTTTATTTTTTGTCAAGCTTTGCTAGTAAGTATTATTTTTTTATTATTTTAAAGTTATTAATTTATGATGTTTTCTATATCTTCTTCTTTATATATTTTAACACCTAATTTTAATGCTTTATCGTATTTGCTACCAGGTTTATCTCCTACGATAACACCGGTTGTTTTTTTAGTAACACTTGATGTTACTTTAGCCCCTTTATCCTCTAATATCTTTGTTAATTCTTCTCTTTTATACTTTTCTAAAGTACCAGTTAAAACAAACGTCATACCTTCTAACTTATCATCTGTGTTAGCATTTAAATACTCAAAATTTAATCCTAACTCTTTTAATTCTTCTATTAATTTTTGATTTTCTAAATTATCTAAGTAAGACTTTATACTTTTAGCAATTATCTCACCTACGTCATTAACGTTAGTTAATTCTTCTAAACTAGCATTAAATAAATTATCAATATTTTTATATCTTTTAGCAAGTATTTTAGCAGTCTTTTTACCAACGTGTCTTATACCTAATGCAAAAAGTACTTTTTCTAATGAATTTGATTTAGATTTTTCAATACTTTCAAGTAAGTTATTAACGCTTTTTTCTCCAAAACCTTCAAGTTCTATTAAGTCTTCTTTATGGTTTTCTAACCTGTATATATCAGAAATATCCTTAATAAAGCCCATATTATAAAAGTCTTCTATTATTCGTTCCCCAAGGCCATCTATGTTCATTGTATCACGGGATGCAAAATGAATAAGACTTTCTATTTTTCTTGCTGGACACAAATCATTTTTACAAAAATAATTTGAATCTTCTTTAACTAGTTTAGAATCACACATTGGACAATTTTCTATCATTTTAAATGGCACTTCATTACCAGTTCTTCTTTCTTTTTTTACCTCAACAACTTCTGGAATTACGTCTCCCGCTTTTCTAATTGAAACAACATCTCCTACCCTAACATCTTTTTCTACGCAGTAATCTTCGTTATGAAGGGTTGCTTTAGAAACTATAGAACCTGCAACATGCACTGGTGAAAAGATTGCATTAGGAGTTATTTTACCCGTTCTTCCAACCGTAAACTTTATTTCTTTTAACGTTGTTAATACTTCTTCTGCTGGAAACTTATATGCTATACCCCATCTTGGTACCCTCTGGGTTGTTCCTAGTTTAGCTTCATCATCTAAACTATTTACCTTTAAAACAACGCCATCTATTTCATAAGGAAGACTCTTTCTTTTACTAGATAAATCATCTATGTAATTAATTATGTCTTTAACGTTTTTAGCAATCCCATTTAGTTTGTAATTAGTTACAAAACCTAATTCTTTTAAAAACTCAAGTGCTTCAGACTGAGTCTTAATTCCATATTTATCTGGATTAGGCAAAAAGTATGCCATAAAATCTAGTCCTCTTTTAGCAGCAATACTACTATCTAATTGTCTTACCGAACCTGCGGCAGCATTTCTTGGGTTTGCAAATAAAGGTTCATTATCTTTCTTTCTTTGTTCATTACACTTTTCAAAAGATTTTTTACTCATGTATATTTCACCACGAACCTCTATATCAATTGGTTTATTAAGTTTTAAAGGAACAGACTTTATTGTCTTAACATTATGAGTAATATTTTCACCTATAACGCCATCACCACGAGTAGCTGCCCTTACTAAAACACCTTTTTCATATAATAATGAACCTGATAATCCATCCATTTTAGGTTCTAGTGTATAGCATGCATTAGGACATGCTTTTCTTATTCTTTCATCAAAAGATACTATTTCATCCTCATTAAATATATCATCAAAAGAAAGCATTGGTGCATCATGAGTTACCTTTTCAAACTTATCTACAACTTGGCCTCCAACCCTTATTGTTGGTGAATCCGTTCTTTTTAATTTTGGATACTTACTTTCAAGTTTTAATAATTCATTATAATAATCATCATATTCTTGGTCAGTAATACCGGGATTATCATTAACGTAATATTCATAACTTGCATTATTAATTATATCTATTAATTCATCCATTCTTTTTTCTATATCCATGTTATCACCTACAATAATTATACTATATATGAAAATTTATTTCTAGAAAACTGCTTGAATTTCTTATGTTTTACCTTTAACATAACATTATTTTATTAAATTTGTTATATTTCCATCAAAAAAGTAGTACTTTTTATTAGTACTACTTAGCTTCCTTTTTCTTATCTTCTTTTTTTAGTATACCATGACTTTCACGAACTTTATTTTCTATTTCTTCTTTAATCTTTGGATTATCCTTTAAGAATTGCTTTGCATTTTCCTTTCCTTGACCTATTTTTTCTCCTTTATATGCATACCATGCACCACTTTTATCAACTATTCCAATTTCAGACGCTAAATCCAAAACTTCAGCCTCTCTTGAAACTCCAGTTCCATACATAATTTCAACCGCTGCCGTTTTAAATGGAGGAGCTACCTTATTCTTAACAACTTTTACATTTGTTTTATTACCTATTACGTTATCTCCGTTTTTAATTTGCTCTCCACGTCTTACGTCTAACCTTATTGTTGAATAGAATTTAAGCGCTCTACCACCAGGTGTTGTTTCTGGATTACCAAATAAAACACCAACTTTTTCTCTTAACTGATTAATAAATATTGCTATGGTGTTAGTCTTACTAATCGTACCAGACAATTTTCTTAAAGCTTGGCTCATTAATCTTGCTTGAAGTCCAACGTGTGAATCACCCATTTCTCCTTCTATTTCAGCTTGAGGAACCAAGGCCGCAACCGAATCTATTACAACTATGTTTATGGCTTCACTTTTAACTAAAGCATCACATATTTCCAAAGCTTGTTCTCCTGTATCTGGTTGTGATAATAATAAATCATTAATGTTAACGCCAAGGTTTTTAGCATATACAGGATCTAGTGCATGCTCTGCGTCAATGAAAGCAGCTTTACCACCAGCTTTTTGTACCTCTGCGATAGCATGAAGAGCAAACGTAGTTTTACCAGAAGATTCTGGACCATATATTTCAATTATTCTTCCCTTTGGATAACCACCAACACCTAAAGCAATATCAAGTGTTAAAGAACCACTTGAAACAACGTCTATTTCACTATGAGTTTCCTCACCTAATTTCATTATCGAACCCTTACCAAATTGTTTTTCTATATCTGCTAATACTTGTTCTAAAGTTTTATCTCCTTCTGTTTTTTTTGTCATTTATATCCTCCAATCTTTAATACAACATCATTATAAATGATATAAAAACAAAAATCAAGTCTTTTTACGAACAAATGTTTGAATATTGTAAAATTTGTTTTTCAAAAAAGAAAAAATCCTTTTACAATAAAGGATTTTTTGCTACTATTCTTTAGCGGTTTTCTTTTTTTCTTCTTTTTCAAAAATTATATTTTTATTCATAACGTAATATTGGATACCTGATATTATAGAGAAAATTGTTGCTAAAACAAGTAAGAAACTTGCAACATCAAGATTAAATAACTCAAATGGTAAGTTATAACATAAAGTTAAGATAACTCCAAGCATTAAAAACGTTGTTTTAACTTTACCAGTTTTTATCGCTGCAACAACTTTTCCCTTACTTCCCGCAATCATCTTTATGGTATCTACTACCGTATCTCTAAATATTATTATAACGGTAATTATTGGTGCTACAAAACCTTGTGCAGTTAATATAATAAGGGTTGAGTTAACAAGCATTTTATCAGCAATTGCATCAACCATCTTACCAAAATCAGTAACCATGTTATATTTTCTTGCTATGTGCCCATCTAAAAAATCAGTAAATGATGCGATGGCAAAAATTATAGCAGCTACAAAATACTTAACATCTACCGTTATCGTACCAATTAAGACTTTAGGAAATTCTATGTTTACCATGTAGAAAGGAAATAATAATATGGTAATTAAAACCACCGTTAAAAATATTCTAATCATTGTAAGTTTGTTTGCTAAATTCATAATTTCACTCCTTAATTTTCTAAATATGTTATACCATTTACATTTTCATCTTTAGGATTTATATATTCGGTTACAACGATATAACCAATTAAAAATAGTAAAAGCAAAATAATTAATGTTACTATAACAGGAATTATTTTTGGTCCTTTTTTTTCTTCCATCGTATAAGGAGAAACAACCTTTTTTTCTTGTTTTTGTTCTTTTTGCTTTTCCTTTGATGCTTTTTCTATTTCTGCTATTGGAATTTTTGAAGTTTCCTCAAAAAAAAACTCATTAAATTCATCCATTATTTTTTCTTCATCAAGTCCTAAATATTTTGCATAATCCCTAATGAAGCACTTTAAGTAAAATACATCTTTAAACACTTTTAAGTTGCCCGCTTCGATGTTTTCAATTTGAGATACTCTTAGGTTAAGATCTTCAGCAGCTTCTTCTACACTAACTCCGTGTTCTTCTCTAGTGCGTTTTAACTCTTCACCAATTTCCTTCAAAATGTTCACTCCTTTATTTATAAATAATTATTTTAATAAGCCACGTTCTGTACCATATACATGGTCGCAAACATTTATCTATGCATTTATGCATCCACTTATCCGTTTTTGTTCCTTCAAAGCAGTTCCCCTACCAAATTTGGGTTTCTCACTCATGGGGTTTACCCGTTCCACCTGATTCGTTTCCAAATCAAATCGTCACTATGGCACTTTATGCTTAACATAACCATATCAAGAAGACTATAGGTTATTTCAGCGCCGTTAGGTTATACCTACCAAAGGTTATTTATTCCCTTTGCATGAACACTACGATCAATTACAGAACCGTGTGAGCGTGGACTTTCCTCTACCAATTAAAACTAGCAGCGTTTGCGTAAAAATAATTATTCATCTTTATCGTATATGTATTTTTCCAGCTGTGATAAACGTCTTAATATATCTACGTTAGTAATTTCTTTTTCGCTTTTCTTTACTATGTCAATGTTAGCCTTTAAATTTCTAAGTTCATGTTTTAAGTTCATGTTTTCATTAGAAAGTTCTTTATTCTCACTTCTTAACTCTTTTATTATATTAATAAACTCAACATAGTCTTTTATAATCTGATCTAAGTACTTATCAACTTCTTGAAGCCTATATCCCCTAGTATCAATTTTAAAATCTTTTTCAAAAATGTCTTGCGGCGTTAAAGCGATCCTTCCATTAAACATAATTTACCACCTCTGCAATATACATTATCGCAAGTTTTTTTTAGTTTGTCAATTTACATGTTACTTACCTTTGGTTAACGTTTATTCTTTTTTTCTTATTTTTCCAAAATATTTTACTAAATCATAAGATGACACTGAAAAACTAAATGTTACAAAACTAATAAAAAAACTTTCAAAGCTTATTCCAAAAAAAACAAAATTTATAATAATACTTGCAAAAAGAAGAATCCAAACAATGTATTTACTAGAAACATGAAAAGTCATCTTTATGGTGTTTCCTAAAATATTTAAAACGATCCACACACAAAAGATATGTGGCAACAAATTATATATATCCTTTATTTCATCCAATTAAATCACCTAGTTAAGTTTATTCAATAAAGCTATGTTTTCTTCCAAGTTTATTACTTCTTCTATTATTTCGTCAAAGATTATAAACATAAAAGTTTTATCAATCATATTAAGCCTCCTTACGATAAAATAACACATAAAAATGAATAATTATTATTTTCGACAATTCTTTTCAAAATATATAACAAAAATACTAGTTTTGTAGTATAATTATCGTGGTGAGAATAATGATGCTTAACTACTCTCGTTTAAAAAGTACGAGTTTAAATAAAATGAAAAGTAACTATGCTAATCGTGGTTTAGGACTTGAATGCGACATAAATTTAGCTAATGAGTATTATAGAATTAATGATATAGCCTATGTTTATAAAAAACCAACACCAATAAAATTAGTTGACGTTGACTATAAATCAGGGAAAATAAAAGAAGCTTATTTTCAGACTCCGTCGACAACTGATTACAATGGTATATATAAAGGAAAATACATAGACTTTGAGGCTAAAGAAACAAAATCAAAAACAGCTTTTTCTTTATCAAACATACATGAACATCAAATAAAGCACTTAATAAACGTTAAAAAGCATGGAGGGGTATCTTTTATAATAGTAAGGTTTACTGCCCTAAATGAAACATACTTTTTAAGTACAGACAATCTCGAACAATTTATTAAAAATTATGAAAGAAAATCCATTCCATTAAATTTTTTTAAACAATATGGTAAAATTATTAAAACTAAGTACAACCCAAGAATAGACTATCTTGAAGTAATAAATACTTTATATTTTGGAGGTAATTATCATGATGAAAAAAAGAACTAAAAAAAGCAGTAATATTAAGAAAAATATAAAAGCAAAAGCTAATTCGGTAAAATGCAAGGTTGCTAAAAGTGCAAGTAACATAAAAAATAAAACTAAAATGAGTAAAACCAAAAGAACGATACTAAACGTATTATTAGTATGTGTAATAGCTTTTATCGCACTAATTACTATCTTTTTCTCTTACGTAATAGTAAAAGCTCCTAAGTTCGATCCAAATAATCTTAAATTTACACAGATGTCAGAGCTTTATGATTCTGATGGAAATTTAATTACTAAAATGGGTAATGAAAATCGTACTGAAATAACTTATGATGAATTACCAGAAGTATTAATAGATGCAATAATAGCCACTGAAGATTCAAAGTTTTTCCAACATAACGGATTTGATCTAGCAAGGTTTACAAAAGCTAGTTTTTACCAATTATTAGGAAAAAACGCTGGTGGTGCATCAACTTTAACAATGCAAATCGTAAAAAACAATTATACTTCTACCGTTTCTTCAGGCTTTGAAGGAATAGTAAGAAAATTTACCGATATTTATCTTTCTGTATTTAAAGTAGAAAGAAAGTACACAAAAAAAGAAATAATTGAGTTTTATGTCAATGATTCATATCTAGGTAATGGTGCGTATGGAGTTGAGCAAGCATCACTTAATTATTTTGGAAAATCAGTTAGTGAACTTAACTTGTCTGAAGCATCATTTATAGCAGGATTATTTCAATCTCCTACTTACTACAATCCATATAATTATCCTGAGCGTGCTGAAAATAGAAGAAAAACCGTTCTTTATCTTATGCAAAGACATGGTTACATAACAGAAGAAGAAAGTAAAATTGCACAGTCAGCACCAATAACATCACTTGTAAAAACCGAGCAAACAAATAATGCTATATCTGAGTATCAGGGCTACATAGATACGGTAGTAGAAGAACTAGATAAAGAATATGATTTAAATCCTTATACTACACCACTTAAAATATACACAGCTATGAATAGAGAAAAACAAGATTTCGTAAATAAAGTAATGAATGGTGAAGCTTGGAAATGGGAAAATGACCTAGTTCAAGCAGGAATAGTTATGACAACTAGTGAAACAGGTGAGGTTATAGCCGTTGGGGCTGGTCGAAACAAAACCACTGAGCTTTCATTCAATTATGCAACCCAAACTAATAAGCAAATTGGTTCAACCGCAAAACCAATATTTGATTATGGGCCAGCAGTTGAATATTTAGGATGGGGAACGGTAAATTACATTAAAGATGAACCGCATACTTATAGTAATGGAAAGAAAATTTCAAATTCAGATGGTGGATATAAAGGGACCTTGCCTATGTACCAAGCCCTTGGATTATCAAGAAACGTAACAGCTTTAAAAACTTTCCAACAAGTATCAAATGAAGCTGGCAATGACAAAATTTTAAAATTTGTAACAAGTTTAGGAATTACTCCTGAGGTTGAAAATGGTAAAATTCATGAAGCACATAGTATTGGTTCGTTTACTGGTTCTACCAAAGAAGGAGAATCAAGAAATAGTCCTATGACAATGGCTGGTGCATATCAATCATTTTCAAATGGTGGATATTATATAAAACCACATACAATTGTTAAATTCGTATATAAAGAAACAGATGAGGTAGTAGAAACAAACGCAACTAAAACAAGAGTAATGAATGACTCTACTGCATATATAATAAATTATGCACTTAACTGGTCAGTTACTGATGGACTCGCTAGAACAGCTGGTAACATAGGAGGTGTATCCGTTGCCGCAAAAACTGGAACGAGTAACTTTGATTCAGAAACAATAAGAAGAAATAAAATATCTAGTAAAGCGGTTAATGATCTTTGGGTATGTGGATACACTCCTACACAAACAATAACGTTTTGGTACGGGTATGATCAGTTATATAAAAAACATTATAGTACAACTTCAACATGGTCAATTCGTGATAGGTTCTATCGTAATTTAGCAGAAAACCTATTTGATAAAAATGGTAATACATTCGAAGCACCTTCAAGTATTGAAGCTGTAGAAGTGGTAAAAAATTCAATACCATTAAAACTTGCAAGTTCAAGTACTCCAGAAAGTATGAAAGTAACTGGATATTTTAGAAAAGGAACAGCACCAACTGAGACAACAACTGACTATGATACGTTACCTAGTGTAAGTGGTGTAGCTAGTAAAGTTTCAGGTAATACGGTTCAATTGAGTTGGAATGGTTTAAGCGCAGAAGATATGTTAAATCTTAATGCCGATGATAGTTTTGGATTGCTAGGATATGATATATATGTAAAAGATGGTTCGTCTGGTACTGAAACTTATGTTGGAACTACAACTTCAAGTTCGTACACTCATAAAACTAGCTATCAAGAACCAATATACGTAATATACACTGCTTATGCAAATTATAAAACAAATAGAAGCAAAGGTGTTGAACATAAGGTATCAATAACAACTGATTTTGATGTCAGAGCGGAAAATGAAACCATTGAACAGGGAAGAACTTTTATTGATAGCAAACCAATAACGATCTTATATAATTCTATTGATGTAACAGCTCAAAGTAGAATAGAGCTTATATCTGGTACAGTTGATACAAACACTCCTGGAAATTATAAATTAGAATATAAAATTACATATCAGGGTAATTCTAAGACAATTAGTAGAACTGTAACAGTAATTCAAAGGACTACAACAACCACAACAAATACTAGTTCATCTGAATAAGACATCTTTAAGATGTCTTATTTTTGCATATAAAAAAGACTATTACTAGTCTTCATTTAACCAATCATATTCATAATAAGGTTCTACTTTTTCTTCTTGTTTTTTATTTAACTTTTCTATATCAGATGGGTTTTTAATACCTTTTTTACCCCATTCAAATAATATTTTATCTATGTATCTTAAGTTGTTAACGCCATTAAAAACAGCCTCTTTTAAGGCGAAAATTATAAGTTCTTTTGACATACCAGAATCTAACCAACTATTTATTATGTCATATTCCATAGGAGATAAAGTTCTTCCAAATTCTTTTTCAAAGTTATCATACAAATCATTTTCATTTTGTTCTTTAGTATCAGAATCTAAAATATTAGAAATTAGTATTTCATAAAAAGAACTTATATTTAACCTTTCTTCTAAAATACCATCTTCATTTTTTTGCATTGTAATCGATAGAATCTTTTTATCTTTAAGAATGGAAATTGCCTCTAATAATTCTTTTTCATCAAAATCCAAATCACTTAATATTTTTTTATAATCAAAAATTTCATTATCTTGTCCATTTAGTAAATATATTAAAAGTATAAGTGAATTGGTATCTAGCTTAAGAGTTCTTGCACACTTTAAAACATAACTATCAACCGTAAAATGATTTTTATTATCAACTAATTCTAATAGCTTTTTTTTAATCATAAAATTCACCTTCTTTAGCCCAATTATAACATATTATTCTTGTATGTATCAATTAAATACTTGCTTATGGAGTCTTTATCATTAGATAACTTATTATTTATTATTTGAGTTTCTATATCATTTATAATCTTTTTTAGATTTGACTTATTTTCTATTTTTAATAGTTCAATTATATCAAGAGGCCTTAAAGTAATATCTGCTCTATTTTTTATTTGCAATCTATCATATCTATCATATATATCAGTCTCATCTATACCAAGTATTTGAGCTGCTATATAACACACATAATTACCATTTTTATATAATTCCATATCATTTATTTTTTTGTCCTTTAAAATGGATAAAATGGCGTCCATATACTTCTTTTCATTATTTGTAAACTGATACTTATTATCAGGATTAACTTGCACCCAAATACCAATAGGATCATTTGTATTAACCACTTCGTTAGTTAAATCTATCCCAAGATAACCCTCAAGTTTGAATTGTTTAATAAGTTTAATTCCATATAAAGCATTAGGTGATGAAAATATTTTATTTAGTTCCTGTTTTTTTCTATAATAAGAAAGTTTTTTTAACAAAGCACCATTATCAATAATCGCTTTTTTTAATTCTTCATCTATTTCAAAGTTAAGTTCAGTAGCAAACCTAATAGCCCTTAATATTCTAAGGGCATCTTCTTTAAGCTTTATATCTGGATTACCAATCGACTTAATAATTCCGTTTTGAATATCACTTTTTGCACTAAGTAAATCAATAATATTACCATTACTATCCATACATAAAGCATTCATAGTAAAATCACGTCTTTTTAAGTCTATGTATAAACTATTAGTATATACTATTTTAGAAGGTGCTCTTCCATTATTATATTCTAAATCCATTCTATAAGTTGTTATTTCAAAGCCAACTTTTTTATAAGTTAAATGAACAGAACCATATCCTTCAAATGGTAACTTAACATCTTTAAAAATTTCTTTAATGTCCATGGGAGTAGCATTAGTACAAATATCTACATCATTACTTTTTCTTTCAAGTAAGTAATTCCTTACAAAGCCACCTACTAAGTAAGCCTCATAACCTTTACTTTCAAATATTTTTAATAACTCCAAAGCTTTTTCTAACAAGTTTATCACCACTTTATTTATATCTTTTTTTATTTATTACATCCTTTTATTATTTCTATATTCCCCTACATTTTCCGGTGTTATTGTAAAACAATCCATATATATATAGTAAGTTAATGGTTCTGGAATAATCAAGCCTTCGGCACTGGTTAAACCACTTAAATCTAAATATCCACTTATACTTTGTGGTAACT
>CAMFOH010000033.1 GCA_945969495.1 uncultured Mollicutes bacterium
TTCAACTAGTGCAATGATAAAAGATTTCATTTCTTATCAAATCGCTCTTATATTAATGGGGTTATTTGCAATACTCTCAAATTCATTTTTAAATGTAATACCTGATAAAAAATATTTAACTTGGTTAATATTTTTAGGATTTTTAATAAATGTTATAGTTCTTATTTTCTTAATATTTATAACTAATGCTAAAAACTTGTCTTTAAAAATAATAAATAAGACATTAGACCTCGTTTTAAAATTTAGATTATTAAAAAAAATTAACATAGACAAACAAAAAATAATAAATGGTGTAAATCGCTTTTATGAAAGTGGAATGGAGCTTAAGAAAAATAGGAAAAACTTAACCATATCAATAATAACTAACATTATTAATCTTTCTTTGCTGTATGTGATTCCTTTTATTATTTTTAAATCATTAGGATTTAATAGTATTACTATATTATCTTCGATTATTACAACCGCATTTGTTATGCTAATAGGTAATTTTATTCCAATACCTGGTGCAACAGGCGGAATCGAATATGGTTTTATTAATTTCTTTAAAGGGTCTAATATAAGCTTTACAATCTTATCTGGTGCAATGTTACTATGGAGGTTTGTTACATATTTCTTTGGAATGTTAATTGGATTTATTACTTTGGCTTTTTTAAAAGAAGGAGTTGGTAAAAAATGAGAATAGGTTTATTTACTGATACCTATCCACCATATATAAATGGTGTATCTACTAGTGTTTTAATGTTAAAACAAGGATTAGAAAAACTTGGTCATGAAGTATATGTTGTTACTGTAAACAGTGAAAATTTTCATTATAAAAAAGAGGATAACGTTTTAATGATACCAGGTGTACCAATTGGTGTTTTAGATTTTAGAATGACTAGTCTTTATCCATTAAGAGCCCAAAAAATAATTAAAGGTTGGAATTTAGATGTAATTCATACTCATACCGAATTTGGGATAGGTTCTTTTGCAAGGTTAATTGCAAAACAATATAACATCCCTTTAGTTCATACATATCATACCATGTATGAAGAATACATATATTATATAACTAAAGGGTATTTTGACGGAGCTTCTAAAAAATTAGTTGAGTATTTAACTCTTTTCTTGTGTGATAAGACCGTTGAAGAATTAATTGTTCCGACAAAGAAAACTTATGATTTGTTTAAGGAAAAATATAAAGTAAAAAGAGATGTACATATAATTCCAAGTGGCATTGATGTAACAAGATTTTATAAAGAAAATATAGATATAAAAGAACTTTCTAACTTAAAAAAAGAGTTAAGTATAAAAAAAGATGATTTTATTATTCTTTATCTTGGAAGAATTGCTAAAGAAAAAAGTATAGATTTTTTAATAAATAATTTAAAAGGGATAATTAAAAAGATACCAAAAGCTCGAATGATAATAGTAGGTGATGGACCTGATGTTAACGATCTTGCAATGTTAGCTCATAAAAATAAACTTGATAATCATGTTACTTTTACTGGAAAAGTTCCGTGGACTGAAGTTCCTAAATATTATCATTTAGCAAACGTTTTTGTAACCGCTTCTAAAACTGAAACTCAAGGACTTACCGTAATTGAGGCAATGGCAGCGCAAAAGCCTGTTGTTGCAATAAAAGACGAAAGTTTTGAACTTGTTATGACGGATAAACAAGATGGTTTATTTTTTGAAACTGATAAGGAGTATCAAGAACTTATTGTAAAATTATATAAAGATAAAGATTTTAGTAATATGATAGCTAAACAAGCTAGAATAACTGCTAATGCATATACTCCCACGGTTTATGCAAAAAGAGTGTTAGAAGTGTATAAAAAAGTCATTAATAAAGATACAAATATTTTAAAAAAGACAATTCATAGAGTAAGAAAGGTATTTTCTAAAAGTGGTGATACTAAATGAAAAAGATTTTAATATGTAATCAAAAAATGTATTTGACTAATGATGAAGCAACTTTATTAAGAAATAAAATGGATGTTTTAGATACTTCTAAACTAGAGTTAATTATTTGCCCAAGTTACTTAAATTTTGATGTATTTAAAGGTTATGAATTAGGTGCCCAAAATGCCTTTTATGAGGATAAAGGGGCATATACTGGTGAAATATCTGCTTATGACTTATCACTTAGAAAAATAAAATATGTTTTAGTTGGTCACTCTGAAAGAAGAGTCTATGATGATGATAAAATAGTTGGTTTAAAACTTAAGGCAATCTTAAGAAATTCAATGACCCCGGTGCTTTGTGTTGGTGAAACAAAACTAGACAGGGAGTTAAGAAGAACTTCTGAGGTTATAAAAAAGCAACTTGAGACAGCATTAAGTGGCGTAATACTTGATGGTTCACAGAAATTATATATTGCATATGAACCAAGATATTTAATTGGAGGAAAAAAGACGTTAAATCAAGATGAAATTATAGATACTATTAATTATATAAAAAAAATAATTGATTATATGGGCATTAAAAATTATAGACTATTATATGGAGGTGCAATTACACCTGATAATATAAAAAATATAGTGTGTGATGATATAGATGGATACTTATTAGGTAATTCATGTGTCTTGTTTGATGAATTAAAAGAAATAATAAACTGTATAAAATAGTGTAAAGAAGAATAAATTTCAACAATTTCTTCTTTTCTTTTGGTATAAAATTATGTTATGCTAAACTTGTAAAGGTAGGAGGGGAATTTACATTATGGCAGAAGTAATAGTTTTTCCAAAAAAAGAAGATTTTTCTTTTAGAAGCAAACTGATTGATGCTCTTTTGGATGTACGGCTTACCTTAAGCATTAAAAAGATAACTAGTGATTTTATTAGGAAAAGTGAATTCAAAAAAGTACTTGATGATGTCAAAGAAAAAACTCAAGAGCTTGAAGTTAAAAATGCTCTTGATGAAGTATTCAGCGAATACTTTAATAAAAATCAGGTAACTAATTTGAAAGATGAATCATTATCAATTGAACAAATGAAAGACACCATAGATGAAGAAACTTATCAAGATTCTTCAAATAATAAAGGGAGATCTTTTGTTAAAACAGATGTACAACATAAATCAGCTTCCTGGGATGGTAACTTACACCAAGGAAATAATGCTGCTTAAGACAATAATTAAATAAATATTAGGATGTAGTATTACATTCTTTTTTTATTCGACAATATTTGATAATTTAATTAAAAAGGATGCAATATAATACGTATTAGTTAACAAGGAGGAAGATAACATGAAAGAAGGAAAAGAAATAAGATTGTTAGTTGTAGATGATAATGAAAGTTTAGTTGGTATGTTAAAAGATTACTTTGAAGATCACGAAAAGATAAGCGTAGTAAAAGAAGCTTATAATGGACTTGATGCTGTTAAGGTTATTGAACAAAACGTAGATAATTTTGATGTTTTATTATTAGATTTAATAATGCCAAAGAAAGATGGGATATACGTTTTAGAACAATTAAAGAAAAAGAAAATAAAAAAACCAGTTGTTATAGGAACTTCATTTAATGCGGATGAAACAATATCAAGAGTATCAAAGTATAATCCTAAACATTTTATTCTAAAACCATTTGATATGAATGATTTAGAAAATAAAATTCTAGATGCTGTTAATTTTGTTCCTGAAAAAGATAGTAAAATAAACGTATATCATAATAACCTTGAGATTTCTGTTACTAAACTTTTACATGGGTTAGGTGTGCCTTCTCATATTAAAGGGTATCAATATATAAGAGAAGGCGTGATCCTAATGTATGAAAAACCTGACATAGTAGGTGCGATTACAAAAGAATTATATCCAGAAATTGCAAATAAGTTTGATACGACCGTATCAAGAGTTGAAAGAGCAATTAGACATGCTATAGAAGTTAGCTGGAATCGTGGCGATATTGATCTGATGGAGGAAATCTTTGGTCATAGCGTTGATTATGATAGGGCAAAACCAACCAATAGCGAGTTTATCGTAACCGTTTCTGACAAACTAAGATTAGAATTTAATAATTCAAAACAAAAAAGCTAACTAATTTAGCTTTTTTATTTATTTTGAAAAGTTATTAAAAAAGATTAAATATATTATAATATTTTGCCGTTTTACTATTAAATTATCAGTTGGAAATATTGTCTGATGCAGTATAAGTAGTAACCAATTTATGCGGTATCTAGCTGGATGTAGTATAAAGTAGCCCTGAAGTTTTGGGGCTGTTTTTTTATATAAGTTTACTTTTTTTATTTAAAATGTTATATTATGTATGCAGTAAAATATTTACTATTAAGGGGCGTTTTATGTTAAAAGAAAATTTAGAATATTGGTACGATGAAAATGGAAATAAAGTCTATGGTGATAAAAAACATTATAATAAAAAATTAGAATATTTACTTAGTTATAATCCTGAAGAGGTTATTTCATATACAGGATTAAAAGTAAGAAAGATAATAAATCCTGTTTTTAGAAATGTTGTTCAATTTACTACAAAAAATACTTTTTATATTGAAAAAGATTCAACTTTACCAAAAGATAGACCAATCATTTTTGCTTCAACACATGGTTTTAGGGATGATGTGGCTCTTGCTATAAAAGCAGCAGGAACACATAGTTATTTATTGTATGGTAGTATACCGGATTTTTACTATTCTATTGATGGTATTGCTTTATGGGTAAATGGAACAGTTATAGTGGATAGAAAAGATAAAAATAGTAGAGCATCTTCTATTGCTAAGATGAGTAGAGTAATTGAACTTGGAGGTAATATTTTAATGTTCCCTGAGGGCGTATGGAATAAGTCAGAGAATAAGTTAGTTTTAAATTTATTTCCAGGTATATATAGATTAGCTAAAAAAAATAACGCAATTATAGTACCTATTGCAAGTATACAGTCTGGTAATAATTGTTATGCAAAAAGAATGAAACCATTAGATATTATTAAATATGATGAAAGTGAAGGTTTAAAAAGATTGAGAGATGAACTTGCAACCGGTAAATTAGAACTTATGATGAAACATGCTAAAATGAAAAGAGGCAATGTAGATGATAATTATTGGCAAAACTTTCTCGAAAAACTTATATCAACATCAAATGGTTTGTATGATTATGAAATTGAAAATTCAGCTGAATATATAGATAAAAATATTGCTGATGAAAAAGAAGTTTTCGATATTGTTGATAATATTCACGTTAATGCCGGTAATGCTTTTGTATTTGCAAAAACATCAAATATGTGTAGAAAGAATAAATTTTAGGAGTTGATTTATTTATGAAAGAATTGCAGTTACCTTCTTGTGCTTTAATATTTTCAATATTATTATGTCTAATTTATTTTTCAAAGAAAAAGGTTAAAACAGTAGAAAATAAAATATATGGTATGATGTTATTAATGGGAACATTAGACTGTTTAATAATAACTATTGAAAGAATGCTAGTTATAAGTGGAAATATTAATGATATTACTCCTTTAATTAATACTATACTTCAAATAACAAATAAAGTTGATTATATTGCTCTTATTACACTTTCTAGTTGTTTATTTATATATACATTAATTATAACCATGACAAAATCTAAAGATAAGATAAAACCCATTATAAAAATTATATCTATAATTAATTTTATAATATTTATTATAATGTTATTTTTGAAAGTTGAATTAATTACTTCTGGTAATATTATAAGTGTTAGTGGAGGTCCAATTATACCTGCTTTTATTACGTGTGGAATATATATACTTTTATCTATATTTATAACGCTTGTTAATATTCATAAATTATCTAAAAAGCATATACCAATTGTAAGTATTATATTTATATTTTTGTTTTTAATGTTTATCTTCAAGACGGATCCTTACATAATGATAATATCAATAGCAGTAACATTTGTTAATTATTTAATGTACTTTACTATAGAAAATCCGGATTTAAAAGTTGTTAATGAACTTTTGAGAAATAGAGAATTAGTAGAAAAACAAATGGAAGATAAATCAAGATTCCTATTTGAAATGTCGCAGGAAATAAAAACACCTACGAAAAATATTTTAAGTGTTGTTAAAAATTATGATAAATTGGATGAAGATGCCGATAAAAAAGAATCTATAGGAATCATAGAAAATAATGCAAATAATATATTATTTAAATTAAATGATATTCTTAATATATCATCGATGGATGCTAGTAAAATAAAAATATCTAATAATGAGTATAATACTTTAAATCTTTTTAACAATATTGAAAATATCACTAAAAACTTTATTGGAAATAAAAATATAAAATTAGAAATTGATATTACTGATAATTTACCAAAAAAGTTATATGGTGATGATGTTAAGTTAAAGCAAATTATAATGTCAGTATTATTTAATAGTATAGAAAATACTAAAGAAGGTTTAATTAGTGTTAAAATTGATTCTATTGTAAGATATGATGTTTGTAGACTAATATTAAAAATAAGTGATACAGGCTGTGGAATGAGTTTATCAAAAATAAATAACATATTAGATGATAATCAAGAATTAACAGAAATTGATGTTAAAAAATTAGATAAGCTTGATATGGATTTAAAGGCTACTATAAAAGCAGTAAAATTACTAGGTGGAAGTTTTAATATCAAAAGTGAGGAAAATAAAGGCTCTACTTTTACAATTGTAATTGACCAGAAATGTGATATAGAAGAAAAGACAAATATAATGAAAGATGCTCTAAAATATTCTTCTGATGTATTTGGTAAAAAAAGAATACTAATAGTAGATGATGATAAAGAAGAATTATTTAAAATCTTAAATATACTATCAAAATATAATGTTGATATCAATACTACGATGAGTTCAAAGGATTGCATTGATAGAATAAAATCTGGTGAATTATATAACCTAATAATAGTAGACGATGAGTTAAAAAACAGCTCTGCGATGAGTTTGTTAAAAGAGTTAAAAAGATTAAAAAAAATTAAGACTCCAGTGATAGTTATGTTAGATAAAAGTAAAGAGCATTTTAAGAAATATTATATAGAAGATGGTTTTAAGGATTTTATTATAAAAGATAACATTACTGATGATATCGAAAAAATTATAAAGAACTTGTAAAAAAAGACTAATATTAAAATTATGAAAAAATAATATTTGATAAAAAGATGATTTGAAACTTCATCAATTTACTATCTAAATTATATGTGATATAATAAAGACAAAAGGAGGATATATGATGGTTATAAATAATGATGAAAATATGTCTAGATTTTTTTCAAAAGTTTATCTATGGATGTTTATTGGGCTTTTAATATCAGGAGGTGTTGCTTATTATACTTCTGTTACACCTAGTATGATAAAATTTGTATATAGTGGTTATACTTTTATATTAATTTTAGAGCTAGTTGTAGTTATTTTGTTTAGTGCATTAAGAAAAAAAGTATCACCAACTGTTGCAAAACTATTATTTGTTTTGTATTCGACGATAAGTGGACTTACGCTTTCTTCAATATTTTTAGTATATAAAATAGAAAGTGTTGGTATCGTATTTTTATCCTCTGCATTAATGTTTGCTTTGCTAGCAGTATATGGTTATACAACAAAACAAGATTTATCATCATTAGGTAAAATTCTTATTTTTGCACTTTTAGCAATAATAATTATGTCAGTAATTAATATTTTTGTAGGTAATGGAACGTTTGGTATTGTTATTTCTATAGTATCAATTGTGGTTTTCTTAGGACTTACTGCTTGGGATATGCAAACCTTAAAAGCAATGTATAATTACTATGCAAGTGATGAAAATGAATTAAATAAGGTAGCTATATATGGAGCTTTAGATTTATATCTAGATTTCATTAATATATTCTTAAGCTTACTTAATTTATTTGGAAATAGTAAGGATTAAAAAATTCACTTTATTGGTTGTATTAAAAATATCCTAGAAAGTCTAGGTATTTTTTTTGTGGAAAAGATGATATATTATCATATGAAAGTAAAAAAATAATAAGATTTTATAAGAAGAAAAAAAGTTTAAAAAACTTTTAAAAACCCCTTGAAATAAGGGAATTCTTCTGATATAATGGTTACTGCGTGTAGTTGCATAGATGTGCGAGGTTGCTGATACACCCGGTTAAGTTGTTTTTATAGCTTAAAGGAAATCAGGTAATTCGTTCGGAGCAAGTCTATACCAGATATAGGCGAAGGGAGGATAATGTAGTATGTCAAATAAAATTCGAATTAAATTAAAAGCATATGATCATCGTTCTTTGGATTTAGCTGCTTCAAAAATAGTTGAAACAGTTAAACGTACTGGAGGAAACGTAAGTGGGCCTGTGCCACTTCCAACGGAAATTCAAAAGTACACGATCTTAAGAGCTGTTCATAAGTATAAAGATTCACGTGAACAATTCGAAATGCGTACGCATAAAAGATTAATTGATATCACAAATCCAAGTAAGGAAACTATAGATGCTTTACAACATCTAGATTTACCAAGCGGTGTAGATATCGAAATTAAATAATTAACAGGAGGAAAAAATGGAAAGAAAAGGAATCTTAGGTCGCAAGCTAGGAATGACTCAAGTTTTTTCTAAAGATGGTAAATTACTTCCAGTTACCGTAGTAGAAGTTGAACCAAATGTTGTTACTCAAATTAAAACTATGGAAACTGATGGTTATGAAGCTATTCAATTAGGCTTTGATACCAAAAGAGAAAAATTAAGCAATAAGGCTCAAAAAGGTCATCTAGCAAAAGCTAATACTGCTCCTAAGCGCTTCATTAAAGAGATTCGCGGTGTAGATATTAGCAAATATCAATTAGGTCAAGAACTTACTGTTGAAGTTTTTGAAGAAGGAGAAATGGTTGATGTTACTGGAATCTCTAAAGGAAAAGGTTTCCAAGGCGTAATTAAACGTTATAATCAATCAAGAGGTCCAATGGGACATGGATCTCAATATCATAGAGGTGTTGGTTCTCTAGGTACAATGAGACCAATGCGTGTATTTAAAGGTAAAAAATTACCTGGACATATGGGACATGTTACTGTTACTATGCAAAACTTAGAAGTAGTTGCAGTTATACCTGAAGAAAACGTAATTTTAATTAAGGGTAATGTTCCTGGTGCTAAAAAGTCTTTAGTTATCATCAAGTCAGCTGTAAAAAAGCCAAATGTTAAAAAGGAAAAAGTGGAATTAGTTAGTTATGAAACTAATGAATCAGAAACTTTAGAACAGACTGCACCTGATGTAAACGAAGCATCACAAGAAATCACTGAATAATATATTTAGAAGTTTAAAAAGTTTATACTTGTGATGAAAGGAGGAACTAAAATGCCAAAGACAGCACTTTTAAGTTTAAAGGGTGAAAAAATTAAAGACATTAAATTAGACGATAGCGTTTGGGGAATAACTCCAAATGATCAAGTTGTTTACGAACACATAAATCTACAAATGGCTAATCAAAGACAAGGCAGCCATTCTGTTAAAACTCGTAGTGAGGTTTCTGGTGGCGGTAGAAAGCCATGGAGACAAAAAGGAACTGGTAACGCAAGACAAGGTTCTACAAGAGCACCTCACTGGGTTGGCGGTGGAATTGTATTTGGGCCAAGTTCAAATAGAAATTACACTAAAAAGATGAATAAGAAAGAACGTCGTTTAGCTCTTAAGTCAGCTTTGACTTATAAAGCAAATGACAAAGAAATTGTAATTATTGAAAAGTTTGAAGCTGAAACTAATAAGACAAAAGATATGTTAAAGCTATTAGAAAACTTAAACCTAGCTGGTAAATTATTAATTGTTACTACTGAACTTTCAGAAAACGTAATTTTAGCAACTAGAAATATAGCTTCTATTAAATTAATTTTAGCAAACGAACTAAACACATATGATGTTTTATCGTGTGACAAATTAGTTATTACTGAAGATGCATTAAAATATGTTGAGGAGGTGCTTAAATAATGAAAGATGTAATAAAGGCACCAATAATAACAGAAAAATCAGCAAGTATAACAGCTGATGGTAAAAAAGTAGTGTTAAAAGTATCTAAAGACGCTAATAAAGTTCAAATAAGACAAGCTGTTGAAAATGCTTTTGACGTAAAAGTAACAAACGTTAACACTGTAAGTGTACGTGCAAAGAAAAAAAGAGTAGGACGCTACGAGGGTAAAACTAAAGCATACAAAAAAGCAATTGTGACTTTAGCAGAAGGTAGCAAACTAGACTTAAGCTAATAAGGAGGAAATATAATGCCAGTTAAAAAGTTCAGACCAACTACAAATGCTAGAAGACAAATGAGTACTTTGGTTAACGATGAAATAACTAAAAATACTCCTGAAAAAAGCTTAGTAGTTAATAAGAAGAAAACAAGTGGACGTAATAACTTGGGCCGTATTACCGTAAGACACCGTGGTGGTGGTGAAAAACGTAAATATCGTATAATTGATTTTAAAAGAAATAAAAACGATATAACTGGTAAGGTTGCGGCTATTGAATACGATCCAAATAGAAGTGCTAACATTGCACTTATAAATTATAAAGATGGTGAAAAAAGGTACATTATTGCTCCAAAAGGATTAAAAGTTGGAGATATAATTGTTAGCGGACAAAACGTTGATGTTAAAATTGGTAATGCAATGCCAATTATGAACATTCCAGTTGGTACTGTAATTCACAATATTGAAATGAGACCAGGAAAAGGAGCACAACTTGTGCGTAGTGCTGGTTCTAGTGCACAAATCCTTGGTCGTGAAGAAAAATATGTATTAATAAGATTAAGAAGTGGCGAAACAAGAAAGATTCTTGGAACTTGTATGGCTACAATTGGTGAAGTTGGAAATACTGACTATGCGTTAGTTAATTTAGGTAAAGCTGGTCGTACTCGTCACATGGGAATTCGCCCAACTGTACGTGGTTCTGTTATGAACCCTAATGATCACCCACATGGTGGTGGTGAAGGTAGAGCTCCAGTAGGACGTAAACAACCAATGACACCTTGGGGTAAACCTGCGCTTGGTATGAAGACTCGTAATAATAAGAAAGCTTCTACTAAGTTAATCGTAAGCCGTAAGAAATAAAAGAAAGGAAGAAATGTAAATGGCAAGAAGCGTAAAAAAAGGGCCTTATGTATTTCCTAGATTATTAGCTAAGGTTCAAAAATTAAACAAAGAAGGAAAAAAAGAAGTAATTAAAACTTGGTCACGCCGTTCAACAATATTTCC
>CAMFOH010000034.1 GCA_945969495.1 uncultured Mollicutes bacterium
ACTTAATTATCCACCATATTGTTTTATAACTTTAATTAAGATATCATCTAAAGATTTTAATTATGGTATGAGTGAAGCTAAAAAAATAAATTCATTTTTAAGGAATAATTTAAGTGAAAAAACTAGTATTTTAGGACCTTCTATGGCAAATGTGTTAAAGATAAAAAACAATTATAACTTTCAAATATTATTAAAATATAAAAAAGAAGAAAAACTATATGATTCATTAAATGAAATTATAAAAATATATGAGGGAAATAGTAAGGTTAAAGTTGAACTTGATTTTAATCCAATTAATTTGTAGGAGGTGATAAAATGAAATTTACAATAAGTTCTTCATCTAATGATATGATAGATGAAAAATATAAAAAAGCTGCTAATAATTTACTTAATTATTTAGTGAGTAAAGATGATTCTGAATTATGTTGGGGATCAGGTTCTATTTCTATTATGGGAATGTGTTATGATGCTTTTTCTAAGGCTAATAAAAACATATATGGTTACACAACGAAAAAATATGTTGCTGATATTGATAATTTACCTAATGCAAAACATAAAATATTTGATAGTACGTTTATGTTAAAAGAAAATATATTTTCAGATGGAGATATTATTATTTGTTTGGCCGGAGGAACCGGTACTATATCTGAATTTTTTTCATACTTAGAAGAATTAAGAAGTAATGATGTAAAAAAATTGTTAGTTATATATGATGAAAATCATCATTTTGATTCAACATTAGCTTTGATAGATGATTTAATAAAAAGAGATTTTAATTCTCCAAATATATATAATTATTTTAAGATAGCACATAGTGTAGAAGAATTCGATGTTATATTAAATGAATATATTTTGGAAAATAATAAGTAAAAGTTAAAACATAAAGGAGTTATAATGGAAAGAAAAGTACATAATAAGTTAGTTAGAGATAACATACCAAATATAATATCTAATAATTGTGAATATTATGATATTAGAATATTAAAAAATGATGAACTAGAAGAAGAAACTAATAAAAAAATTAATGAAGAGTTAAGTGAAGTATTAGGTGCTAAAACAAAAGAAGAATTAACGAGTGAATTAGGAGATTTGTTTGAGATATTATTATTAAAAGCGCAAATTCATGATATTAGTTTTGAAGATATAGAAAAAGTAAGAATAAAAAAGAAAGAAAAAAACGGCGCGTTTGACAAAAGAATATTTTTAATATCAACTGCTGATGAAGAGTATGTTGATTATAATAAGGGGTGTGTTACTTGTATTAATGGTTCTTGTAAGATTCCTTTTAATGAAAAACTAGGTTATGAAGATGATGGCAAACCAACGGGTTATTATTGCAAAGGGTATAAATCAGTTTATAAGAAATAAAAAAAGTGATTTTAAGCCTTATAAAATATAAAAAATTACTTGTATCATATAATATTTATGTGTTATAATATGCATGGCTTTTCATAAAGGAAAAGAAATACACACAAATTTGGATTTATATTTCGAGTGTCCGAAGAGGATGAAGTATAAAGTTGAAGAATTTGGAGGATAATAACGAAGGAGGAATTGAAAATGCCAGTTGTATCAATGAGCTATCTTTTAGAAGCTGGAGTACATTTTGGACACCAAACTAAAAGATGGAACCCAAAGATGAAAGAATATATCTTTACTTCAAGAGATGATATTTATATTATTGATTTACAAAAGACAGTAAAGAAAATTGAAGAAGCATATGCTGCTTTAAAAGAAATCGCCGCAAATGGTGGAAAGGTTATTTTCGTAGGAACTAAAAAACAAGCTCAAGAATCTAGTGAAGAAGAAGCTAAAAGATCTGATAGTTACTACGTAGCAAAGCGTTGGTTAGGTGGAACCCTTACTAACTTTAGAACAATAAGAAGAAGAATTGGACGTTTAGACCAAATTGAAAAAATGGAAAAAGATGGTACTTTTGATAAGTTACCTAAAAAAGAAGTAGTTAAGATTCGTAAGGAATATGATAAGTTAAATTCTTATTTTTGTGGATTAAGAGAAATGAAAAAATTACCACAAGCTATGATTATCGTTGATCCTAAAAAGGAAATTAACGCAATAAATGAAGCTAGAAAACTTGGTATTCCAGTGTTTGGTATCGTAGATACTAACTGTGATCCAGATTTAGTAGATTATGTAATTCCAGGTAATGATGATGCTATAAGAGCTGTTAAAATCGTATTAGGTGTATTAAATAATGCAATTTGTGAAGCTACTGGTAAACCAGTTGAAGATTATATAACAGAAGAAGATAAAACTAAAGCTGCTGCTAAAGAAGTGGTTGAAGATGTTAAAGAATTAGCTAAAGATGTTAAAAAAGTCGTAGAAAAGAAAGTAAAAGAAGCTGCTCCAGTAGTAGAAGAAAAAGTAGAAGAAGTTAAAGAAACTGTGAAAAAAGCAGTTAAAAAAGTTGCTAAAGAAGCAAAAGAAGAAGTAACAGATTTAGCAAAGAAAACGGTAGCTGAATTAAAGGCTATGGCAAAAGAAGCTAAAGTTGAAGGTTACTCAAAACTAAAGAAAGACGAATTAGTTAAAGCTTTAACAAAATAATTAAAATAAGATGATTTTAAAAATCATCTTTAATTATAAAAGGAGAAGAAGGATATGAACGCAAGTTTAATTAAGGAATTAAGAGATATTTCTGGTGCTGGAATGATGGATTGTAAAAAAGCCCTAGAAGAAAATGGTAATGATATTAAAAAAGCAACTGAATGGTTAAGAGAAAAGGGTATTGCTAAGGCTGCAAAAAAAGCTGGAAGAATTGCTGCTGAAGGTTTATCTACTATTAAGGTAGAAGGTAATAAAGCAGTTATCCTTGAAATTAACTGTGAAACTGATTTTGTTGCAAAAAACGAAAAGTTTCAAAAATTTATGGATGATGTTGCAACAACAATCTTAAATAGCAATGCTAAAACTAATGAAGAAGCATTAGCATTACCTTGTGAAGAAGGAACATTAAGTGATTATGTTACTTCAATGACTGCAACAATTGGAGAAAAAATTTCTTTTAGAAGATTTACTTTAATTGAAAAACAAGATGATGAAAATTTTGGTGCATACATTCACATGGGTGGTAAGATTTCTGTTTTAACGTTAGTTAAAGGTGCTAGTGAAGAAGTTGCAAAAGATGTTTCAATGCATGCTGCTGCTATGCGTCCTGAGTATGTTAATAAAGAACAAGTTCCAGCAGAACAAGTAGAAAACGAAAAGAAAATTTTAACTGAGCAAGCAATTGCAGAAGGTAAACCAGCTAATATTGCTGAAAAGATGGTAATGGGTAGAATTAGTAAATACTATAAAGAAATTTGTCTTGAAGAACAAGACTTTGTTAAAGATAATAGCGTTACTGTTGGTAAATTTGTTAGCAATAATGGTGGTAAAATTATAGACGTTGTTAGATATGAAGTTGGAGAAGGCTTAGAAAAACGTCAAGATAATTTTGCTGAAGAAGTAGCTGCTCAAATGAATGGTGAATAAACATGAAAAAGTTAGTGGCATTATTACTAACTTTTTTGCTAGTTTTAACAGGTTGTCAAATGGTTGAGGTTACCAAGGTAGAGGATGACATAGAAACTGATGCCATAAGATTTAGCAAAGAATATGACTTAGATGACAACGAAAATGTTTATAAGTATGCAACTTATGATAATGTTATGGATATAATAAAAAATGATACAGGTATTATATATTTAGGTTTTCCTACTTGTGCTTTGTGTAAAGAGGTAATTCCAGTTTTAAATGATGTTGCAAAAGAAAAAGATGTAAAAGAAATCTTGTATTATAATTTTAAAGATATTAGAGATAATAACACAACTGAATACCAGGAACTTGCAGAATTGTTATCTGATTATATAAAAACTGATGATGAAGGCAATAAAAGAGTTCAGGCACCAACGGTAATATTTGTTAATAAAGGTACTATTGTTGGTGTTTATATTGGAATGATTAATTCTTCGTCAGAAGAACTTATGACTGATGATGAAAAAAATAATTTAATGCAAAATTTTTCTAGTTTGATAGATAAAACAAATATAGAACAAACTATTAATATTGATTTATAAGAAGCTTTATTCAGCTTCTTTTTTTTTACACAAAATTACAAGAAACTTCATTTTTAGTTTTCAACAAGTGCAAAAAATATTGACCCCTGGGGAGTAGTATGATATTCTAAACATAGAAGATAGCAAGCAGTATTAGTTATCAACAAAATAAAAGAAGGAGAGTAAAATGGGAGTATTAAAAAATGATGTTGGTAGACCATCAAATAAAACTATCGCAATCAGAAGAATTTTAAAAGGAATATGTTTAATAATAATCATAGCATTATCAGTTGGTGTTGGGTATTATCTTAAAAATGCCGAGATAAACAAAAAAATCGATAGTAATGATAAAAACACTGAAAAAAAAGTAATTGAGGAAGAAAATAAAACTAAAGAATTAGATATTGCAAAAGCTGATGATATAATGAGTAGCATTTTTAATAATAAAACATTTTTTTATTATTTCGATGTAGAAACTTTTAATAGTGATACATTTAAAACTGTCTATGCAATTATCAATACTACGCCTGTAAAAAGTTCATATACATGTAAGGAATTGTTTGGTAATGATTTAGAAAGTTATGATGGTAATAATTCTGAATTTTGGAATGTAAAAGTAAATTCTGAAAATGATTCAAGCGATTTTGGATTGTTATGTCAAGATAATGAGAAGAAAGATTACTATGCTTATAGTGATGTGGAAAAAACATTTAAAAAAATGTTTAGTAAAGGTAAAGTTGTAAAAGATTTTGTTTCCGTTGGATTGGTTGATAATTATGCGTATTCAAAAAGTAAAAATTTATATACTTGGTTATCTTGTGAATGTGGAGATGGTGGTTATGAAAAAGTATATGGAATAACAGGTGCAAGACAAGATGAAAATAATGTATATATAGATTTTAAGATTGCAACATTTGAACCTTCCGAAGATGAAAATGTTTTCATAGGAATTGATGATTCAGGAAAAAATGTTACTATGGATGCTAAAGATGTTTTAAATAACAATATTAATAAATTACCTGGTGAATATAACATATACACATTTACTTTTGAAAAAGTAAATAATGGATATAAATTTGTGGAAGTAAAATAAAAAAATGAATATTTTAAAAGGAATATGTTTAATATAATTTTACATTATACTAAAAAGAAAAGACTTGTAATAAAGTCTTTTTTAAATTATAATATACTTATAACGAAAGAGGGATAAAATGACTGATGAAATTTTGTTAGAAACAGAAGATAAAATGCAAAAAGCAATTGAGGTGATGGAAAATAGATTTTTAAACGTTCGTGCAGGAAGAGCTAATCCAAAAATATTAGATAAGGTAATGGTTGAGTATTATGGAGTTCCAACACCTTTAATACAACTTGCAACAATTTCTATTCCAGAGGCTAGAAAGCTTGTTATTAAACCATTTGATAGAAGTAGTATTGGTGCAATAGAAAAAGCTATTTTTGAAGCAAATATAGGACTTACACCAAATAATAATGGGGAAACTGTAATGCTTGTTATTCCAGAACTTACCGAAGAAAGAAGAAAAGATTATGTAAAAGAAGCTAAAGCTTTAGCAGAAGATGCTAAAATAGCACTTAGAAACGTAAGACAAGATGCTAATAGTGATATTAAGAAACTAGAAATACCTGAAGATGAGCAAAAAAGAGCTCAAGAAGATGTTCAAGAGCTAATTAATAAGTATAATAAAATAATTGACGATAAGTTAAAAGTAAAAGAAAACGAACTTATGGAAATATAAAACGATAACTAAAAGTTATTGTTTTTTTTCTTAATAACTTGTATAATTATATTAAGCTAGGAGGATACGTAATGAAAAAAGATAGAAGAAATATTTTGATTTTATTTTTAATTATAATGGTTATGATTCTAACTAGTTATTTTTTATTTGTAAGTGGGACAACTAGTAAGATAAAGGCTAGTTTAAATAAGATGGAAAGTAATTTTAATGAAGAACCAAATGTTAGTGATTATCCAATAATTACTATGGTTATTAATTCTAGTGGCGAAAAATTAGTTAACGAAGATGTTGCAATTACTATTAAGGCAAATAGTAATTATAAAATAGATAAAATATATTATTCGTATGATAAAGAAAAATGGTACAATGATGCATATGAAACTATGTATGGTAAAGAAGCAAACTTTAAGTTATTATTTACTGATACGATGAATAAAATGGTGTATATAAAGGTAGAAAATGAAAAAGGGTATCAAAGCTACGTATATGAAACAAGAATAAACATAGATAAAAACATACCTGATATAAAAGTTAGGGGGAATGGTAAAGAAATAACTATTTCTTTAACTGATAATGTTGGTTTATCAAGTATTCAGTATTCCTTGGATGGTATTAATTGGGATGAGGAGGAAATATCTGGTAAAAAGGTAACTTTAAGAAAAGAAAACTTTGAATATAAGTTTAAAATAACAGTTGATTTATCTGGGAATATAAGTGATATTAAAGAAGTTAGGTAAGTTATTGCTTAACTTCTTATTTTATGTTACAATAGCTTTTAGTTAAAGGCAGTGAAAAAGAGTAGTAATAAGTAAAAAGCTAATAGAGAGTTAGTGGTTGGTGGAAACTAATGGTAATAGCTTATGAATTCACTTTGGAGCTGGATAACCTAAAGTTATCACGTAATTCTTACGTTACAAGAAATAAAGTGCATAGAAATCTATGAAGCAAGGTGGTACCACGGAAAGTATTTTCGCCCTTGTCTTTGTAGATTTTTTTAATTAGGAGGAATAAAAAATGATTGAGAAAGTAAATGATATTAAAAAAACATATAGTGATGAAGCATCAAATGTTACTGATGTTAAAACATTAAATGATTTGAGAGTTAAGTATTTAGGAAAACAAGGATTGATAACAGAATTATCAAAGATGATGAAAGATGTTCCTAATGACCAAAAAAAGGAATTTGGAATGCTTGTTAACGAAGTAAGAAACTATGTTACCAGTGATTTGGATTCTAAAAAAGAAGAAATAGAAAAAAAATTATTAAATGAAAAATTGGAAAGTGAAAAAATAGATATAACACTTCCTGCAACTAAGGTTTCGGTTGGAGCTCCTAACATTTTAGAAAAAGTAGTAGAAGATATGGAAGAATTATTTATGTCTATGGGATATGACGTTGTTGAAGGACCAGAAATAGAAGAAGATTTATACAATTTTGAGCTTCTTAATTTGCCTAAAGGACACCCTGCAAGAGATTCTCAAGATACTTTCTATTTAGAAGGTGATAAAATCTTATTAAGAAGTCATACTTCTCCAGTTCAAGCTAGAACTATGTTAAAAGCTAAAGGAGAAAAACCAATTAGAATAGTATGTCCTGGTAAAACGTATAGAAGAGATGATGATGATGCAACACATTCTCATCAATTTATGCAAATAGAAGGGTTATTAATTGATAAAAACGTTTCTTTATCAGATTTAAAAGGTACTTTTGACGTAGCTGCTAAGCATTTATTTGGTGATGATGTAACAACTAGGTTTAGACCAAGTTATTATCCATTTACCGAACCTTCTGTTGAAACAGATATATCATGTTTTAATTGTAAAGGAAAAGGTTGTCCAATATGTAAAAATACTGGTTGGATAACAATAAGCGGTGCGGGTGTAGTTCATCCAAACGTACTTAAAATGTGTGGTTATGATCCAAAAAAATGGCATGGTTTTGCGTTTGGTTTTGGACTAGAGCGAATCGCAATGTTAAAATATGGCATTAATGATATAAGAACGTTTTATAACACGGATTTAAGAGAAACAAAAACTTTCGATAGAAAGGAGGAAAAATAATGATTAGTTTAAATTGGGTAGGAGAGTATGTTGATATTAAAGACGAAGATATTTATGAATTAACTGATAAGATAACTAAGTTTGGTGTTAATATTGAACAAGTAATATCAAATAAGATAGATAATTTAGTAATAGGTGAAATTTTAAAAGTAGAAAAACATCCAGATAGTGATCATTTAAATATTTGTGAGGTAAACATAGGAAGTGAAACAACACAAATAGTATGTGGGGCATCAAACGTTAAAGCTGGTTTAAAGGTAATTGTTGCTAAGCCTGGAGCAATTTTACCTGGTAACTTTGAGATTAAGAAAAGTGCTATTAGGGGAGTAGAATCAAATGGAATGATTTGTGCTTTATTTGAACTAGGTTTAGAAGAAAAAACAGAGGAAACTTATGCTAAGGGAATTACCGAGTTAGGTTCTGATGCAAAAGTAGGAGAAGATCCTTTGAAATATTTAGGACTTGATGATACTCTTTTAGAATTAGACATTCATAAGCATCATAATAATGATTGTTATTATCATATTGGTTTTGCTTACATAGTAGCAGCTATATTGAATAAGAAAGTTAAATTACCTGAAACTAATATAAAAGAAATAGATGATGATATAAATAGCCATTTTTCTTTAGAAGTTGATACTGATAAATGTCCATTATATTCAGCTAAAATGGTAACTGATGTAAAAGTAGGACCATCTCCAGATTTTATAAAGAAAAGACTTCAATCGGCTGGTATGAGATCAATTAATAACGTTGTTGATATATCAAACTATGTTATGCTTGAATATGGACAACCTTTGCATTTCTTTGATAAAGATTCACTTGGTGATAAGATCGTTGTAAGACTTGCTAAAGAAAATGAAGAGTTAATAACCTTAGATGGTAAAAAAAGAACTTTATCAAGCGATGATATTGTTATAACTGATGGTAATAAGCCAGTATGTTTAGCAGGTGTTATGGGAGGAGAAAATACTGAGGTTGAAGAAACCACAACTAACATATTAATTGAAAGTGCAATATTTGATCCTATTAACATTAGAAATACATCAGCTAAACATGATTTAAGAAGTGAAGCATCTATAAGATATGGAAAAGGATTGAATTACGAATACACTTATGCTGCTATAAATGAAGCCGCATACTTGCTTCAAGAATATGCTGGTGGTAAGGTATTAAAGGCAATGGCAGTTTATGATAAAGTTGATAAAACACCTAAAATAATAGAAGTTACTTCAAAAGAAATAAATGATATTTTAGGAATTGAAATATCAGATGATGATATGAAAATAGAACTTGGTAGATTAGGCTTTGACTATGATTTCAAAGATGGTTTATTTACTATTACAGTTCCACCTAGAAGACTTGATATTGAATGTAATGCTGCTGATATAGCAGAGGAAATAGGATGCCTTTATGGATATCATAATTTAGTTGGAAAACTTCCTGTTCAAACACAAAAAAAGGGCGAATACAAAGGAAATATAGGTTATAGAAAAAGTATTTCTAAACGTTTAAGAACTCTTGGTTTAAACGAAAGTAAGAGCTATACTTTAGTATCACCATCTTTAGCAGAAAAGTTTAATTATGAAAATAAAGTTCAAATTAAGCTTCCAAATCCAATGAGCACTGATAAATCGATTATAAGAACAACTCTTTTACCTTCTTTATTAGAAACTTATTACTATAATAAAAAAAGAAACGTGCAAGATATAAATTTATATGAAATAAGTAATACATATTATGGTAAATATGAAGAAGAAACAAAAATAGCAGCACTTATGAGTGGTAAATTTGTTGCTAACTCTTGGAAGGATGCAAACGTAAACGTTGACTATTACTTAATAAAGGGAATATTAGAAAATTTATTTGATTATTTAGGACTAAAAAATAGGTATTCTTACGAAAGATTATCTAATGAATATTTTCATCCTGGAATGAGTGCTAAAATATATTTAGATAAAGAAGAAGTAGGAGTAATAGGAAGAGTTCACCCAAGTATATGTAAAGATGAAGTTTATGTATTTGAAATATCAATGAATAAGATAAATAAGAATGTTAAACCTCTTAAGTTTAAAGAAGGAGCTAAATATCCTGAAATAAGAAAAGATGTTGCTTTTATTGTTGATAAAGAAATTACTTCTTTAGATATAGAAAAAGTAATAAAAACTGCAGGTGGAAGATTATTAACTAATATCGATGTATTTGATATTTATACTGGTGATAAAATTGATGAAAATAAAAAACAAATTGCATATTCATTAATCTTTGGTGCACCAGATAGAACACTTACTGAAGATGAAGTAATGGAAAGCTTTAATAATATAATAAAAAAAGTTACTGAAAAAGTTCCAGCAACTTTAAGAGATAATTAATTTAATTGAGTTTTTAGAATTTCTAAAATCTCTTTTTTTATGTCTTCAGAAGCATTTTCCCATATTATTTCCATAAACACTCCAAGACCAGGTAACGCTTCTTCTAAACCTTCTTTTATAGAATCTTCGATTGATTCTTTTATTTCATTTTCGTTATCTCCTTTAAAACTTTCTTTTATGTAGTCTCTTATACTTAAATTTTCCATATATATTCAGTCCTTTCAGTATATTTTTTGTAAATAAACGTAAATTATACCTTATTTTATTGAAATTTTTTTATAAAAATTATATACTTAATTAAAATAGGAGGTATAAGATATGGATTATTATAATGGTGGTTATTATGATACTGGTTATTATGACACAAGTACAGTAGATACTGCTAATAGTATAATGGGAGGAGTTGTGCTTGCATCAGGTGTGATGCTTCTAATATCAGCAGCTATTTCAGTGCTTATGTTAGTTTCGATGTGGAAGGTGTTTAAAAAATGTGGCAAACCAGGTTGGGCTTGTTTAATTCCAATATACAACACTTATATAATGTGTGAGATAGCTGGAAAAGAATGGTGGTATTTACTATTATTTCTTGTTCCAATTGCAAATATATATGCTATGTTTGTAATATATGATGGAATTGCAAAAAAACTTGGAAAATCAACAGGATTTACAATTGGTCTTATGCTATTACCAGTAATTTTTTGGCCGATATTAGCATTTAGCAAAAATGATATTGTAGAAACAGAAATGACATCTGCACCAGTTCAAGAGCCAATT
>CAMFOH010000035.1 GCA_945969495.1 uncultured Mollicutes bacterium
TTATTACCTCTACTTTCTTTATTTTACATGTTTATAATATCATACTACCCCCCCCCGGTCAATATTTTTTTATACTTGTGTAAAACAAGGAAACCAACGTAAATTACGTAAATTATTTATTTATAGGATGTGAAATTTCATTTATTTATAACTTAAATAAAATTAAAAGATAGTCTAAATAACTATCTTTTATCTCACTAAATGTTTTTGTTCAAAAATTTTATTTTCAACCGAAACTCTTTGAACAAATCCTAAGCATATAAGTAAATTAATCATGAACGAACCACCATATGAATAAAAAGGAAGTGGTACACCAGTAAGAGGAATTATTCCTAAAACTCCTCCTAAATTAATCATAACGTGAAGAGATATTAAAGTTGCAACTCCATAACAAATTATTGTTCCTTGTAAATTATATGATTTTTTTCCTATCAAAATTATTCTCCATATCATTATAAAATATATTAAAATCATTACTATACCAACAATCAAACCCATTTCTTCTATTATTATTGCAAATATAAAATCCGTATGAGCTTCTGGTAAATATAAATACTTTTGTTTACTATTTCCATAACCACTACCAAGTAATCCACCACTATTTATTGCAATGTATCCATTACATACTTGATAACCAGTTTTCTCTCTATATCTAGTGCAAGGTTCCTTATAATTAAACCTACTCATTTGACTACTTGTTAGACCCTTTCCTGTTATCACCATAACTAGTGCTAAAATAAGTACCGAAATAATGGTAAATGCCCCCATTATAAGTTTTGTCTTATTATCATAAGGGATTACTAAAAATATAACAGCGGTTATACCAACCAAAATCATCATAGTACCAAAATCAGGCTGTTCAAATACTAAAAAGATAAATATAAATGGAACTATAAAAGGCAGAACCTTTAAAGCATTGCTAAGAAACTTAACTTTCATCATTTTTTCAAACGTTAAAGCAAAAAATAATATTAAAATAGTCTTTGCAAACTCACTTGGCTGAATACCAAAACCTCCGATAAAAAGCCAACCACTTATTCCATTCATAACTTTTTCATTTAAAAGGACATAAACTAAGGTTCCCGTAACACCTAAAACTGCCAAATAAACTAAAGCCTTCCATTTTTTTATTGGTGTCTTAATAATTACATATGAGCAAAAAAGACCTACAATAATAAATAAAAGTTGCCTTTTAAAATAAAAATAACTATCACCCTTAGACATATATGCCTTAAGCGATGAAGCACTACCAACCATCATAAGTCCAAAAACAAGACATATCATAGTCAATATTAATAGTGGTTTATCTATTTTATTGAATGCTTTTTTCATTTTATCACCTATCATAAATATAATATCACATTTTTTATTTTTTTTATATATAGGTGTTTAGTATAACACTTTATTTACATTTAGAGTAAACTATAGTAGATAATGCGGGAGGAGGGATATTAATATGTATTACTATGGTTACCAAGGCGGTTACGGATATAACTCTCCATGCTGCGGTGGCGGTTATGCATATCCAGTTTATGGATACCAAAATCAAGGTGGAGCAAGCTATGGAGCAGCTATTATCTTAGTACTATTTATCTTGTTAGTTATAGTCATCGGAGCAAGATGGTTCGGTAGAGATTAGGAAAGTTTTACTTTCCTCTTTTTTTATGATAGAATATCATGTGATTAGAGGTGGTATTATGTTTAAAAAACTTAAAATACTTGATGAGAGTGATAAAAGATTAAGAACCATAAGTAAAGATGTTACTTTTCCATTATCGGATGAAGAAAAGCAAATAGTAAAAGATGCTATGGAAAACTTAAGATTTAGTCAGATTGAAAAATATGCTAAAAAATATAATCTAAGAGCTGGTTGGGGACTATCTGCAATTCAAATTGGAATTCCTAAAAGATGGTTTATTATAGTAGAAGAACAAGATGATGGTAGTTTTAAAGAGTACTTTTTTGCAAATCCTAAAATAATAAGTAATAGTACCGAAAAAATTTACGTTGAACAAGGAGAAGGTTGTTTAAGTGTTAACCGGGAAGTAATTGGTATAATACCTAGATATGCAAGAGTAACCATTGAGGCATATGACATCAACGGAAATAAATTTAACCTACGTTTAAGAGAAGATTTATCAATATGCGTTCAGCACGAAATGGATCATCTACAAGGAATACTATTTATTGATAGAATAGATAAAAAAAATCCATTTAAAGATGCTGATAAATATAGATCAATTTAAAAGAGAAACGATTAGTTCCTCTTTTTTTTAACTATCCATTTGTGTTTTTTTATACACCCTATTTCTTTGAACTAAAGAAAGTTCATATGCTTTAGCATCTCTTTTTAATTCTTTAAAATCTTTAAAATCAGCATCGGTATAATTACCTTTATTAAGCATTTCATAATCGTCTTTGCTTAAATCATTAATTATTAAAATGAATGATAAAAAAGAAAAACAATAAGCTGTGGTTATGTCATCAATTGTTCTATTATTTTTTGTTTCAACTAAGTACATAATTTCTTGTGTGCATCTTAAGTAATTATTCAATAATTCAAAGTGACTTTCTAATCTTTCATTTATATTTTCATTTAATAATTCAATTATATTAATAATTATTTTAGTTTTTCTTTTTAAATAGTAATCACTATTTATCATATTAATAATTGCAATAGAAATGTAGTCTACATTTTCTAATATTTCATCTACCCTTTTTTTATCTTTTTCATTTAAATCTTTATAACATTTTTCACTTAAGGCTTTTAAATATGAAAAATCTTCAAAGAATTCTTCTAAAATAGCAGTATCACTACAATTACTATATAGTTCTTTTTTTGTTAATAAATTCATAAAGCCCCCTTACTGATATTTTTTATTCTTGTTCATCAGCTTTTATATCTTCAAGTTTAACACTAACAAGTTTAGAGACACCAGATTCTTGCATCGTAACACCATATAAGACGTCTGCGTATTCCATGGTTTTCTTCTTATGAGTAATAACTATAAACTGAGTTTTATCTCTAAATTCGCCTAAGAATCTACCAAAGTTATCAACGTTAACTTCATCTAATGCCGCTTCAACCTCATCTAATATACAAAATGGTACTGGTCTAGTTTGCAATATTGCAAATAAAAGTGATATTGCGGTTAGGGTTTTTTCCCCACCAGATAATAAAGATATGTGCTTAAGAGTTTTTCCAGGTGGTAAGGCTTTTATATCAATACCTGTTTCTAAAATATTTGATGGATCCGTAAGACTTAATTCTGCATCACCACCAGAAAATAACTTTTTAAATACTTCTTTAAATTTAACCTTGATTTGTTCAAAAGATTCTAAAAACTTTTCTTTCATAATACCATCTAGTTCTTTTATTATTTCTAGTATAGTATCTTCAGCCTTAGTTAAATCTTCTTTTTGAGAAACTAAAAAATCATATCTTTTTGAAACTCTATCATATTCTTCAATAGCACCTGTGTTTATCTCACCTAATTTTTTTATTTCTAGTTTACACTTATCTACTATTTGCCTTGCCTCTAATGCATCCATTTCAAGAAAATAATTAGCTTTTGCCTTTTCAAAAGTCATACCATAATCCACAGTTAACGTATTAAGTAAATTATCTAATTTAACGTCTGCACGATTTACTTTTATTTCTAATTCCTTTAACTCTTGTTGTTTTTTATAAAACTCTTGATTATTAACTTTATTTTCTTTTTCCATTCTACTTATGGTTTCTTTATACTCATTAACTTCGTTTTTCATTTCATCAACCATGATAGAAAGAGATTTTTTTTCTCTTTCCTTTTCATAGTATTCTTCTACTATTTTTTCTTCTTCTTTACTCAACGTACCATTCATTAACTCGTTAATATGACTAGCTTCATCTTTTAATTTTTCAAGTTCTTCTTGAAATAAAATACATCTTTCATTTTCATATCTCAATGATATTTCAAGATTGGTTTTTTCTTCAATTAATACGTTTCTTTCTTCTAATATAGATTTATATTTATTATCTGATATATTTATTTTTTCTTCTAAACTAGCTCTTTTTAGCTCTAGATTACTAAGAAGTTTTAAATTATCTTCAAGTTCGTGTTTTTGCGTTATTAAACTTGTTTGATTCTTAATAGTACCACCAGTTAGTGAACCACCTACATGCAGTAATTCCCCTTCTAAAGTTACTATTTTATACTTATAATTTATCTTTCTTGCGATTAAATTAGCAGCATCTATATCACTTACAATTATAGTTGTACCTAATTGATTCTTTATGATATTATCATACGTAGATTCATATTTAACCAAGTCTGATGCAATACCAATAAAATCTTTTTCTTCCCTTAAAAGTCTATAAGTTTGATTATCTATTTCCCTTGCTTTAATTACGTTAAGAGGAAAAAAAGTCGCTCTACCAAACTTATTAGTTTTTAAATAGTTGATCGCTTCTTTAGCAGTAAATTCATCATCAGTAACCAAGTAATTTGATGCTTGTGCTAAAGCTGTAGATATTGCAACGGAGTATTCTTTTTCTGTTTCAACTAGGTTTCCTATAACTCCATGAATACCTGATAATTTAGGATTATCTAAAACAGCTTTTACAGCATATGGTAGACCCGTACCACTTTCAATCGCATTCTTTAGCATTTCTATTTTATATTTAGTTTCGTTTTCTAACCTATTTTGCTTTGTTAAACTTTGTTCATTATCATCATGTAATTTTCTCACATTTAAAAATTCTTCTTCTTTAGCATTTAGTTTTAACGTGCAAGCATTTATTTTTTTATTTAATATTTCTATTGTATTTTTTACACCAAATATTTCATTTTCTCTTTTCAAAATAGATTCTTTTACATTAACTATGTTATCATGAATCTTAGCATCATTAGAATTATACTTTTGTCTTTCAATAATAAGGTCTTTTTTACCCAAAAGTTCTTTTGAATCTTCCGCTAACTTAGTTAGCCTATTTTGCATTTTATATAATTCTTCTTCTTTTGTTGTTTGTCTTAGTTTTAACTCTTCTATTTTAGAAGAATCAACGTTACTATTTTTTTCTAAATTTAGTATTTGCTCACTTATTTCGGAAATTAGATGTTTATTACTTTGATAATCCCTATTTATATTATCTACTTCATTAACGATTAAAGAAACTTCTATCTCATCTAATTTCTTTTTATTTTCTAAGTATTTTTTTGCATCTATGCTTTGTTTTTTTAAAGGTTCTAAATTTGTTTCTATCTCTAAAATTATATCGTTTACGCGAGACATATTATCATGTGTTCTATCTAGTTTTCTTAAAGCTTCATCTTTTCTTTTTTTATATTTAAGTGTTCCCGCAGCAGCCTCAAAAATTATTCTTCTTTCTTCTGGTCTATTAGATAAAATAGAAGCAATATCGCCTTGTGATATGATGTTAAAAGACTCTTTTGATACACCGGTATCAACAAATAAATCTTGTATATCTTTAAGTCTTACTTTTTCATTATTTAAATAATATTCATTTTCACCAGTTTTATATATGCACCTTTTTACACTAACTTCAGTATAATCAGTTGGCAGATATTTATCAGTATTATCAAAAACAAGAGTAACACTAGCACTTGAGGATGCTTTCCTTGACTTACTTCCAGAAAATATTACATCACTCATTGCTCCTTCACCACGTAATTGTTTGACTGATTGTTCTCCTAAAACCCAGCGAACCGCATCTACTATATTACTTTTACCACTTCCGTTTGGTCCTACAACGCCAGATATTCCTTTAGTTAAATCTATTTTTGTTTTTTCCGCAAAGGACTTAAATCCAACGGCTTTAATTTCTTTTAAATACATAAAATCACATCCTAATTAATTTTAGCTTGCTTATTAAGAGCGTGACGGGCAGCTTCTTGTTCGGCTTCTTTTTTTGATTTCGCTATACCTGTACCAAGAACTATATTATCCACTATAGCATTTACAGTAAAAGTTCTATCATGAGATGGCCCTTCTTCTTTTATAACCTCATAAATAACGGATTTTTTTGTTGTTTGGACCATTTCTTGTAATTCTGATTTATAGTCCATAAAGAATGTTTCTGGTTTTTCTTTTATAAATGGAATAACAACGTCATAAACTATTTCTCTAGCCTTTTTATAACCTTGATCTAAATACACAGCACCTAAAAATGATTCAAACATATCTGCAAGGGTTGCTTTCCTATATTTTCCACCAGAAGCTTCCTCTCCTTTTCCAACTTTTACATATTCTGGGAAGTCAAGTAATAAAGCATACTCATATAAAGCATTTTCACAAACATACATTGATCTTATCTTTGTCATTTTTCCTTCTTCATAATTAGTCTCATTATAAAGATAATCACTCATTATTAAATCAAGAACCTTATCCCCTAAAAACTCCAATCTCTGATAATCTTCAGTTAAGTTATGTTCATTACAATATGATGAATGTGAAAAGGCTGTATCATAAATATGCATATTGTTAGTTTTAATATTAAATTTATCAAGTAATTTCATGTCTATCACCTAAAAAGATTATAACAAAAAAACTTGATTTAATCTATATTAAAGATGGTTTCTATTGAATAATTAATTGTTTTTTAATTATAACTAAATAAAAACATACCACTAGTATGTTTTTATATTTCAAATTTTAGTTTTTTATTTAACAAGGTAAATATTTATTTTTATTAATTAACTTTCAACATATTTTTTATAATATTCTTTTAATGTTTTCTTATTTAAAGCCTTATTTAACCCTACCTTTTGCATATAAATATAAAATTCTTCTAAAAACTTATATATTCTATGATTAATATATTTCTTATCTTTTCTTTTTTTTAAATGGTTTAGCGGATTACTCTCATCCCAGTCCTTACCAATGTAAGTTTGTCCTGCAGCAATTTGATCACATATCATTTCAACAACATATTTGTATAGTATAACAGGCAAAAAATTGGTACTGGTTAAATCTGTCCAATATTCAAAATGATGTTTATTTTTTCCTTTATGATGTAACCATGCTTTACTATAACCTTTTTCCTTTTTTACAACTTTAATTGGAGAAAGCTTTCCATCAGCATAATAACTAACGCCTTCAAAAAATTCAGTAATACTATATTTTGATAAGTCATGCAACAAACCTCTAATAGGAATTCCTGCTTTAAAACATAATTTAAACACTTTAAAGCGATGCTTATTAATGGTGTTTAAATGTCCAAAAAAATTATAAAAAAACTTCATTTATTAATCACATCTTTCTATTTCATATAAAACAACTTGGAATTTAGAAAATCTTTTTTCCACCTTACCTTTTATTTTGTAAACACCTGGTATTGAAATATTAAAATACTTAGTATAAATTTTAGGAAACATTACAAGTTCAACTGTTTCGTATTGATCACTTGCAGTAATAAACATCATTTTTTCTTTGTTTTTTGTATCAATTTCATTTTTTCTTTCAAAATATAAAGTCATTGTTACATTACTATCAAAATATTTTTCTAACATTTTAGTTGTAATACTTTTATCTGTTATATACTTACTAGTTGGATGATTACTAATATAAAATCCATATAATTCTATTTCATGTTTTGTTAGTTCTTCCTTTGAATATTCATCATATTCTTTTATTTCTGGTTTTAAAACTAAACTTTCTTCTAAATCAGAACATAATTCAGCATAATTAATCGCTTCATCCATGTTTTCAATAAGAGTTTTTCTAGTCTTTTTAAAAGAGTCCAACGCACCAGATAATATTATGTTTCTAATAACGTTTCGTCCCAATTTATAATTTCTTTTAACAAAGTCTAAGTAAGATGTATAATCCCCATTTTCTAATCTTTCATTTTCTATTTGTCTTGCGGTCAAAGTACCAATTTCTTTTATTAACGATAGTGGATAAATTAACTCGTTATTTTTAATTATATACTTGCAACTTGATAAATTAATATCTGGTTTAACAATCTTTACCCCTAGTCTTTTACATTCATTTATACATATTTTTGTCTTAGCTTGCAAGCCAATATAATTATTTAATATCTCGCACATAAATATATTAGGATAATGCACTTTTAAGTATGCAATTTTATAACCAATTATAGCATAGCAAACAGAGTGAGCTTTATTAAAACCATAATTAGCAAATTTTAAGATAAGATCATATACTTCATTAGCGGTTTTTCCATCATAACCTTTATTTATGCTTCCTTTTATAAACTTATCTTTTTGTGCAAGCAAAACATCCTCTTTTTTCTTACTCATTGCACGCCTTAACACATCTGCCTCACCATAAGTAAAACCAGCCATCTTACTTGCTATTTGCATTATCTGTTCCTGATAAATTATTATCCCATACGTATCTTCTAAGATATCTTTTAAATCTTCATGAATGTAAGTTATTTTTTCTTTTTTATTTTTCCTTGCAACATAATGCGGAATATTACTCATAGGGCCTGGTCTAAAAAGTGCAACTGCTGCAATTAAGTCTTTTAAGGAACTTGGTTTTAATTCTTGGACAAAGTTTCTCATTCCCTTTGATTCAAATTGAAATACACCATCTACGTTATCATTACAAAATAATTCGAACGTTTTTTTATCATCTAAAGGAATATCATTGAATTTAATATCATCTATCTTTTCCATTACATTACTAATAACAGTTAGATTTTTAAGACCTAAAAAGTCCATTTTAAGAAGACCTAAATCTTCTATATAGTTCATTGTATAACCACATACATAAGTTCCATCAGAATTAAGCGTTAATGGAACATAATTAAATAAGTCTTTGTTTGAGATAACAATACCTGCAGCATGTAGTGAAGTATGTCTTTTAAGGCCCTCTAGATGAATAGCAACTTCATATATTTTACTTAACGTTTTATCTTCATTAATCATCCTTTTAACTAGTGGATTAGAAAGTTGTTCTTTTAAATTTTTTTTATCATCAAAATTCTTTAGAAAACTATCTATTTTAAAGGTAGGGGCTTCAAATATTCTTGCTAGATCTCTTATTACTTGCTTAGCAAGCAAATTAGAAAAAGTAATTATATAACATACCTTTGATTTTCCATATTTTTTTACTACATAATCTATAACATCGCCTCTTTTATCAGCATCAAAATCAATGTCAATATCCGGCATAGTTATTCTTTCTGGATTTAAAAATCTCTCAAAAAGAAGGTTATAACGAATAGGATCAACATCTGTTATACCAAGAGAATATGATACTAAACTAGAAGCTGCAGAACCTCTTCCTGGTCCGACTAATATACCATTTTTTTTAGCATATTTAACATAATCCCAAACAACTAAGAAGTAATTACAAAATCCCATTTTAGCTATTACATCAAGTTCATATTTAAGTCTATTAACATAACATGTCGGAACGTTACCATTTAGCCTTTTCTTTAACCCATAAACGCATAAATCAGTTAAATACTTTTTCTCATCAAAATCTTTATTTTCATTATAAATTGGTAATAAATCAGTCCTTTTTGGCACGTTTAAATTACACATATTAGAGAAATACATAGTGTCTTTTTTTATACTTATATCGACTTCTTCATCAATTGTAACATCACTATCTAAAGTATAGTTTTCATCTTTTATTTTATATAAATAAGGCAGGTATTCTTCATCTTTTTTAGATAATGACATTATCTTTTTTATATATACTTTATTTCCTTCTATTTTTTCTGCATCTAAAAGATTGGAATAACCAATAAAATATTCATTTAATTTGTCTATAAAACCAGATGCCTTTATTAGGTGTTCAAAAGGAATTACAACAATTAAATTATCTAATTCTTTATATAACATTTCCTCGTATAATTCACCTTTATTTTTCAAAGTATCTATTCTACATAAAGCTTGATATCCCTCGTAATTTTTTGCGTATAATAAAATGGGAAAATCGATATTTATTTCCAAACCAATTATTGGTTTAATTCCTTTTTTTGTGCATTTATTATAAAACTCCATTGCACCAAAAAGATTATCATCACATATTGCGCATGAAGTAATGTTAAGAGAAATTAATTTATCAATTAAATCATCTATTTTTATAAGACTAGATAATATAGAATAATCAGTTTTTACCCAAAGTGGCACATAATTCATAAAATAACCTCTCTTTCTAATATTATTTTACTACAAATAAAGTTTTTTTCATATTTTAATTTGACTATTTGCTTATAATATGTTAAAGTTATTAAGCAAATACGTATTTAAGGAGGATTAAATATGGCTAAGAAAGTATCTAATAAAAAACCATTATTTGGGAACAAAAGATCTCATGCTTTAAATACTACTAAGATGAGACAAAAAGTTAACATGCAAAAAGTTACTTTAAATGGTGTTACCGTTATAATGAGTGCTAAAGAAGCTAAAAAGTTTAGAAAAAACAATGCTGCATAATAAAAATACTTCAAATAAAAGCTTGAAGTATTTTTTATTATATCGTTAGCAGTAAAACTATCCTTGCATCAACAGCGTTTATTATTTCATCACCATTTAAATCTGCTAAAGAATTTTGGATTTCCGTTGGTGT
>CAMFOH010000036.1 GCA_945969495.1 uncultured Mollicutes bacterium
TGTATAATTTATTTTTATATTTTATTATGTAGATTTAGGAATATGGGTTTATAGATATGTCTTTGTTTTAATTGTTAATCAATATTTTTGTTATTCTATAGAAGATGGTTATTTAAGACATTTTCCTATATATGATGGTGAGATACAAATTGGTGAAGCTTTAAAATCTAATATAGTTATAGATGTCAAAGACGAATACTGTTGCTATTTGAAAGATGGTTATGAAAGTATTAGTGATGGAATTGTAGCATTATTATTGTATTTAGATGGAAGTGAATATAGTTCATCTTATTTAGTTAATAAATCATATAATTTATCAAAAAAATATTCATATAATAAAACAAATAAATATTATGATAAAGAATGGGTTATAAATAATTTTGGTGATGAGTTTTATAAAAAAGTAGATGAAAATATTAAATTAGTTAAAGAAAAGTTTAAACATCCTTTGAAAACATCTGAAGAGCAATGGAATTCTATGCCAGAAAAAAATAAAAAATTATTACAATTTGTTTTAATAGCACCATGGGCAATAATTTTTATAATATTATTAATTATTTTAATAAGTATATTATTATCAAATTAAGTTTTTATTATAAAATATCTTTATATTAATTTTATTTTATAGTATGCTTATATTAGTTAGTAAGTTATTACTACCTATTATTTGTTTGTAAGAAAAGTTATTTAACTTCTTCTTCACAGGCACCATAAAAGTTTTACATGGACTTTATATATAGTATAGAAAGTTAAGTTTTATATAGAAAATCACTAATTTGATAAAGTGATTTTTTTGTTTTCTTGAAATTATATAGTGAAATGAGTGAGTGATATTTATAAAATGAAAATAACTAATAAAAATAAATCAGAAAAAATATGAAAATTATTTGGAAACGAAACGGAAAATAATCGTAAGTAAAACGGAAAATAATTAGAAACTTATGATATAATATAATAAAATAGATAAATGGTAACTTGAAGATTGGTAATATACCCTCTCATTTACTTTTAGATAATATTTAAATTATAATTATACTGGCGGTGAAAAATATGAGCGAATGTTGTAAAAAGACCGAAAGAAATTATGAAGAAAAAAAACAATTATTGAGTAGAATTAATAGAATTAATGGGCAATTAGATGGTATTAAGAAAATGATAGAAGATGATAAATATTGTAATGATATCTTAATTCAAATAGTAGCAGCAGAAAAATCGTTAAAAAGTCTTGCAAATTTAATGTTTGAAAATCATATTTACCGTTGTATACCTGATGATATTAAAAGTGAAGAAATTATAGATGAATTAACAAGTTTATTTAAGAGATTTAATGATTAGGAGATAATAATATGAAAACAGAAAAAAATATTTTAATTGCATTCCTTTTAAATATTTCTTTTTCTATATTTGAATTTTTTGGTGGAGTAGTAACAAACTCTGTTTCCATTATATCCGATGCCGTACACGATTTAGGAGATGCTATTAGTATAGGAATCTCATTACTTTTAGAAAAGAAATCTAAGAAAAAAGCAGATAATAAATATACATATGGATATGTAAGATACTCAGTATTAGGTGGAGTAATAACAACTGTTATTTTGATGATTGGATCTATCTTTGTAATATATAATGCTATTCAAAGATTATTTAATCCAGTAAGTATAAATTATTCTGGTATGTTAATTTTTGCATTAATTGGCGTAATATTAAATACTTTAGCTGCACTTATTACTAAAGATGGAAATTCAATTAATCAGCATGCAGTTAATTTACATATGTTAGAGGATGCATTTGGTTGGATTGTTGTTTTTGTTGGAGCAATTATAATGAAATTTACTGATATATCAGTTATAGATCCAATAATGAGTATTGGCGTAGCAATATTTATTTTAATAAATACATTAAAAAATTTAAAAGTCGTATTGGATATATTTTTGGAAAAAACACCTAAAGAAATAGATTTAGAAAGTATAAAAGAGCATCTTTGCAAGATAGATGGAGTAGATGATATCCACCATATTCATGTATGGAGTATTGATGGGTATAATAATTATGCAACAATGCATATTGTTACTAAAGAAAAAGATAATAAAAAGATAAAGGAAAAAATAAGAGAAGAATTAAAAGAACATGGAATAGTTCATACAATTTTAGAAACAGAAGATGAAGTATGTGAAAATACAGAATGTCATATTGAATTAAAAACTGAAGGTCATCATCACCATCATCATAATTAATGTAAGAATGGAGGAATAAAAATGAAAGAAATAGAATTAAATGTAAAAGGAATGGTATGTGGTGGGTGTGAAAATAGAGTTAAAAACTCTATTTTAGAAATGAAAGAAGTAAAAGAAGTTTTTGCAAATCATGAAACAGGAAAGGTAATGGTGGTATTAAAAAAAGACTTAACAAATGATATTAAAAATACTATTATTACTAAAATAGAAAATTTAGATTTTGAAGTGAAAAAGTAATATGAAACATATTATTTTAAATATTGAAGGTATGACATGTTCTGCATGTTCAAATGGATTAGAAAAGTATTTGAGTAAGCAGGATGGAATTATTAATGTTTCAGTAAATTTAGTAATGTCAAATGCTAGTATTGAATATGATGAAAGGAAATTAAATCAATCTAAAATTGAAGAATTTGTAAAAAAAGCAGGTTTTAAAAGCCTAGGAGAATTTAAAGAAATAAAATCTAACGCAAAAAATAAAATTGAAAAAATAAAATTTACTGTATTTACAGTGTTAGCGATACTTCTAATGTATGTTTCTATGGGACATATGATAAATTTACCTATAATTTCTTTTCTTGATCCACATAAATGTACTATTAATTATATGCTTTTTTTGCTTGTATTAACAATATGTTTTATCGCCTATGGATTTGACATTATACGAAATGGCTATAAAAATTTAATTCATAATACACCAAACATGGATACTTTAGTAGGAATAGGTGTTATTACAAGTTTTTTATATAGTTTATATAATATGTATTTAGTATTTAATGGAAATCAACATCAGGTAATGAATCTATATTTTGAGTCTAGTGCTATTGTAATTTATTTTGTTAAATTAGGTAGATATATAGATGGTTTAAGTAAGGATAAAACAAAAGAAGCAATCCAAAAATTAGTTAAAATAACTCCTAATAAGGCAATTATAAAAGTTAAAGGTAAGTTAAAGGAAGTAACTCTTGATGAAATTCATAAAGGGGATATAGTAATTAGTAAACCTGGAGAAAAGATTGCAGTTGATGGAGAAATAATAGAAGGGAAAGCACATTTAGACGAGTCATTTATTACAGGAGAAAGTAAACCAGTAACAAAAGAAAAGGGACATAAAGTAATCGCAGGAAGTTTAAATTATGATGGATATATAGAATTTAAAGCTGAAAAAATTGGAAAAGAATCAACGGTATCTGAAATTGTTAAACTTGTAGTAGAAGCATCAAATACAAAACCACCTATAGCAAAAATTGCTGATACTGTTTCAGGATATTTTGTTCCAGTTGTGATAGTTTTAGCAATACTAACATTTACCATTTATTTAATACTTGGGCAAAGCTTTGAAACTGCTATAACAACATTTGTAACAATTTTAGTTATTGCATGCCCATGTAGTTTGGGTTTAGCGACACCACTTGCAATAATAGTAAGTGAAGGTATGTGTGTAACTAATGGAATTTTAATAAAGAAAAGTGAAGTATTAGAAAATGCACAAAAAACTAATGTGGTTATTTTTGATAAAACTGGAACTTTAACTTATGGGCAACTTAAAATATCAGAAATTAAAAATTATAGTGAAATGACTGAACCAGAACTATTGCAATTAGTAGGAAGTATAGAGAATAAAACAACACATCCGATAGGAAAAGCCTTTGTAGATTATTTAGAAGAGAAAAAAATTTCAAAGTTAGAAGTTGAAGAATTTGAAAATATAGCAGGTTACGGAATTGTAGGAAGAATAAATAATAATAAAATAATTATTGGAAATGCAAAAATTCTTGAAAAATATAATATTAAAAATAAATATAAAAAAGATGATAAAGAACTTGCAAGTAAAGGTAACAGCATTATATATGTAGTAGAAAAAGAAAAAATTATTGCATTAATAGGAGTAAATGACATCATAAGAAATGATGCAAAGGAAGTAATAAAAGTCTTATCAAATATGAAAATTGAAACAATTATGTTAACAGGAGATAATAATAAAACAGCAGAGAAAATAGCAAATGAAATAGGAATTAAAAATGTAATATCCAATGTTTTACCAAAAGAAAAAGCAAATATAGTAAAAGAATTTAAACAAAGAAATAAATTTGTTATGATGTGTGGGGATGGAATAAATGATAGCCCAGCATTAGCACATTCTGATATTGGAGTAAGTGTAAATAGTGGTACAGATATAGCAATGGATTCTTCAGATGTAATACTTACAAAAAATAATTTAAGAAGTATAACAAAATTAATAAATATAAGCAAAAACACAATAAAGAATATTAAACAAAATCTATTTTGGGCATTTTTTTATAATTGCTTAATGATACCAGTAGCAATGGGATTGTTAAAACCATTTGGATTTTCCATAAATCCTATGATTGCAAGTTTTGCTATGGTGCTAAGTAGTATAACTGTTATACTAAATACCTTAAGATTAAGAAACATAAGAATAAGTTAATTATATAAATAAATTATAAAATGATAGATATCATAAATTAAAACTTGATATCTATTTTTTATATAGGTATTTAAACTTGTTAGTATAAATGATAAAATATAATTTAAAGAATTGATAGTTTTAAATTAATAAAGTAAATAAACAATGGTTTACAAAAACATTTGTTCGTGTTATTATATTAATAAAGTAAGAAGAGGTGACATATGTATTCATATATTAAAGGTGTTGTAACGATAGTGGAAGCTAGCCACGTAGTGGTTGAAAATAATGGGATTGGATATTTAATTTATGTTTCCAATCCGTATTCATATAAAATTAACGAAGAAGTTTTAATATATATTTATCAGCAAGTAAGAGAGGATGAAAATACTTTATATGGTTTTAAAAATAAAGAGGATAAAGATTTATTTTTAAAACTTATAAGTGTTAAGGGTCTTGGACCTAAAATGGCACTTCCAATGCTTTCCGGAGATAATAAAGATGGTATTCATGATGCTATTGAAACTGGTAACATAAATTACTTAAAGAAATTTCCAAAAATAGGGGATAAAGTTGCAAGACAAATCATTTTGGATTTGAAAGGAAAACTAGAGCTTGATGTAAAAGAGGATAATAAGAATTTAACGGAGCTTACTGAAACATTAAAATCATTAGGTTATAAGCCTTGTGACATTAAACGTATATTACCTAGCATTGATACTGCTATTTCTTTAGAACAACAAGTAAAAGAAGCTTTAAAAATGTTATTGAAATAAATAAGAAAGGAAACTTTATATGAATGATAGAATAATTACTTCAGAAAAGTTAAAAGAAGATAGTTTTGAGTCTACTATAAGGCCTCAAACCATTGATGAGTATATTGGGCAAAAAGATATTAAGGAAAATATTAAGGTTTTTATGGAAGCTGCTAAAATGCGTGGCGAAGCGCTTGATCACGTACTTTTATATGGTCCTCCAGGATTAGGTAAAACAACTTTATCTTATGTTATTGCAAACGAAATGAATGCTAACATAAAAACAGCATCTGGTCCTACCATTGAAAAAACAGGAGATTTAGCAGCGATACTTTCTTCATTAGAAGAAGGTGACGTGCTATTTATCGATGAGATACATCGTATTCCAAGGTTTGTTGAAGAAACGCTTTATTCTGCGATGGAAGACTTTTCCCTTGATATAATTGTTGGGGGTGAAGGGGCAAATCGTAATTTAAGAATAGATTTACCACATTTTACTTTAGTAGGTGCAACAACACGTGCTGGTGATTTATCTGCCCCTTTAAGAGATAGGTTTGGAATTGTATCAAAGCTTAATTATTATACTGAAGAAGAGATAACCGAGATTATTAAAAGAAGCTCTAGGGTGCTTAATTTAGTAATTGAAGATGAAGCTGCTAAAGAACTTGCTAATCGATGCAGAAGAACACCTAGAATTGCTAATAGACTTCTTAAGCGTGTTAGTGATTTTGCCCTTGTAAAAGGTGATGGAACAATTACATTAGATATTACTAAGTTTGCACTTGATTCATTAAAGGTTGATAAGCTAGGTTTAGACGAAGTAGATTATGAGCTGTTAAAGACTATTATATATAAATTTAATGGTGGGCCTGTTGGTGTTGATGCAGTTGCGGCTGCTATTGGTGAAGAGGTATCAACAATTGAAGATGTATGTGAACCTTATTTATTACAAATAGGTTATTTAAAAAGAACTCCACGAGGACGTATGGTAACAGATATTGCATATAGACATTTAGGGATAGATAAAAACGATAAAGTTGTATAAAGTTGTATAGTTGATATTTTATTAAAAATGGATTATAATATTTACTCATGTTAAGTAAATATTATTTTTATTTGAGGAGGAAATATGAAAACTGATGATTTTGATTATTATTTACCTAAAGAGTTAATTGCACAAACTCCTCTAAAAAAAAGAGATGCATCTAAAATGATGGTATTAGATAAAAAAACTGGTGCTATTAATGATAAATCATTTACTGATTTGATAAATTATATTAATCCTGGTGATACATTAGTTTTAAATGATACTAAGGTTATACCTGCAAGGTTAATAGGACAAAAATTAGATACTGGTGCTGTAATAGAAGTTTTAATGTTAAAAGACTTGGGTGATGATGAGTGGGAATCTTTAACTAAGCCTGCAAAAAGAGTAAAAGAAGGAACAATTATTAAGTTTTCTAATGAGTTATCTTGCATATGTACTTTTGTTGGTGAAGATGGAATAAGAAGGTATAAATTTATTTATGATGGAATTTTTTTAGAAATATTAGAAAAATTAGGCGAGATGCCACTTCCTCCTTATATAACTGAAAAATTAGAAGAAAAAAATAGATATCAAACTGTTTATGCGAAGAACTTGGGAAGTGCAGCTGCGCCTACTGCTGGTCTTCATTTTACAAATGAATATTTAAAAAGATTAAAAGCTAATGGTGTAAACATTGCATATGTAACATTACATGTTGGGCTTGGAACGTTTAGACCTGTGGTAGTTGAAGATGTTACTAAACATGATATGCATTCGGAGTATTACATATTAAACAATAAAACTGCTAAATTATTAAATGAAACAAGGAAAAATGGTAATAAAATTATTGCTGTAGGTACTACTTCTACTAGGGTTTTAGAAACGGTAGCAGATGAAAATGGATTATTCAAAGCCCAATCTGGTAATACAAAAATATTTATATATCCAGGATATAAGTTTAAAGCAATTGATGCTTTACTTACTAATTTTCATTTACCCAAATCAACTTTAATTATGCTAGTTAGTGCTTTAGCAGGTAAAGAAAACGTACTTAATGCGTATAATCATGCAGTAAGTGAAAAATATAGATTTTTTTCCTTTGGTGATTGTATGCTAATAAAATAGGAGGATAAGATGTTTGAAAAACTATATTTAAAAAGAATTTCAAAAAAATATGATATAGATATAAATAATTATTCTGAGGTTATTTATTTAAAAAAAGTGCTAGAAGATATGTCTCAGTATTTATCAGGTAATATTTTAAGTTTTAAAACAAAAGTTGAATTTTTAGAAGAAAAAAATAGATATTACTATAATACTGAAAAAATTCTTGATTGTGCTTATTTAGATGAAGAAATAAAAAGTAATAAAACTGGTTTAAAAAAATTAATTAAGGAAAGCAAAAAAAGACAAAGAGAAATTGGTGTTTTAGAAGCTCAAACTAGTAAGTTGAATAGGTGATAAGAAGAGGTTAATATGAAAATAAAGTATGAATTAATTAAGAATAATCTTAAAGATGAAAATGTAAGATTAGGGCTTTTACACACTAATCATGGGGTTTATGAAACTCCAATGTTTATGCCGGTTGGAACGCTTGCAAACGTTAAAACGTTAATGCCAGAAGAGTTAAAAGCATGTGGATCTGCGGTAGTACTTTCAAATACTTATCATTTATGGTTAAGGCCAGGCGAAGACGTCATAAACAAAGCTGGGGGTCTTAATAAATTTATGAATTATGATGGGCCAACTCTTACTGATTCTGGGGGATTTCAGGTTTTTTCTTTAGCTAAAAATAAAAACAAAGATATTACTGAAGAGGGAGTTTATTTTAAAAGCCATATAGATGGAAAAAAATTATTTTTAACACCTGAAAAGTCTATTGAAATACAAAATAAACTTGATTCTGATATAGCCATGAGTTTTGATGAGTGTGCACCTTATCCCGCAACAAGAGAGTATATTGAAAATTCAATGAGAAGGACACTTAGATGGGCTAAAAGGGGTAAAGATTGTTTTAATAATCCAAATCAATCATTATTTGGAATAGTTCAAGGTGGAGAATATGAAGACCTAAGATATGAAAGCGCAAAAGAAACCGTTAAAATGGATTTTGATGGATATTCAATTGGTGGTACAAGTGTAGGTGAACCTAAAGATGTCATGTATAACATGATTACTTATGCAACTAAGTATTTACCAAAGGATAAACCAAGATATTTGATGGGAGTTGGGGACCCTATTGATATATTAGAGGGAGTGTCACGTGGTATTGATATGTTTGATTGTGTTCTTCCAACAAGACTTGCAAGGCATGGTAATTGTTTTACTAAACATGGAAAAATAAATATTAAAAATGCTAAATATAAGGAAGATTTTTCTAAAATAGATGATTCTTGTGATTGCTATACATGTACTCATTTTACTAAGGCTTATGTAAGACATTTAATTACATCTAACGAAGTTAATGGTGGTAGGCTTCTTTCGATTCATAATATAAGATTTTTAATTAAGTTAACAGAAGATATTAGAAAGTCAATTAAAGAAGATAGGTTTATTGAGTTTAAAAAGGACTTTATTAATACATATAAAAACGATGAAAATATTTAAATTTCATCGTTTTCTTCTTTTAAATTTTTTCCTATTATTCCACCTAGCATACTAAATATTAAAATAACAGCATAGTAAATTAAATCGTTAATCTTGATGCTAGTTTTAAATACTATTAAAGATAATAATAACATGATAATAAACCAACCTATAAAATACAAAAGTCCGTTAATTATTCCCTTATATTTTATTTCCTTTGAAAGTAAAACAGAACCAGTAAAAATTCCAATGATACTTATAAGGTATAATAGTATATTATTTAATTTATCACTTGTTATGTTGAAATAATAAAGAATACTTGATAAAAAGGCGCCGATTAAGATTATTCCAAGAGTATATAAAATTGGAATTAAATATTTTTTAATTTTAATCACCTCTATTAAAATATATTAATTGAATATAAAAATATGATTAATATCATAATACTAATGGTGATGATATGGAATATCTAATAATTATATTAAAAACTTTTTTTATTTATCTTTTGGTAGCCTTCATTTTTAGAATAATGGGAAAAAGGGAAGTTGGACAATTAGGAACGTTTGATCTAGTTGTATTTATTTTAATTGCAGAATTAGTTGCAATGGCAATAGAACATAAATCAAATTTTATTTTTAATTTAATTCCAGTTATCATTCTTGTTTTATTACAAATTTTAATATCTAAAATTTCTTTAAAGAATACTAAATTTAGAAGATTTATCGATGGTAAACCTGTAGTAATAATAAAAAAAGGAATAATAGATTTTAAAAACATGGTAGAACAAAGATATACATTAGATGATTTACTTTTACAGTTAAGGGAAAAAGATATAAGAAGTATAGATGAAGTTGACTATGCTATTTTAGAAATTAATGGTAAATTATCAGTATTTAAAAA
>CAMFOH010000037.1 GCA_945969495.1 uncultured Mollicutes bacterium
GGTAAAGGGTGACTGACTTTTGGTAGAAATAGAGGTCTTCCCATTTTGTCTGTTTGCGAAGGAAGCCATACTTTATTTCATTGTCTTTTTCCATCTTTTTTTATTTTTTAGGGTTATACTTTTTTTTATTTTTTTCTATATTAATATTAGAAGTATTTTCCTTTACTGTTTTAGATTCCTTTTTTACATTTAAAATATATTCTTTTTTAGTCCCATCTTCAGCGGTTACAAGAATCTTAACTTTTGATCCATCTTTTAAATCTTCGTTACCACTTATACTAACTAAAGCATCTAAAGAAGAAGTAACATAATCTATAGTTAATTTATTAACTTTATCAGTTACCTTTACATTATAAGAAAATTTATCAGGGTCAAACTCAAAATCACTACATTCTTTTATAGATAAAGATTTTAAAGTTGCATCAGCGGTTAAAGCCTCCCTCATAATATTAATTACATAAGATTTTTTAGTTCCATCTTCCGCTGTTACAGTTATCGTTATTTTATTATTTTCTCCTGCTTTCAGTTCATCCGTCGCATTATTACTAATCACCATGTTTGATTTAGAATCTTCCATGGTTGCATTAATATTTATTGTTTTAATAGATGCATCTACAGTTGCTGAATACTCATACTCATCACTTGTAAAATTAGGAGTTAAAATAACATCACTATCATCATTACCCTTTATTTCAAGAGTTTTTAAATTTGCATTATTTGATTTTGGAGCTTGAGTTGTAGTTGTAGTAGTTGTTGTAGTAGTCGTAGTATTATTAGCATTTATTTTAATAGTTTTAGTTTTTGTTTCATCATTTTGAGCTATTTCATTAATCGTGAAAGTTACATCTTTAGCTTCAGTAAGCGATAACGAAGACTTTGCCTTTAATGTCAACTGGCAATCAGCAGTTATACTAGTTCTATTTCCACATGTAGAAGAATTAACATCAAAATAATTCGTATCAAAATCTAATGTATATGTATTTCCATTTATAACTCCACTAATAGTTAAATTAACAGTTTTTCCGACATTAACATTAGTTGAACTAAATGCAATATCTACAGCCTTAACATTAATCATACCTACAAACATAATCATAAAAATTAAACTTAATAAATAAAAAGAATTTTTCATATATACACCTCTTCTATTATATGTACAATTTTAATATAAAAAAAAAGATAAGTCAATGTAAACAATTGCCTTATCCTCTTAAAATCAAATTGATTTCTTCTAATTTTTCACTTATTCTTTCTTGCATATCCTTGTCTTTTTTATCTAAATCAACGTAATTTTTATTTAATTCGCTTATTCTTGAATTTAGTTCATCAATAGTTTTTAGACTTTCTTCTAATCTTTTTAATAGTGCTTCTTTCTCATTATACAATTTATTATAATCATCAGATAAGTCAGCACTCTTAAATAAAGAATCATTATAAGAATCTATTAAATCTATTAATTCAGGTTGTATGTTATCCTTTCTAACACCTAATTTTTCATAATTAATAGGTTCCTTTTTACTAATTACGTACGCTATTTTTTTAATTAGATCACTACTATAACTATTATTTGTTCTGTTATTTGAAATGATGTTTAATGAATATATATAATTATTTAAGATATTAGGAACACATCCTAATTCATCAGATATATGTTTTAACATTAATGATTTATTTAGTCTTAAGTCATTAGCTATTCCACGTTGAAATAGTAATAGACCATTACTAAATACTTTAATACTACTTAGCATAGTAATTTCTTGATTTTGCAATATATTAAACATTTTACCAGTTAGTTCCTCATAACTATCAAATGCTTGGTTGCTTATTGGTAAATATTTATCATTATCATCCTTACGTAATAAAAGAACATAATATCTATCATTATCATTTTGGACAATCATGTAATTGAAATCTTGAAAATCCTCTCCACTAGCATATGATTTAGATTTATCAAATTTACAGACAAACACAGTATTATCTAAGTTAATCATTACGTTTTTTATAAAATTTTCAATCTTAGTATTAACAAAAGGTGAAATAACCTTATTAAGATCTATTTTACCTGATTTATTTAGTGTATAAATTTTGTATGGATTGCTAGCAAATTCTTTTAACGTATCATATGAATTTTTAGATGTAAAATTTTTATTATTTATCAAATAATCTGTGTTTATACCTAATAGATGTGCTAAGCAATTCTTTTTGACCATATAAGTTAATTTTTCTCCATTAGATAAATATGTAATAGTATATCTATTATCTAAGCGAAGTCTTTTTTCATCCTTAAATTCATCATTGTAATCATTAAAAATATCTTCATCTTCAAAATATAAACAGATTATTTTTCTTATCTCATAACATATTTCTTCAATTTCATGTAAATTAAATTCTTTTTTCATATTAACCAATCCCCTTTAATGGTTAGATATATTAACATAAATCTTTAAAAACATCAATACTAACTTTAAAAATAAAGAAAAAGCATTTTTCTATGCTTTTTCAACATCAATCTTAACATTTAATCCATTTAAGTCAAATTCTTCTGTTAAATTTTCTTTTTTTATTATATTTATACTTAAGGTTTCACTTTTTATCATATCACCAAAATCATTAATAACATCTTCAAAATTATCTAAAGATTCATAATATAAATTAATTCTATCTGAAACATCAAAATCTTTTTGTTTTCTTAAGTTTTGCACTTTAGAAATAAGTTCTCTTGCAATTCCTTCATTTATCAAATCAGTAGTTAACGTTGTGTTTAGAATAATGAAATTATTATTTTCTTTTGCAACGTCATAACCATCTTTAGCACTTACTCTTATATCAACCATTTCATCCGTAACATCATAAAGTTCACCATCTATCGTTATTGTTACAGCTTCACCATTTTGAATAAACTTAATATCTTCTATAGTTAATTTAGAAAGTTCTTCTTGATATAATTTTATTTTAGGACCAAATATCTTACCAACCACTTTAAAGTTTGGTTTTACCTCAAAGTTCATGTAAGTAGATAAATCATTTATGTATGTTAATTTTTTAACATTTAGCTCTTCTTTTATAAGTTCATCTAAGTCTCCAATTAAATCTTTATTTTTACCATCTAATAAAACCTCACTAATAGGTTGTCTTACCTTTATTTTAACTTCTTCACGAGCATTTCTTCCAAGAGAAATTAGATCCCTTACCAAGTCCATTTTATTTTCTATTTTATCGTTAATTAAAGATAAATCAGCTTTAGGAAAATCACTTAAGTGAACTGATTGTTCATTAGTTAATGAAGTATATATTTCCTCAGCAGTAAATGATGCAATTGGTGCTATCATCTTACATAAACCAACTAGCACTTCATAAGTTGTTTTATAAACAGCTTTTTTACTATTATCAAGATCACTTGCCCAAAATCTTCTTCTATTTCTTCTTATGTACCAATTAGATAAATCTTCTGAAACAAAATTTGTTACACTTCTTACTACCTTTGTTAAATCATACTCATCATATGCTTTTGTTACATAATCAAGAAGCTTGTTATATTTAGAAATTAACCACTTGTCAATTTCTTCACGTTCTTCATATTTAACATCAAAACTTCTAGGGTCAACGTTGTCCGTGTTTGCGTATAATGCAAAGAATGAATAAGTATTTTTAAAGGTGCTAAAGAATTTGGAATAAACTTCTTTTAAACCTTCTTCATCAAATTTAATAGGTGTCCAAACTGGTGATACATAAGGTAAATACCATCTAATTGGATCTGCACCATTTTTTTCAATAAGTCCAAATGGTTCAATTGCATTTCCTCTTGATTTATGCATTTTTTGTCCGTTTTTATCAAGTAACAAATCATTTACTAACACGTTCTTATATGGACTTTTACCAGTTACAAAAACGGATATTACAAGAAGTGAATAAAACCAACCTCTAGTTTGATCAATACCTTCTGCGATAAAATCTGCTGGAAATTGTTCTTCCCAAAGCTCTTTATTTTCAAAAGGATAATGGTATTGTGCAAATGGCATAGAACCAGAATCAAACCAGCAATCAATAACATCAGGTGTTCTATTCATTAACTTACCACATTTTGGACATTTAATATGAACATCATCAACGTATGGCCTATGTAAATCAATTGATTCATCTATTTCTTCTACCGCTTTTTCTACTAATTCTTTTTTAGAACCTATCATCATGGTATGTCCGCAAGAACAAGTCCATAAAGGAAGTGGTGTTCCCCAATATCTTTGACGAGATATTGCCCAGTCCTTTAACTCTTCTAACCAGTTACCAAAACGCTTTTCACCAACGTATGCTGGATACCAGTTAACTTTATTATTTTCTTCTATTATCTTATCTTTAATCTTAGTTACTTCTAAATAGTAAGATGGTTTTGAATAATATAAAAGTGGTGATTTACATCTCCAACAATGTGGATAATTATGAACCATCTTTTGTTTTTTAAATAGTTTATCATTAGCTTTTAACCATTTAATTACTTCTAAGTCTGCATCAAATACTCTAATACCCTTCCATGGACCATCAAGGTAACAACCATCTTCACCAACTGGATTTAAGTATGGTAAATCATATTGTTTTCCAACAGCAGCATCATCTTCTCCAAATGCTGGTGCAATATGCACTATACCAGTACCATCTTCCATGGTGACATAACTATCACAAGTTACAAAAAATGCCTTCTTGTTAACTTTTAAAAATGGTAACAATTGCTCATATTCTTGATATTCTAAATCTTTACCTAGATATTCTTCAAGTATTTTTACATCATCGCCTAATACCTTATTCATTAATTTTTTTGCAATTATAAATTTATAACCCATAGATTCTACTTTTACATAGACTTCGTCTGGATTTACACATAATGCTACGTTTGCAATCAAAGTCCATGGTGTTGTTGTCCAAACAAGAAAATAACAATCTTCGTCTTTCTTTTTCATTGGAACAATAACAGTATCAACACTAACTTCTTTATAACCTTGAGCTACCTCATGAGATGCAAGCGACGTACCACATCTTGGACAGTAAGGTGTTATTTTAACCCCTTCATAGAATAACCCTTCATCAAAGAACTTCTTTAATATCCACCATTCTGTTTCAATATAATCATTATCATAAGTAATATACCTATTTTTAGTATCAATGAATTGTCCCATTTCATCAGTAAGTCTAGTAAATGCTTCTTCATTTTTCCATACCGCTTCACGGCACTTCTTATTAAATGGTTCAATGCCATATTTTTCAATATCTTTTTTCCCTTCAAAACCAAGTTCTTTTTCAACTTGAACTTCTACAGGTAAACCATGAGTATCCCAGCCTATTTTTCTTAATACTCTTTTACCTTTCATAGTTTGATATTTACAAAAAGCATCCTTCAAAAACTTAGCTACCATATGATGTACTCCAGGATTGCCATTTGCGGTTGCTGGTCCGTCATAGAAAACAAAATTATCATTTTGTTTTCTATTATCTATTGTTTTATCTAATATATCTTCTTCTTTCCATTTTCTTAATATTTCTTGTTCTATTTCATACTCACTTTTTTTAGATAATTCTTTAAATATTTTACTCATTTTAAATTCCTCCTTTAAATATAAAAAAACTCATCCTAATTAAAGGATGAGATTATTCCCACGGTACCACCTTAATTCATATCATTTGATATGCACTTAAGAGTTTTTAACGCTTTCTAAGCGATAATATCTTACTTAGTTTCAGATATACACATCAGAAGTGATCTATATAATTTATGCTTTACTTATCTTTCACCAAATTAATAAGCTCTCTTAAAAGCAACCATTATACCGTCTTCGTCTTTTGCTTTATATATAATATTCTACCATAAAAAAATTATTTTTCAAGTTCTAATAAAAAATCTTTTCTAGTAAATTAATTTTATTATTTTTTATTTTATATTTAGCTCCTATTGGAATAATAACATTTGCTATTTCATGTCCAAATGTTTCACATTTAAAAATTGGAAAATCATGTCCTTCTGATACTTCTTTTGCAATATTTTCCATTTGAATATCAGTTGAACATCCATATTCTTCTGATTGAAAAGAATAATTATAACCTATTAATAATCCTGTTATTTTATTAAAAACTCCCATTTGTTTTAATTGGTAAAAATGATTATATGTTTCACTAACACTTGTTATATATCTTTCTACCGCAAAGATATTGTTTTTTAAATCAGGAAAATATTTAGTATTCATTATATAAAGTGAACATTCTAAATTTGTCCCAATAATTCTACCTTTACAATTACCTTTTCTTATACATTTTAATTTACTATCTAAAAAGTCAGAAAAATCTTTTTCAACAAAAGCTTTTTTAAACTCTTGCATACATTTTTCTCCATAGTTTCCACCAAAACTTAAAAAAGAGGGCCCATGAAATGTTATAATGCCTGTTTTTTTATAAATTGTTTCTAATAAAACTGTTATATCACTATATCCCATAATTGGTTTAGGATGTTTTTTTATTACTTTATAATCAAGATAATCTATTATATTATTGCAAGAATCTCCTCCATCAAGACAAATTATTATCTTAACAGAATCATCCATAAACATCTTCGTTAACTCTTTTGCTCTTTGTTTAGGTTTTCCAGCCATACCATAATAATCTTTTAAACAATTACTTGTAAGCTTTAATTTAAAGCCATTTTCTAAAAAAAGCTTTTTTGCTTTTTCAAATTTCTTCTCATTATTTTCCCTTTTAATACTATTAGAAACCCCAACCACGCCAATTGTGTCTCCTTGTTTTAAACTCTTGTACATTATTTACAACTCCTTAGTTACTTAATCTTTTCTTTTGATTCTTCATCACTAAATTTTATTTCATTGTAATCTACAATTCTAAAAGGATATTGTTTTACCGCTTCTTTTATCTTCTTTTCAATGTTATTAAAAGTTTCCATTAAAGGTATAGAAAATCGAATTATTTCTTTTTTTAATTTTTCTTCATCAGAATTATAATAATAAAAACTGCCGTTATCTACTTCTTGTAAAGTCTTTATTCTTTCTAATATTCCATTATCATAATTTGTTATTCCACCAAATTTTGATGTACAATAATAATTATCATCAATAAATATATTCGTCTTATTATCACATAGTGCATTATGAGTTATTTTATTTACAAAATAATCCATATAAGGTCTTTTTATATCAAAACTTACTTCTTGAAACATTTTTCCGTTTGAAAAAGCATAAGATATAGTTTTATCTTGTTTATCTTGTGTAGGTTTAATTTTTTTTACTATATAATCACAATTTTTACTAGAAGGTATTATTATTTCTTCTTTTTCAGAATTATCTTTTCGAATGCGAATTGAACTATTACCATCAAACAAATTTAAAAAGTTTTTAGCGTCAAATTGAATGTAAAATTCTCCAAAAAACACTCCCTTTAATAAATTATTTTCAAAATAAATAGCATGCTTTATATCATAAATATTTTCAATATATAATTCATCTTCAATTATATTTTTTAAATATTCATATAAACTACTATCATTAGTATTTTCAACAAGCTTTTTATGTATATTAATTTTATTGCTGCCAAATTCTCCTAAAGCTTGTTCTATTTGTTTTGCAACTTCATTATTGTTATTACTCATAGAAATATTTCTCCTAATAATAATTATAATACAAAAATTCTATATCAATTAAAAGTTAAGTATAACTTGTAAATGTAATGTTAAACAAATTTACATATGCTAATTTAAAAAAATAATCAAGTACTAAAAGTCCTCAGATATATTTTTTGTTCTATTTCTTTTAGGTTCTTCTTCATCAGTCATTTTACCTTGAACATTTATGTTTTTTGGAGCACATAAAAATATACCATCACCTAACTTTTGCATAGAACCACCAATCGCATATAAACAGCCACTTACAAAGTCAATTATTCTTTTACCTTGATCTGGCGTTACTCTTTTTAAGTTAACAACGACCGTATTACGCTTTTTTAGGTAGTCCGCAATTTGCTGAGATTCAGAGTATGCTCTTGGCTCAAGAAGAATCATCTTACTTCCTTCTGCTGTTTCTTCTCTAGTTGCTTCTTCTACACTTAAAGTATAATATTCATCTTCACTAGAAATATCACTACTACCAAACAATTTCTTTAAATTTAAAGCCATTTTATCCCTCCATATAAGTGCTATACTATCTATAAAAGTATTTTAACACAAAATATTTAAAATTTAAATAGGTACAACAAAAAAAGAAAAATTTTTCTTTTTTTGATAATTAAATTCAATAATTCTTCAATGATATTAATTTATAAAACAAATTTTTGATTAAACCTTATCAATACTTATTTATAATATAAACCCACGCCATATCGTTTTTAATAAGTATGAAAATTGCTCTATTTTCTTCTTCTTGAAAATTAATTGGCATACCTATTTGTATTTGTGCATCTAATAACTCATCAAAATTTTTTACATTAACAATATTTTTATTAGTGATATCGGGTAATTTTTCAGTATCTACTATTATATTATCATAAGAATTTAAAATTTTTTTTAATTCTTTCGTATATTTACTTTCGTTTTTTGATTCTTTAATATAAATTAATATTAATATAACCAAATCAATAATACTTAATAATGCAAATATTATTCCAAGTGTAAATTTAATTTTATTATATTTACTATTTTTATCAAGTTTATTTATTGTTTTATATCTTCCAGTAGTAGTTGATTTACTACTAATTTTAAAAGTATTTTCTGACAATGGTATTTCAAGTTTTATTATATCATCATTATTTATATTTTCCATGCCTTTTGTTTTAACTTCATTAATAACTTTATATTCAACCACTAGTAAGGC
>CAMFOH010000038.1 GCA_945969495.1 uncultured Mollicutes bacterium
CTTTCGGCAAGTGGAACTTTTTATAAAATATATGTTAATTTCGATACTTTTTTATCAAAAAGTTCGAAAGTACTAACAAATGGCAGGGGATGAGAGAATCGAACTCCCAACAGTGGTTTTGGAGACCATTATTATACCATTTAACTAATCCCCTAAATGGAACAAATAAATTATAACATAAAAAACACTAATTTTACAACATTTATTGTTAGTATTTTTATTTTATATTTAACTATATGTTATTTTATAAAATATTTATGAATATAATTAACTGGTGATAAAATGAAAGTTAAATTAGATATACCTTACCCAGAAATTAGGGTAGAAGAAAAAAATGCTTATTATGCAGATTTATTAAGTCAAGATTATGCTGGTGAAGTTAGTGAAACAACGGCCTCACTTCTTTATTCTTACCAGCATTTTGATATGTTTAAGGATAACAAAAATTTTTCTGATATAGTTGAAGAAATTTCTATTGTAGAAATGAAACACCTGGAAATGTTGGGTAAAACTATTAAATTATTAGGTAAATCTCCTGTTTATAAAACTTGTGAATCTTCAAGAGGAGATTGTGTTATGTGGTCTTCAAGTAACTTAGATTATGATAGTAATTTAAAGGACATGCTTAAAACAGACATTAAGTCTGAGAAAATGGCTATAAAGATTTATGAACATCATAAAGAATTAATTGATGATAAATACATAAAGGAAATGCTTGCAAGAATAATACTTGATGAAAAAAGACATTTAGAAATATTTGAAACTCTACTTGAAGAATTATGCTAGTTTACATAATTTAATAAAATACTTAAATAATTTATATAATCATGTTATAATTTTATTAGAATAAAAGGGTGATAATATGGATAAAGAATTTGAAGTCCTTAAAGAGGTTGCAAAAAGACTAGCGGGTGATACGGTGGTCAGTGATTATGTTAGATGTGGACATGTTGCTTGTGCACTATTAACTGATAAAGGCAATGTTTATACTGGAATATCGATAAATGCTAAGTGTGGTATTGGTTTTTGCGCTGAACATAGTGCAATTGCAGATATGTTAAAAGCAGGAGAATCACGTATTGTAAAAATTGTTTCATCTAGTAAAAATGATGTTGTTGTATCTTGTGGTAGATGTTTAGAATTTATAAGGCAAATTAATGAAGAAAACGTTAATGCTAAAGTATTATTAAAAACTGGAGATGTTAAAACAGTAGATGAATTATTACCTATAAGATGGAATTTAGATGAATTATAAAATAAAAAATGTATAGTTGATATACATTTTTTTAGTGCTTTTATTTATAGTACTCTTCTAATGTTAAATTGTTTTTCTTTAAGTATTTAGCAAGGTCTGCACCAACATATCTTAAGTGCCATGGTTCATAATTATAACCGGTAATATCTTCTTTTTCTTTCGGATACCTTATTATAAATCCATAAAGATATGCTATATTTTCCAAGTAAAAGTATTCATCACTTTCATAATCAGTTTTATACACATTTTTATTACTTGAAATGATAAAATCAAAAGCAAGACCAGTATTATGTTCAGACGTACCAGGTTTAGCAACATATTTTTCTGCATAACTACTACCTTTTTCTTTTTCGTAGCTATTGTATATAATTTTAGATTCATTAAAAGTTCTAAATCCACTTCTTATGTTTATATAATAACCTCTTTCTTTTAGGTTTTCTTTTAGTTTTAAATAATTACGATAAGTTTCTTCTTCCAATTTTATGCCATTATATATGTTGTCTTCAACGCTAATAATTGTGTAATTTTGAACTGTCTCTTCACTAATTGGATTAGCTTTGTTAATTATTACTTCGTATTTATCATTGTAATTATTATCTACTACGTTTAAAGTATTACTTGCTGTGTTTAATCTTTCATCTAATTTATTTGAATTACTTATTCGGCCTAATGATGCAATAATTTTACTCGTTTCATTTGCTTGGTAGTGGTTTAACACAAGTGATAATCCAGTTATGAAAAAACAAATAATGAATGTATTTAGTATTATTTTTTTATATATTTTTGGCTTTTTTGGTTTCGAAGCTTCTTTTAAGACTACTTTTTCAGCATCACTTTCAAAAAGAAATTCAGTTTTACATTCATTTAAATTATAGAATTTGGTTTTGTTTTCTTTCATTTAATCACTACCTTACTATTATATAGTGATTATATCATATAAAAAATAAAAAATAAAATAAATTCCTATTCTTCATCACAATCTTCATTATCTGCTTTTGCTTGTTTTTCATGTTCCCAATTTATGCTTATAACTCCAGAATCAGTGCTAATTTTATTTATAACCATTTCTACTTTATTAGGAATAGACGTTATTATAATTGCTTCTAATTTAATTTTTCCCTCAGCTATTTCACTTTTTTCAAAACTTGTTAATACTAAATCATTTTTGGTTATTATTTTAGCAAAGTTGGTTCTTACTTTTTCTTCTTTTTCTTTTTTACAATTTATTTTAATTGTATATTTTTCCTTTAACGATGCTTTTACTTTTTCCATAATAAATAAAGATGCTATCCTTAATATAATATTTGATAGTAAAACAAATACCGTTCCAATTGTTGCCTCAATTAATAGCCCTGAAGCACATAATGTTCCAATAGCTGAAACACACCAAAGAGTGGCAGCGGTATTAAGACCTTTTATTTTATTGCCGTCCCGTAAGATTACTCCGGCCCCTAAAAAACCTATTCCAGATACAACCTGAGAGGCAATTCGCGTTTTGTCACTAGTATTTATTCCAAATGATAAATATACGAATAAAAATGCACCAATACATACTAATACGTTGGTTCTAAGTCCTACCATACGATGCCTTAGCTGTCTTTCTAAACCAACTAAAATACTAAGTATAAAACATATTAATAACCTGATAAAAAATGATGTTAAATTCATAATATTATCCTTTCTTTATGGAAACTAAACATAACATATGTTATAATTTATGTACAATGTTTGGAGATGTTAAAATGAATAAGAGTATATTTGATAGAAGTAAAGAACAAATAGAAAGTAAAATAAATGAAATTTTAGATAAAGAAATAGAAAAATATAAAGATAATGAGTTTATAAAAGAATCGTTAAAGGAACTAAAAAGATTATCTTCTGGTGGAAAAAGAGTAAGAGGATACTTAGTTAAATTAGGTTCGATGTTATTTGGTAAAGATGATGATTCTTACATAGATTTAGCAACAGCTTTAGAGATTTTTCAAACCGCAATACTAATTCATGATGATATTATTGATGAAGCGGATAAAAGACGTGGTATGGATACAATAAATGCTAAATATAAAGGACATATTGGTATTTCTAAAGCTATATGCATTGGAGATTTGGGTTTCTTTATATCATATAGAATAATAAATAACGCAAATATAAGTAAAGAATTAAAAGATGAAATTATAAAAGTATATTCAAAAACACTTCATAATACCGTTAATGGTGAAATAGTGGACGTTGAACTTCCACTAAAATCTATAAACTATCATAAAAATATGAGTGATAAAATAATATATGATATATATGTTAATAAAACTGCATGGTATACCATTATTGGACCTATTTTAATAGGTGCAGCATCCGCTGGTGCAAAAGAAGATGATAAACAAAAACTAATAGAAATGGGAACTAACTTAGGTATTGCGTTTCAAATTAAAGATGATTTATTAGGTTTATATTCAAACGTTAATGATATGGGTAAAACTTTAAACGATATAAAAGAAGGAAAACAAACAATTATTTATAAATATGCAATTGATCATGCAAGTGATAATGATTTAAAAGTTATTGAAAAATATTATGGTAATCCTCTTGTTACTAGTGATGGAAACAAAGCTATAACAGAATTATTTGAAAGACTAGGTGCTAGAAAATATGCTGAAGATTTAGTTACTAAATATACGGATAAGGGAATTAGTATAATTAATGATATGAATGTAGAACATAAAAAAGAATTTATTGAGTTCGCTAATTATTTATTAAATAGAGAAAAATAAGAGAAAATTATTAAAACATTGATAATTTTTTCTCTTTTTATTATAAAGAATTTAAAATTTTTATACTAATTCATATTCTTTAGAAAAGATTCTTTCATCAGAACAATATTCTATGATGAATTTATTATCTCTTTTGCAAAGGATAATTCCAATGGTACTTGATTGATTGACATTCTTAATGTTTTTATCAACATAGTTCATATAGTTTTTTATTTGACCTATATCTTCTTTTTTTAGTTCGGTTATTTTTAATTCTATAACTACGTAGCAATTAAACTTTATATTATATAAAAGTAAATCAATATAGTTATATCTATTACCTATCTTTATTTTGTATTCATTAGATATGTAAGTAAATCCTTCTCCAAGTTCACATAAAAAACATTTTAGATTTTCTAAAATTATTTGTTATAATACTTTTTCGGATATTTTATTCGTATTATATTTGTTTTTTATTAGAATTGGATTTTTAATAAAATCTTTGATATTATCTTCTTCGTCACTTTTTTCTATCAGTTTAAGTTTTGTTTGATCATCTAATCTTTCGTATTCATTGGATTTTATTTTCTGTCTTAGTTCTCGTACTGATAGATTTTGTTTTTCTGCTATTTTTATATAGTAATTAGTTTTATTCATATCGTTAATAGATAAAAGTTCTACGTAGTGACTCCAAGTTAAATAGTCCGACATTGTCGGATTTTTCTCATAAAATTGCCTCATATATTTTAATCTTGTTTCAGTATATCCTTTTCCTAATTCATTGGTTGCCTAACTGAATATTTCTTTATTATACCTTCGCCATAATGTTTTCCGGCTTCACTAAGTAGCTTTCCTACATTATAATACGTCATTAAATCATTTCTATTTTTAGAATAATCTTTTACTTTTTTATATACTTCATTATTTATTAGCTCGTTTTTTATCTCGTTATAGTAATTCATGAGTATTATTCCTTTCTTTTAGACAGTTATTATATTTATAAAGTATAAAAAAATTGTCATAATCTGTTTTTATAAGTAATATGTTAGTTACCAAAATTATTTTATAAAGTTAAATTGTGTGCTATATAATAAGAAATATACAAACTATAACAGCAAAGTGTTGACAATGTGTGTACATATTAATATAATTATATTGGGTGGTATATATGGAAAAAACTTCAAATATAAATATTAGAATAGATGATAAATTAAAAAAAGAAGCTGAAAAATTATTTAATGACTTAGGAATAAATATGTCTTCGGCAATAAATGTTTTCTTAAAACAATCCGTAAGAGAGCAAAAAATACCATTTGAGATAAGAAAAGAATATCCAAATTATGATACTGATATGGCTATCGCTGAGACTGATAGTACAGATTATAATGATTCTAAAACATATGATTCTGTAGATGAACTTTTTAAGGAATTAGATAAATGAAATATAAGATAAGGTTTACTAGTAGATTTAAAAAAGATTACAAATTAGCTGTTAAAAGGGGTTTAGATATTAATAAACTTAGGTATGTAATTGAAATATTATCATCAGGAAAAAAATTACAAAGTTTATATAAAGATCATAATTTAATAAATGATAAAAAATATGATAATGTAAGGGAATGTCATATAGAACCTGATTGGTTACTCATATATAAAATAGAAGAAGATATACTAACTTTAAATTTGATTAGAACTGGTAAACATAATGATTTATTTGAATAGTGTTTATTTTTCTTTTTATATATGATTAGCACTCTATATTGACAAGTGCTAATTTTTGTTTTATAATGCTTATAGTGCAATAAAAAAGTGCATAATATATTTATTAGGGGTGATAATTATGTTTAACATGAACGAAGAAAATAATGAAAACGTTTTAGAAAAATATGGTAGAGATATTACCCAGTATGTTAAAGATGGAAAGGTAGATCCAGTAATTGGTAGGGATGATGAAATACGTTCTATAACGCGTATATTATCTCGTAAGACCAAGAATAATCCAGTTTTAATTGGTGAACCTGGTGTTGGAAAAACTGCTATCATAGAAGGACTTGCACAGCGTATTATAAAAGGTGATGTGCCAAGTAGCTTAAAAGATAAAACAATATGGGAACTTGATATGGCATCATTAATAGCAGGTGCTAAATATCGTGGTGAGTTTGAAGAAAGACTTAAAAATGTACTTAACGAAGTTAAAAAGTCAGATGGACAAATTATTATGTTTATTGATGAAATTCACATGATTGTAGGTGCTGGTAAATTAGAAGGTGCAATGGATGCTGGTAACATGCTTAAACCAATGCTTGCAAGAGGTGAAATACACTGTATTGGTGCAACTACTTTAAATGAGTATCGTAAGTACATTGAAGATGATGGTGCCCTAGAACGTAGGTTTCAAAAGGTAATTGTAAGGGAACCATCTGTTTCTGATACAATTACGATACTAAGAGGATTAAAACCTAGATTTGAAGTGCATCATGGTGTATCTATATCAGATAACGCTCTAGTTGCAGCGGCCACTTTATCAAATCGTTATATAACTGATAGATTTTTACCTGATAAAGCAATAGATCTAATTGATGAGGCTTGTGCTACGATTCGTGTACAAATGGATTCTGTGCCTGAAAACATAGATTCTTTAACCCGTAGAATCATGAAACTTCAGATAGAAAGAGAAGCAATTAAAAAAGATAAGGACGAAATAAGTAAACAAAGAGTTAAAGAACTAGATTCTAAAATAAAAGAAATGAAAGAAGAAGAATCTGAATTAAGAGAAAATTGGGAAAAAGAAAAAGCTATTCAGTCTAATATTAAAAAGACAAAAAAAGAATTAGAAGATGCAAGATTTAAACTAGAAATGGCAGAAAATAATTATGATTTAGAATCTGCTGCAAGATTAAGGCATGGTACTATCCCAGAACTAGAAAAGAAGCTTGATAATTTAAAACAATCTAATGATAATAAAATATTATCGGATAGAGTAACTGAAGAATCTATTGCTGGAGTAATATCTAGATGGACAAATATTCCTATAACTAAACTAGCCCAAGGTGAAAAAGAAAAAGTGCTTAATCTTGAAGAAAATATGAAAAAAAGGGTAAAAGGTCAAGATGAAGCATTAAAACTTGTTAGTGAAGCAATAATAAGATCAAGATCAGGAATTAAGGATGAAAACAGACCAATAGGCTCGTTTATTTTCTTAGGTCCAACTGGTGTTGGTAAAACAGAAGTAGCAAGAACGCTTGCTTATGAGTTATTTGATGATGAAAAACACATGGTAAGAATTGATATGAGTGAATACATGGAAAGCCATTCTGTTGCAAGACTTATTGGAGCTCCTCCAGGATACGTAGGTTATGATGAAGGAGGCCAATTAACCGAAGCGGTAAGAAGAAATCCATATAGTATAGTATTATTTGATGAAATAGAAAAAGCACATAAAGATGTTTTAAATATTTTACTTCAAATATTAGACGATGGAAGAATAACAGATGGTCATGGCCGTACGGTTGATTTTAAAAACACGATTATAATAATGACTTCAAATATTGGGAGTGAATATGTACTTGATGGAAAAGTAGATGAAGATGTTATAAATATAGAACTAAAAAATTATTTTAGACCAGAATTTTTAAATCGTATTGATGAAATAATAATATTTAATGCTTTGTCAAAGGATGTTATTTATGAAATTTTAGATAAATTAGTTAATGATTTAAATGAAAAATTGAAAACGCAAAGAATTACTATATCATTAAGTGATAATGCTAAAAAATGGATTGTTGATAATGGTTACGATCACAATTATGGTGCAAGGCCACTTAAAAGATATTTATCAAAAAATCTTGAAACATTACTTGCAAAAAAATTGATAGATGCAAGCGTTTTGAGTGGTGATAATTTAGTAGTAGATGTAAACGATGATGATCTTGTTATAAAAAAGTAGAGTTATTAAATAATTCTACTTTTTAATAATGTAAAAATAAAATCCAAATAATTTGAATAATATTTTATTTTGATAACATAACAATAATGTAGTAAAGAAAAATGTAAAATTATAAAAAAAATGTTTAATTTGTGGTTTTTTGTGTTAATATTATATTAGATTAGAAGAGTAAGGAGTTGATATTATGGCTAAAAAAGAAGAAAAAGCAAAAGTAGGAAGACCAAAATTAGCTGATCCAGAACTTATTAAAGATTCATGGTTTAAAGTTGGTGCATGTTTAGTAGTTGCTTTAGTAATGGTAGTTTGTGGAGCTGGTGTTCTAACTGGTAGATCTCCTTGGCAAATACTAACTTTCCAAAATCCAAGTAAAGTTCAAGGTAACGTTGCTAGTGCAGAAAATACCAAAATAATTGATGTTAAATCTTTAAACAATACAAAAATTATTAAGGCAAAAAAAGTTACTAAGAAAATAATTGGAACAAATGGGAAAGTAACTTATGTTATTCCTGCAAAAGAAGTTAAAGTTATTAACGTAAGCCAATAAAAAATGACGTTTTTAAACGTCTTTTTAT
>CAMFOH010000039.1 GCA_945969495.1 uncultured Mollicutes bacterium
CCCTAATTTCGCGCCGCAACAGCGGCAGTAGGAAACGGCTTTTGCGCGGATTGACAGACTGCCGCAAAAAGGACAGCAGCGGCGTTCCTCGTAAGGCGGCGAAAAAAGCGAGTGTGTCTCGGTATAGCTTTTTGCGGCTTCAAATTCACAGCCGCAGTCGGTGCAATAATACATTTTAATTTCTCCTTTCGAGAAATAATATACTTTTTTTATGAGGCATAAACAAAAACTAAAAATCCTTTTTTTGTAAATATTTGCTAATAAAAAATAAAACTAAAAGCATCAAAAAATGCATTTTAGTTTTAAATATAAAACAATAAAACTCTTTTTATAAAATAATAAACTTATTTCGACAAAACTTTACTATTACAACTAATAACTTATTTTTATTACTTAATCAATAATAAAAAGTGCTATAACTTGCACTCTTTTATCGTTTCACCTTTTAATAATTGATTTAACTCAACAGCATACTCAAGAGGCAATTCTTCTCTAAATGCTTCAATGAACCCCATTATTAATAATTCAGTTGCCTTATCTTCATCAATTCCTCTACTCATTAAATAAAATAGTAAATTAGGATCAATTTTTGAAACTGTTGCTTCATGTTCTATTGAACTAGAACCATTATGACACGCATTTAAAGGAAACGTATCACTCTTAGACTTATCATCTAATAAAATAGTATCACACTTAACGTTTGCATAAGAATCACTTGCTTGTTTAGTTATTTTTACTGTTCCACGATATGATGCATTACCACCAGATCTTGCAATAGATTTAGATAAAATATTACTTTTTGTATATTTTCCTAAATGTATCATTTTAGCACCAGTATCTTGAACCTGACCCTCATTTGCAACCGCAATAGTAATACAACTACCCTTAGCATAGTCACCTTTTAATATACATGCTGGATATTTCATGGTCACTTTAGATCCTATATTACCATCTATCCATTCCATTACTCCGTTTTCTTCTACTTGGGCCCTTTTAGTAACCAGGTTATAAACATTATTAGCCCAATTTTGAATTGTTGTATAACGACATTTAGCTCCCTTTTCAACAAATATTTCAACTACGGCCGCATGTAAAGAATCAGATGAATAAGTAGGAGCAGTACATCCTTCAATGTAATGTAGTTCACTATCTTCATCAACTATTATTAAAGTCCTTTCAAACTGCCCCATATCTTTTGAATTAATTCTAAAATAACTTTGTAAAGGTCTATCTAATTTGGTATGAGGTGGAACATATATAAACGTACCACCACTCCAAACAGAGCCATTTAAAGAAGCATATTTATTATCATCATTTTTAACTAAAGTACCAAAGTACTTTTTAAATATATTTGGATACATTTTTAAAGCTGTATCAGTATCTAAAAATATTACATTTTTATCATTTAATTCTTTTAACATATTATGATACAAAGCTTCACTTTCATATTGAACATGTACACCTGATAAATAATTTTCTTCTGCTTTCCTAATACCAATTTCTTCAAAAGTTTGTCTTAAATTATCATCAACTTTGTTCCAATCGTTTGTTAGTTCACTATCGATTGACTTGTAATACCTTATATCGTTAAAATTAAGTTTTATTTTTGGACCAAATGATGGTTCTTTAGAATCTCTAAACTTTTTATAAGAATCAAGACGATAATCTAACATCCACTTTGGTTCATTTTTTAATTTTGAAATCATTTTAATTTTATCTTCACTTAACCCCTTACCAAATTCAATCATCTTGATTCTTCCTTTCTATTATTTTTTATTTTTTGCAGGAACATTTACTTTTTCTTCTTCATCATCCATAAAGTTGAAAATAAGTCCACAATTACACAATCTTTCTTTTAATTCTTCTTTAGACGAAATTTTTCTTATACCAATATCCGTTAGAGGTCTTGCATTAATAACAAAAAACCTTTCGTCACTAATTGGCCTTAACGCATACTCTGCATCACTTACTGTTTTAAAATATAAATATCCAAAAGACTCATCCTCCATAATATCTAAAAACGTCGTTAACCCATCTTCGTTTTCACTTAATTCACCAACTATATATGATTGATTAGTACATCTTAAATTAACATTATCTAACTTATTCATTTCTAAATCATCATCGGTTAATTTTGCTAAATGAGCAAACATCGTTTTTTCTGGATTAATCATTTCTTTTTTATTAAACATATTTTACTGCTCCTTTTCTTGTGCTATTATTTTTTTTAATCCTTCAAATGGTAAAAGTGCACACTTTTTTCTATTAGCTTGTTTATATATTTCGTTAAATACTATAGCTTCTTGTAAAACATCTTCATCATATTTTCTTTCATCAATCATTGCTTCGTAATTTTCAATTATTTCTTCTGCCTCTTTTATTGTTTTACCAATAATCATATTCATCATAATCGATGAAGCAGAAGTTGAAATTGCACATGCTTCACCATCAAATCTAGCATCTTTTATTACACCATTTTCTATTTTTACCATAAAATCCAAATTATCAATACATGTAGATGAATTCATGTTAACTTTTATATATCCATCCTCTTTTACTAATCCTTTATTAACGGGATTATTATAATGTTCTAATATGATGTTTTTTCTTAAATTCTCGTCCATCTAAACCTCCTATAGTGAATCATATAATATATTATCATTATTAAGTGCATCAACTAACGCATCAACATCTTCTTTAGTATTATAAAAATAAAGACTAGCTCGGCATGTATTTTTTACTCCAAGCACTTCTGATAAAGTTTTAGCACAATGACTACCAACCCTAACACAAATATTTTTCTTATTTAAATAAGCTGCTACATCTTGAGCAAAAACACCATCTACATTAAACGTAACAATTCCATTTGGTACATCTTTATTATAAATGATAACGTTATTTAATTTAGAAAGTTTATCAACCATGTATTTTTTTAAATCCATTTCATATTTATGAACGTTTTCCATACCAAGTTCATTTAGATAATCAAGTGCTTTTGAAAAACCAATTATACCTGCTACATTAGGAGTTCCTGGTTCTAACTTTTCTGGAACATCTTTATATTCTACGTTCATTAAACTATCAAAAAACGCGTTCATTCCGCCACCTGTTATTAATGGGTCGATATCTTTTAAATATTCTTCTTTAGCATATAATATACCAAGTCCAGTTGGCCCAAGCATCTTATGAGCTGAAAAGGCCAAAAAGTCAACGTCTAAATCAGAGACATCTATCTTATCATGAGGAACACTTTGGGCACCATCAATCACTACTAATATACCTTTTTCATGAGCGTATTTTATTATTTCTTTTATTGGTCTTACATCCCCAATTACGTTAGTTACATGTGCAAGAGATATTACCTTAGTGTTTTTTGTAACAGCTTTTTTTACGTTAGCTAAAGTGACTTTTAAATCATCTTTTAAATCTATGTATTTAACATTGCAACCTTTTTTCTTAGCAACTTCAAACCAAGGTAAAATCAAAGATGCATGTTCAGCTTTAGTAGTTAATATTTCATCATCTTTATCAAGTCTATTTAAGAAGTATCCTTTAATTATCATGTTTAAACTTTCAGTTGCACCAGAAGTAAATACTATTTCCTTACTAGATTTGGCATTTATAAAACGTGCAACCTTATCTCTTGTTTCATTTATCTTATCATCTACCTTGCGACTCATATCATAATCTCCACGATGGGCATTTGCACTATAGTTCATGTAATAATCACTAACTGCGTTTACAACACTATTTGGTTTTAATGTTGTAGCACAATTATCTAAATAAATAACACCCGATGATAAAATGTTAAAGTCCTTATTAAAATCCATTTTCTTCACCTCCAGTCATCATTTAATTTTTTCTTTAAGTTTTCCTTTTCATTAAAACAAACATCTAAGGTTCCTATTAATAACCCATTAATTAATAAATTCATTGCATCTTGTTTACTTAATCCCCTACTCATTAAATAAAATAATTCATTTTGATTAAAATTTCCAATAAACGCTGCATGCTTTGCCTCACATTCAAATTCATCTATTAATAAAATTGGATTTATCTCATTATCATTAGTATCATTTAATGTTATTATCTTACTATTTTGATTTACCACACAATCTTTACTCTTCTTTGGAACAAAACTAGAAACGTTAAATAAAATACTTCCATCTTCTTTAGTAACACCATTATTATAAATATTACTATTAGTTAATTTTTTATTATGATTAATCGATATTTCATATTTTTGTTTTTTCTTTGAAATTACTGAATTATAAACTAAAATATTTGAATTTTCTTTATTAAGGTTTATGTCTAGTTTAACATCACTAGAGTTATAAGATAAGTTATTAAATGAGACATTTCCTTTATATATGTTTATTTCGTAATTAACATCACGTTTATTTTCATTTACGATAAGTACGTTTAATTTTGCATCATATACATTAAATAAATATTTTTTAAATAAAATATCTTTTATTAATATGTTAGTATTTTCTTTTATATCAATAATTATCGTATCTTGTTTTATTACTCCTATTTTATTATTGCTGTTTCCTATTAATATCCTATTCACTTACTTCACTTCCATCAATTGCTTCTATCACTACTTTCTCAAAGTTAAAACCATTATTTTCTATTTTAGTTGCTAAATTATAATCACCGGTTTTAACAATTTTACCATCTTTTACCACATGAACTAAATCAGGCTTAACGTATTTTAATAAGTGAGTATAGTGAGTAATAATTAAATATGAAGATGAAGGATGATCTTTTTTATACATATTAATGTTATCACCAACTATTTTTAAAGCATCCACATCAACTCCTGAATCTATTTCATCAAGCATTATGAATTCTGGTTCTAACATCTTCATTTGTAAGATTTCATTTTTCTTTTTTTCTCCTCCAGAAAAACCTTTATTAACACTTCTATGAACCATTTCATCAGGCATCTTTAAATCTTCTTTTGCTTTATCTATCTTTTTTATAAAACTATATAAGTTAATATTTTTTTTCTCTTTACTAGAAAGTGCGGTTCTTAAAAAATCTGAATTAGTAACACCATCTATTTCAAGTGGGTTTTGCATTGCCAAAAAAATACCAAGTCTCGCCCTCTCATCAGTTTTAAGTTTTAAAATACTTTTACCATTATAAATAATGTCACCATTTATAACCTTATAATTAGAATCCGCCATAATAACCTTAGTTAAGGTTGACTTTCCAACTCCGTTAGGACCCATTATAACATGAGTTTCACCATCATTTATAGTAAGATTAAATTTATCTAAAACTAGTTTATTTTCTACTTTAACACTTAAATCTTTTATTTCTAACATAAAATCAGCTCCTAGCTCTTATATTTTATCACTTTTTATCAATTTTTTATAGACATACGATGAAAATTATTATTTATTGTTATCATTTATGATAAAATACTATTAGAGGTGATAACATGAAAGATTGTATTTTTTGTAAAATAATAGATGGTGATATACCAAGTATGAAAGTGTATGAGGATGATATTTGTTTAGCATATTTAGACATTAATCCTGATAGTGATGGCCATACTTTAATTATTCCTAAGAAGCATTATAAAGATATCGATGATATTGAAGATGATGTTTTATTGCACATTTATAAAACATCAAGAAAAATAATGAAACTATTAAAAGACAAACTAAAATGTGATGGCTTTAGCTTACTTCAAAATAATGGAGACGTGCAAGAAGTAAAACATTATCACTTACATATAAAGCCATATTATAAAGATAAAAAATCAAATGAATTAATAAAACACACTGATTTAATTAGTGATCCTAAAATAATTTTTGAAAAAATAAATGAGTCTTAATCATAAGACCCATTTTTTAATTGATACCTAAATATTCTTCTAAAGCAAGACCACTTTCTTTTACTTTTGTTGCAATATCTACTCCTAAATACCTAACATGCCATGGTTCATAAATATAACCAGTTACATCTGTTTTATCTTTTGGGTATCTAACAATAAAACCATAAAGATGAGCATTTTGCTGTATCCATTTAGCTTCAGAAGTATTTTCAAAAGAACTATCCACACTCCCTATATCAAACGCAAGACCAGTTTGATGCTCAGATTGACCTGGTTTTGCCGAATAAGTATTTGCTTTTTTTACTCCATCTTTTTTTACGTATTCATTAAATAATTTTTCTTGTTTTGTATAAGAACGATAACCAGATATTAAACTTAAATCCAAACCTAAAACCTTTGCATCACTTTGCATTTTTTTTAAAGCTTCATAAGCTTCTTTATTAACTTTTGGATTATAATCTTTAGGAAGAGAATAATTTTTATTAACAACTAAAATTCCATTTACGTAAGTAATACCATCTTTTTTCTCAATTATAGGTTCTACTTTATTAACTACTTTGTCTTTTTCTTTTACAATAACCTCTCTTGTAATTCTTGTTTTATTATTGCTTGAATCTGATACACTATAAGTTATTTTATAAGTTCCAGGTTTATTTTTATTTACCTTATTACTTACTTTAACCAAAGAAGTTATATCACCATCATAATTATCAATTGCGGTAAAACCTGGTTCATTATATTCCTGATCATAATTTAAAGTCATTGTATTATCACCAGATAAATTTATCTTTGGTTTTATGGTATCCACAACGTTTATCGTGCGATATAGCCTTTTAGTATAATATTTATTAACAGATAAACTATAAGAAGTTACGTATGATCCTACCTTATTACTATTATAATTTGAAAACATATCTATTTCTTTTACAGGTTTATTATTTACTTTACCTATAACATATGGGTCAATATAATTATTACCATATTCTATCGTTTCATTATCATTACCATTTAACATGAATTCTGCGTATTTAGAATCATGAATATTTTTATAATTTTCTTTTGCTTGTTTACAAAAACCATTTACTTTAATAGTTCTATTATAAGTATCTTTTTTTGTATTTTTATAACCATCATTTAATAGATCTTTAACATAATATTCATAAACCAACTTATAATCTGATTTTACATTTATGCTTTCGGTAACATAACAATTAAACCATTTGTTTTTAAAAGTAACAAAAGTTTCTGTTTCATAATTATCAGTATTAGTTTTATATTTGTAACTTGTTTTAAATATAGGAAGCATAAATACTAAGTTACAAATAAAATATAAAAATATTATTAAACCTAATACTAAAATAATCAAATTAAATATTTTTAATTTTTTCTTACCTACTTTTATAGTTAGCACAATATCACCACGTTTTCTTATTTTTATTTTATACCAAATAGTAAAAATTAACAACAAGTAAAAATGATGAACTTATATTTGTTCATCATTTTTTGTTAGTTCGTACTTGTATAAATAATTATCAGTAGCTATATAAAACCATGTTCTTCCAGTTACCTTATCCGTATAACATAAAATTGGTATATGAAGTTCTTGCTGTGCATCTATTAAATCAACAAAATATTTAACATTAATTGTGATTAAATTCTTATCAAAAAAATCATTTTCTACCTCAATAATATTATTATAATTATTCATTATTTTTCTATATTTTTTCTCTAAGATTGTTAAATTATTTTTATTCCTATTTAATACTAATAAAAATTCTATTATTGAAATTATAAATAGTAATCCTCCAGTAACTAATAAACAAATTAATAAAGTGTTATTATCTTTTTGTTCATATACTTTATTTTTTATAAATGGCTCATAATTTTTTTCAATTTCAACAGTATCAGTTGATAAAGGAATATTTATCTCATTTTCTATTTTTTCTTTTATACCACTATCCGTGCTTATGTTATTAGTATAAATAATCCTTAACCTACTAGATGTTGCAAACTTAATTTTATTTCTATATTTATTAGAAATAGAATTATATTTTTTATAATCTATATTTTGAATTATTTTATCATCTTTATTACCAGACGTAGTACCTTTAATATTTTTTAATATATCATCACTATATTCATAAACAACACTATTACTATCATTAGAATCTATTATTTCAACTTTTACTATCAAAGATTTATCATAATTATATTCATTATCCAAAAGTAAATCATTATTAAATTCAACTACTACTTGATTTATTAAACTAGATACATATGTTTTATTTGATTGATTAGTGTTAGAAAATTCATTATCATCTAATAATACCTTTGTATTAACTTCATTTTTAATACTATAATTAAATAATACTTTATTACTATTCTTATATATTAATAAAGTCATTCCTAAAATTATTATTGATAATACTATTCCTATAATGCTAAACAAAAACTTCTTTTTTTCACTCTTCTTTTTAAAATTAAAATGATTTTGTTTAGCAGGTTCAATAGGAGCAAAACTAATTCTCTTAGTTAAATTATCTGATATTTCTTTTTTTAAACTATCTATCATATCATCAAAATCATTATTATTCATAAATCCTCCTATTTAAGTAATTGTTCTAACCATAAAGATGGATATCCAA
>CAMFOH010000040.1 GCA_945969495.1 uncultured Mollicutes bacterium
CACAATTATTACCTCTACTTTCTTTATTTTACATGTTTATAATATCATATACCCCCCCCCGTCAATATTTTTTTGCCTTGTGTAAAACTAACGAAAAGACATGAAAAAAAGATAGCAGCATTTAACTATCTTTTGGTATTATTATGATAAATTTAACACCATCTTTAACATTTTCTACTTCACACTTACCTTCATGTAAATCTACTATTGCCTTTACTATCGTAAGGCCAAGACCTGTTCCTTTTTTGTTTCTAGCACTTTTATCTTTATAGTATGAGTTAAATATATTTTCCATATCTTCTTTTTTTATTTTATTACCAGTATTAAATACTTCATAATAAAAATAATTATCTTTTGTATAAGTACTAATTTTAATTAAATTTTTACCCTTAACAAACTTAACGGCATTAGTCAATAAATTCTCAATAACTCTAGTAATCTGCTTTTGATCAACTTCAATCATTCCGTCATCACTAAAATTAGTTTCTATTTTAATTTTTTTATCCTCTATATCAACTTTTAATTTATCTATTTCTTTTAGTATGATTTCATTTATATTAATAGTTTCCTTTTTTAAAACAATGTTACCACTTTCTAGTTTCGATAACTCTAAGAACTCATGGACTAAATCACTTAAGCGTTCAGATTCATTAATCATAAGTTCAAGGTTCTTCCTATCTTCTTCATTTTTAGCTTCCGTTAGCATAAGCTGACTATATCCTGAAATAATCGTAAGTGGAGTTTTAAATTCATGTGATATATTTGCTATTAACTGTTTTCTTAAACGTTCTTGTTTTTCTTTTTCAATCAAGTCCTGTTTTAACATTAAATTAGCATTTTCTAATTTGGTTATATTATCTTTAAGTTTATCTGCCATATTATTAAAATTATGGTTGTATTTTTAGCATCTTTTTTTATTGACTCAATAGATGTTGATAAAATAACATAATTATTATTAATTCTTCCTACAAGATGGAGATCATAACCACTTTTCTCATAATTCTTTAAAGTTATTATTTCACTTTCTTTAATTCCTAATTCATTTAGAATCATTAAATCAAGGTTAGTAAACTTACTACTCATTTTATCATTAAAAATAGTATACAAAACATTATAATTGATATCTAATATCTTTATTTTGATTCCATTATTATTAGCACTATATAGTAAATTAATAAGTTGATCCTCATCATTATAATTTTTCTTTATTAAAGAATATTCTTTTTTAAGTTCCCTTTTTTCTAAACTTAAATATATATCATTGATTGATACTTTAACAATTAATAAATTTATAATTATGTTTAGAACAACGAACAATGCTACATAAATAAATATTTTAGTTCTTATTGATACTCTTTTATTATTATTTAACAAAGATATAACCCGTTCCTGAATATGTTTTAATGTATTTTTTATCCTCATCTATTTTCTTTCTTATCCTCTTAATATTAGTATCAACAACTCTATCATCACCGAAATAATCTATTCCCCAGACTCTATTTAATATTTGGTCCCTAGTTAAAACAACATTAGGATTTGCAAAAAAGTATTCTAAAATCAAATATTCTTTTTTAGTTAATTCAATTAATCTTCCATTTTTTCTTATACATCTTTGTTCTTTAATAAGTTCTAAATCATTTTTATTATCTAAGTTAATTAACTTCTTAATTCTAAGAAGTAAAACCTCCAAATTAAATGGTTTAGTAATAAAATCATTAGCACCAACTTCTAAACCTTCTATCTCATCTTCATCTTCGCTTTTAGCGGTTAACATAATTATTGGAACATCACTTATTTTTCTTACTTTTTTAGTGCATTCTATTCCATTCATTTCTGGCATCATTACGTCCATGATTATTAAGTCTATACTATCTTTATTTTTAATAAATAAATCAAGAGCTTTAACGCCATTTTCAGCCTCAATACATTTAATATCATATTTACTCAAATACTTACTTATTATTGTTCTAATCGAACTTTCATCTTCAACTATTAATATTTTAAACATGATTACCTCCATTAGATATATTTTATTATAAGACTTTGTTTAAAATGTGTCAAAAAAAAAGAAGAAATTATTCTTCATCATTTTCTTCTTTTTGATCTTCTTTTTTAGATGTTTTTTCATCCTTTATTTTATCTTTAACTAAGACTTCTTTTCTTGATAAAGTTAATTTACCATTTTTAAATCCTGTTGCTTTAACAATTATCTCATCACCTTCTGATACAACATCTGATGTTTTAGCTATTCTTTTATCTGATAATTGAGAAATATGAACTAAGCCTTCACAGCCTTCCCAAAGTTCTACAAAACATCCTAATTCATCAATTACTTTAACAACACGGCCAGTATATATTTTTCCTACCTCAACTTCTTTAACAACATTTTTAATCATTTCTGCTGTTCTATCAATTATTTCCTGATTAGTATGATATATAATTACTCTTCCATCTTCTTCTATATCTACTTTAACAGCATTCATATCAGTTACTGTTTCTACACCTGATGCTTCTAGAATAATCTTAGTAATCATTTCTCCACCTTTACCAATTACATCTTTAATCTTTAATGGATCAATTGTAAACGTCATTGTTTTTGGAGCATATTTACTAACTTCACTTCTAGGCTCTTTTATTTGTTTTGCAATAACTTTTAATATTTCAAGTCTTGCTTTTTTAGCTTGTGCTAAAGCTTCTTTTAGTATTTCTTTTGTTATTCCTTTAATTTTAATATCCATTTGTAAAGCACAAATACCATCTTTGGTTCCTGCAACCTTAAAGTCCATGTCACCTAAGTGGTCTTCCATCCCTTGAATATCAGTTAAAATTGTATAATCATCACCATCGGTAATAAGTCCCATTGCAATACCTGCAACTGGTGATTTGATAGGTACACCTGCTGCCATTAAAGCCATACATCCTGCACAAATAGATGCTTGTGATGAAGAACCATTACTCTCTAATATTTCAGATACAACACGTATTGTATAAGGAAATTCTTCTTCTGATGGAATAACTTGAGCAAGTGCTCTTTCACCTAATGCACCATGTCCTATTTCACGACGGCCTGGAGCTCCGTATCTTCCTGTTTCTCCAACAGAAAATTGTGGGAAATTATAATGAAGCATAAACCTTTTTTGATCTTCTGGTGATAATCCATCAATTATTTGGTGTTCTCCTAAGGCTCCTAGGGTTACAACTGATAAACTTTGAGTTTCACCTCTAGTAAATAAAGCTGAACCATGAGTTCTTGGAAGTAAATCTATGTCAGTTGATAAAGGTCTTATCTCAGTCATTTTTCTTCCGTCTGCACGCTTTTTTTCCTTAACAACTATTTTTCTAAATACTTCATATTCAACTTCTGATAAGCATAGTTTAACTTTCGTGATTAACTCGTTTAATTCATCCTTATCTAAACCTTCATTTTCATACTCAAACTTAGCTATAACATCTTCTTTTACTTTATCAATTGCTGCATATTTTTCTAACTTGTCTTTAATACGCATTGCGGTATCTAATGGTTCTTTAGCAAGAGAATATATTTCATCTTTAAGTTCGTCAGTTATTTCAAGAACCTCATATTCCATTTTTTCTTGACCAACTTCTTTAATTATTTTTTCTTCGAACTTAATTAATTCTTTTACTGCATCATGGCCAAACATTAAAGCCTCTAACATATCATCTTCCGAAACTTCTTTAGCTCCTGCTTCCACCATGTTAATAGCATCTTTAGTTCCTGCAACGGTTAAGTCTATATCACTTAATTCTAATTGTTCTACGGTTGGATTAATAATTAATTTTCCATCAACACGACCTACTTTAACACCTGCAATAGGTCCATCAAAAGGAACCTTGCTAATTGACGTTGCTAAACTTGATCCAAGCATTGCCGTTAACTCTGGTGAATTATCAGGATCAACTGATAAAACAGTATTTACTACTTGCACTTCATTTCTAAAGTTTTCTGGAAACAATGGACGCATTGGTCTATCTATCATACGAGCTGCAAGCGTTGCATTATCGGTTGGTCTTCCTTCCCTTTTAATAAATCCACCCGGTATTTTACCTACTGAATATAATTTTTCTTGGTATAAAACCATAAGCGGAAAAAAATCAGATAATACGTTTGCTGTTTTACTTACACAAACAGTTGATAATACAACGGTATCTCCATATCTAACTAATACTGCCCCATGTGCTTGTTTAGCTAATTCTCCTACTTCTACCCTTAAAGTTCTTCCTCTAAATTCTGTTTCAAATATTCTTTTTTCCATTTTTACATCTCCTTTTTATATAAAAAGACACCCAAAAAAGAGTGCCTACTTTTATTATAATAAATTACTTTCTTAATCCTAAGCTCTTGATTAATTCACGATATCTGTTAATATCAGTCTTCTTTAGATAATTAAGTAAATTTCTTCTCTTACCAACCTTCATTAACAATCCTCTTTTTGAGTGGAAGTCGTGAATATTTTCTTTTAAGTGAGCTGTTAAAGCATTAATTTCTTCAGTAAGAACAGCAATCTGTACTTCTGGTGAACCAGTATCACCTTCATGAGTTGCATATTTCTTAATGATAGCTTGTTTAACTTCTTTCTTTAACATTTTTTCTTCCTCCTTATTTTTGTTTATTCGCCTTCATCCAAGATATGGTTAGGAGTACTTTCCAATACCCGAGATAAGGTAACACTAATAATATACATTAATTTTAATAATTATGCAAGTAATTTTATTTGATTTGATTGTTTTTTACATATGCTTTTTTTACTTTGTTTATAACATCATCTGCATAAATTGCATTTGCCTCTTTTATTTTTAAGATGACATCTTGTAATATATCATCATTTTTAAACTTTCTCTTATTAAGCATTACAAATGATAAAAACAATAAAGTACTTCCAAATAGTTCTATAAACTTTTCTTTGTTTTTATAAAAATAATAATATGAAATATACTCTATATCACAAGTCTTAAGTAGTGCTTTTTCTAATGATTTTTGTTGCTTTTCACTAAGCTTTTCTTTCATTAAAACATCATAAATTATACTAGAAGGAGCATAATTTTCTATCACTTTTAATAATCCATCATAGCAATTATCATTATAATATTTATTATTTATAAGATCAATTGCTATCTCATAATTAGTAACGCCTAAATCCAAAAACATTTTAGTATAATCTTTTTTTTCTTCATCACTTAAGTAAGTAACAACACTTAAATAACCTTTTTTTAATCTAAATGACTTCCCATAAATATTTTTAATAGTATCATTTTTTAAATCTTTTTTAATACTAAGTAGTTTATAATAATCATCTTTTTTTAGGAGTTCTTCTTGAAAATATGAATTAAAATCATTTATTACTATATCAGTTGGAACAGAACTTAAAACATTTAATATTTCTTCATTTGTTAAATACTTTTTAGAATCCTCTATTTCCTTTAAAAAGAAATATGCTTGAAGAGGGCTATTTTTTAAAACAAGTCTAAAAATATATACTTTGTCATCATTACTAAGATAATCATAATTATTTTTTATTATTTCCTCACTATTAAATAAAGGCTTAGAAAAAAGAATATCAAATATTATTTTTCTTTTTTGATTATCAATTATATTCTCTAATAAATTTTTAACAGAATATTCTTCATCTAAATATCTTTTTAATAAAAGTTTAAAAGATTCTTCATCTCGGATTTGTTTTAATTCTCTTATTAAAATTAATGAATTCTTCATTTTCAAACCTCCTAAATAAACATCTTAAATGGTTTCATTTTAGTTTTATCCTTTTCATATACTTTATATATTGCAACAACATCGTCATTATAAACAAACGTAACAATATCTTTATTATATCTATTATCTAATATTCGTCCATTTTTAATAAACCCAAATAATTTATCATCTATTATAACACAATTTTCATCTTTTAAAACATCATTAATTGATAGTATTTTATAATCACCATTTTTTATTTTCTCTAAATCATATGAATCATTAATATTAAATTTACCTTGCCTAGTTCTTTTTAAATCACTCATTGAACCAATAATACCTAATTTTTCATTAATATCTTTAATTAAACTTCTTATATAAGTACCCTTAGATACACTAACTTTAAATTTATATTCTTCATAATTAAGTTCTAATAGTTCTATATTTTTAATTTTAATATTTCTTTTTGGTAAGTTTACTTTTTTGCCACTTCTTGCATATTCATATAATTTTTTACCATCTATTTTAACTGCACTATAAATTGGAACTTCTTGTTCATAAGTACCCACAAAAGAATTTAATGCATTTATTAATTTTTCCTTGGTAACATAAACTTTTTCCTCTTTTAATATTTTACCATCCATATCTAAAGTATCAGTTAAAATACCAAGCTTTACAGTTGCGATGTATTCTTTATCATCATTAGTTAATATCTCAACTAACTTTGTTGCTTTTCCAATACATAATACAAGTACTCCCGTTGCAATAGGATCAAGGGTTCCAGTATGGCCTATTTTTTTAGTATTTAAAATTTTACATACACTATTTACAACATCTCTACTGGTAACACCCTTAGATTTATTAACAACTAATATTCCATTCATATATATCACCAAGTATATTTTAACATAAAAAAAGAAAGTATTAATTACTTTCTTTTAATATATCTAGGTTTTGTTTTAGCTGTTTTATATTCATCGCTATCATAGAACTTAATTACATCATCAACTTCATCAGTATCTAAATGATATGGAATATATTCATTATATGCACGATAATTGCAGATAATTTTTAATTCTTCTAAGTAACCATGAAATTCATTTTCAGTAATGGCCTTCTTAGCTGCTACTTTTCTTAGAACTTCTATAAATTCATCAACATATTCTTTATCATAAGTACCAGAAGCTATTAATTCTAAATATTGATCTAAAATAGTAATAACTCTATTTCTATCTTCAAATATTGACTCATCCTTTAACTTTCTTGATAATCCTTTACTTAAACTCTTAGAAATATTATTTGTAGCTTTATTTTCATAAACTCTTTCGTTATCTTCGGTAGTTACAAAATCACTATCTTTTACATTTCCTTTGTATAATTTAAACTTTTTCTTAGCTAGTTTATTTCTTGCTATAAATAGTTTAACACCGCTTACAACGTCATTATCAGAAATACTTTTATTTGTTTTTTTAATTTTATTTTCATATTTTTCTTTTTCTTCATCTGTTTCTGCTTCAGCAAGTTTTTTATTTAGTCTTTCTAATCTTTTCTTATTAAAGTTTTTTACAACTTTAGTTCCTGAAATAAAATTAACTACAGAGCCAAATAATTCTACAAATTTTTCTTGTAAACTATATTTTTTAAACTCTTCTTCGTCTAAGCTTTCTTGATATTCATTTTGAACCTGATTATTATATATTGTTACTATTCTATCATAATCATCTTTAATGGTTTCATCATCAGAAATAGGCTGATTTAAGTAAGCTTCAGGTAAATATTGATATCTATCTGACAACTCTTTTATTTCTTCTTTTCTTATTAGTTTTTCATCCGTTATATTTTGTTTTAAATGATCAATTAATGAACTAAATATATTTTTATTTTGTTCTTCTAAGCTATCAATTCTTTTATTTAATTTTTCTTTTTCTTTTCCATCATTTAAATTATTAACCGCATTTTTTGCATTATAAAAATCTTTAGCCTTTTGCGTTTTTTCTGCTAATTCAACAAATCTTGAAGCTTCTTTTAGTTCTTTATCATCACATATTTTAATAGCTATTTCAGCAGCCTCAGCCTCTAAATCATTTTGAATATCTTTATCTTTGATGTTTTTAATTAAATCACACGCATAATTTAAAGCTGCTTTACTATTGTTATCTTTTGCTATATCCAAATAGTAATTAACTTCATCAATAAGATTTTTTTCATCATCGTTTAAATTAGGCTTTTTACCTTCTAACTTATTCATATTAATAAGACTATCGGTTATAAGAGTATAATACATTTCTACTACATTTTTAGCATCTTCTGATAAATTATTTGTAATAGAATTTAGCTTACTTTTGCTAATTATTTCACCATTATAAGTTAATAGTTTTTCTAATGATTTCTTAAATTGTTTTAAATCTATAATTTTTTCATAATTTGATTTTACAATTTCAAGTTCACCTTTATCTTCGCAATCTTTAAAATCTTTAGAATTACTCATAATATAACTTACTTGTTCATCAATTTTTTCAATTGATTTAACGATAGCATTTTTAATAGCTAATCCTTTTTTTATTTTAGTATCTGTATATAAAATTTCAGATTTATCATTTTCTTTATCTTCAAATTCTGAATTATATGCAGCAATAACTTCGTTTAAATAAGTTAAATTTTCTGTTAATTTAGGATCAAGACTTCCTTTTAGTAATTCTTGAATAATGTATTCACGTTGTTTTTTTGCTACTTTAATAGCTTCTCTTGCAGTATAAACCTTATTACTAG
>CAMFOH010000041.1 GCA_945969495.1 uncultured Mollicutes bacterium
TTTACTCTTGCGTTATTTGATGTATTTATTCCAAAAATCTTTTTCTTTCATACTAATTTTTTATGTTTGGAACAACTAAGTTTTCAATACACTTTTTTATAAAAGTTGATTTACCAGTTCTTACCGCGCCTACTACTCCTAAGTATATATCCCCGCCAGTTCTTTCGGATATATCTTTAATAATATCATATTTTTCCATACAATCCCTACTTTCTTATCAATCTCATTAAATATTATGAAAATATGTATGAAATATGAAAAAAAGAAGAAAATTTTCTTCTTTAAATAAGCAAAATAATTACTTTAGTTTCAAGTTATAATTTTTAAGTATTTCTTCTTTTTGACTAACAACACTAAAAGTCATATCTATTAATATGTCGCTTAATTCATTCCAAACACTTTTTAGGCTACTATAATACAAATCAAATAAATTAATAAATATAAAAACATCTTCTTTAGTTCCTGACATTTTACTATAAGTTAAATAAGACTCAAATTTAATAAGTATATAACTATCATTATCTTTGAAATAAATTTCAATTTCTGGATTCCTTTTTTCATCTAATACATCAAATATTTTTTTAAACTCATAATAACTTATCATAAGTATAATCCCTTTCTAAATTATAAAAATTATAACATTATTATATCTAGTATATCATATCTTTTATAAAAAATTATATAGCACTTCTTAATTTATCATATCCTCTAAATTACTTGGTATCTGATCTCCTACAACCGCTTTAACAATCTTATCAGACTGCTCTTTTGATACTGATTTTCCGGTTAGTACAGATAATTCATCTATCACTCCACGAATCGTTTTTTCATCTTTTAGATTACCATCTTTTAATCTTTCCGCGATAGCTAAAATAGACTCTTTGCTAACGTTAGTCTTTTTTTCTACCTTATTAAGAAAACTATCAGTTATTCCCATTAAATATCACTCCTAAAGTAATATATGATAATGTTAATAAAAAGTTAATATACTATTTTATAAACTTATACTCTCTATTAAAAATATTCTAAATAAAAAAAACGAAAAGTTATTCGTTTCTATTCTTAAATTGGAATACTATTGGTACCCCTTCAAAATCAAAGTTTTCTCTTATTTTATTTTCTAAATACCTTTCATATGAAAAATGTACTAAACCTTTATTATTAACATGGAAGGTAAACTTAGGTGGAGCAAATCCGGTTTGAGAGGTAAAATATATTTTAAGTTTCTTACCCTTGTATGATGGTGGTGATTGAAGCGATACCGCATCTACTATAACATCATTTAAAACACTTGTTTTAACTTCTCTTTTTGAATTATTAAATACTTTTATAACCTCTGGCATTAAAGTGTGCATTCTTTTTTTTGTTTTAGCAGATAAAAATACTATTGGAACGTAACTTAAAAACTGAAATTCTGCTCTTACTTTTTGTGTAAATTCTTTTATTCCTTGGTCTTTATCATTTATCATATCCCATTTATTAATTACTAATACAAGTGCTTTACCCGCTTCTAAAGCATAACTTGCAATGTGTTTATCATGCTCTATAATACCTTCTTCTGCATTTATTACAACAAGACAAACATCTGATCTATCAATTGCTTTCATACTTCTAAGTAGGCTATATTTTTCAATGCTTTCGTATACTTTTCCCTTTTTTCTCATACCTGCAGTATCAATAACCACAAACTTTTGTTTTTCATAAGTAAAAGGGGTATCTACCGTATCACGAGTTGTTCCTGCAACATCACTTACTATTACTCTTTCTTCATTTAATATTGCATTAACTAAAGACGATTTCCCTACGTTTGGTCTTCCTATAACGCAGAATTTAATAATATCAGAATCATATTCTTCATTTTCTAGTTTTTTAAAATCCTTAGTAACTTCATTCATTAACTCAACCATACCAATATTATGTGAACCAGATACAGGAATATAGTAATCAAATCCTAGTTCATAAAAATCATACATATTTTCCATCGTTTTTTTATTATCAACTTTATTTATTGCAACAACAATTTTTTTATTACTTTTTCTTAATATATCTCTTACTACCAAATCATTAGTAGTTATTCCTTCTTTTCCATCAACAATAAAAATAACTACGTCTGCTTCATCAATTGCAAGTTCTGCCTGCATTTTAATTTCTTTATTAAAAGCATCATCTGAAATATCAATACCACCAGTATCAATTACGTTAAACCTATAATCAAGATAAGTTCCAGTACCATATATTCTATCTCTTGTAACACCTGGAGTATCTTCTATTATTGCTTGTTTTCTTCCAACTAATCTATTAAATATGGTAGATTTTCCTACGTTTGGCCTTCCAACTAAAGCTATTGTTGGTAACTTCATAAATACCACCTCTTTTTCGTTTATAAATTATATCATAAATTAATTAAAAAAAGAAGTTTATATGGTGTCTTCGCCATAAACTTCTTTAGCTATTATACCTTGTATCTCTTTTTTTCCAAGTTTGGTTTTAGCAGAGAATAAAACAAGTTCATCACCAATTGCTAAATCAATATTATCAGTAATTTGCTTTTTATACTTTTCTCTTTGTGTTGTTCCAACTTTATCAACCTTTGTTGCAATTAATGTTACTTTAACACCATGGAACTTTAAGAAATTGTACATAAGTAAATCATCTTCGGTTGGTTTGTGTCTAAAATCAATTAACATAAACACTTGATTTAAATTCTCTCTTTCTGATAAATACTCTTCTATCATCATACCAAACTTCTTTTGATCTTGTTTACCTGATGCTGTATAACCATATCCTGGAACATCTACTAAATAAAAATCATCATTAACTTTATAGAAATTAATAGTTTGAGTTTTACCCGGTTTACTAGATATTCTAGCTAAATCTTTTCTTTCCATTATTGAGTTTGTAAAACTAGATTTTCCTACGTTGCTTCTACCTAATAATAAAAACTCGGGTTTCCCATCGGTAGGATACTGACTTCTTCTTACCGCTATAATGGGCTCTTCAACATCATTTATTTTCATATTTTTATCACCTACATATATAAGTATTATAACAAAATGAATAACAATCTTCAAATTGCAATAGATATTATAGCAAAGTTAAGTATAAAACGCAAATACACCTTTCTTAACCTCTATTTTTAATAGCTATTTCAGCTATTTTTTTAGCATCATCTAAAGTTTTACATGCACATATAAATAAATTCTTATGACAAAACGTAATGGTATCAATACCACTTATCTTTTGTAAATCTTTATCTTCCTTACCAGCCCAATTACTTGGAAATGGTCTTTTTACATCAAAGCTACCGGATTCTTTTGGTGTTGCAACAACGTTATATCCTCCCCTTTTAGACGGAAATATGGCATATAATATATCTTTTGCTTTTGGGTTGCTAGAAGAAAGTACAATATCTTTCCAAGGCATATAACAATCAAGAATTAATATTCCATCTTTACTTTCATTTATTTTTTCCTCTATTATTTTTTTTGCTGATTCTTTAGCTATCATCTTACTAATCATGTTGTTAAAAATAGTATTTGCAAAAGATAATGCCTTTAGAAAGTTTTCATTTTCTTTGTCATCCTCATTCCAAGTGGGATTAAAACTTGCTATTAAATTAGGAATGGTTTGCCCTTTTATTTCTGGTTCATTTTTTAAAGCTTGACCATTATCATCTCTATCTATATCCATTATTAGGTTTTTATCAATTGATTCAAAAAACATATCAATGTCTTTTATTCCCAATTTTTTTATTATATCTTTACCAAACATTTTCCATACAAGTCCACATGAAGCATATTTAATACCGTTTTCCCTTGTTTCGTTAAAATCTATTCCATGATGATCAAACTTTCCAAAACCAACATCATAGACAAATGATTTATTATTAACAGGTTTGTTACATCTAAATAATTTTAAAGAACCAAACTTGTTTAACAAAATTACACTTGCCATTACTTCATCTGCATGAAAAGTACCACTATGAGTTATAAAATTAGCATCAAATTCATTATCAACCATCTGGATTGTTACTTCTTCGTTATATATGTTTTTCAAATTAATTTTTATCATATTATCACTTCTTTACTTATTAGTATTATTATAATAGTTTAACTCCGAAAGTCTTTTTGATACTTCTTCTAAATCTTCTATATCTGTTTGTTCATTTAATATTTGTTCAATATCAAAAATAAGACTTCCAAGTGAACCATATTTATTATAATCAATTCCATACCTTTTTAATATTTGGGTTTCATTATCACTTAAATAAATACCATTACCTCTCATTTTTAACATATTTTTATCATGATAAACATTTTTAACAAGTTCTTCTATATCTAATTCTTCGTCGTTAATTTTCATATTATTTCCTCACATAATAAATAATAACATATTTTCATAAAACAAAAAAGACTACTAATCTTCGTCTTTTATGTAATCTTCACATAACTTATCTAATTTATCTATTATTTCATCAGCTTCACTGAAACTATTTAATTTAGCTCCACATGCGTATATGTGTCCACCACCATTATATTGCTCAAATAATTTGTTTATTTTAACGCCACGACTTCTAGCTGATGTCCTAATGACATTATTTTTAACATCCTCGGTAAATACAACCCAACAAATAAGGCCATGAATAAAGTTATAATTATTCATTATACTTCCAACACTTGCTGAGTCAACACCATAATCTTTTAAGTCTTTATCAGTTATCTTAACATATCCAAGACCATTTTTTGTTACTTTCATGTTTAATGAAATAAATCCTTCTAGTCTTACTTCTGACATAGATCTTTTATATAGTATTTCATATAACTCATTAGGTTTTACATTTTCTCTTTCTATTAAATCTAAAATAATTTCATAAGTTTCTTTTTTATTAGCGCCAAATAGGAACCTATTAGTATCTGCAACAATACCCATAAATAAATTTTGGGCAGCATGTTTTGGAATCTTAAGCCCAAGATCATAAGCGAATCTTGCAATTAATTCACAAGTACTAGATGCATCTATATCTATTATTTCTAAATCAGAATACTTATCTATTTCCGGATGATGATCTATCTTGATACTATCATTAAATTTATAATAATCTACCCCATCTAGCCTTTTAATATCAGGTATATCAAGTGCTATTAAAAGAGCATTATCATACATTTCGTCGGTTATTTTATCATGGGTTCCAAAAAATTTAAACCTAGATATTGATGTACCAGCAACATATACTTCTTTATCAGGAAAATTTTCTAATATTATTTCTTTTAAAGCGAAAGTTGATCCCAATGCATCTGGGTCCCCTCCAATATGTCTTGCAATAATTATTCTTTTATATTTTTTTATTAATTCTAGTATTTTTTCTTTCATTTATTAATCCTTACTATATTAGTTCTAAAGTATCTCTTGCAATCATTAATTCCTCATCTGTCGGAATTATCCAACAAGCTATTTTAGAATCCTTAGTTGAAATTAAACGTTCTTCACTTCTTACGTTATTAGCCTCAGCATCCAAATGCACTCCTAAAGCACCTAATTCGTTTATTATATCACGTCTTGTATCAATAGCTTTTTCCCCAATGCCAGCAGTAAAACAAATTGCATCGCAACCATTCATTTCTACATAATACTTTGCAATATAATCAACTATTCTTCTAACGTACATCTTTTGCGCTAAAATGCAGTTTTCATCACCACTCGCGATTCCTTCTTCAATGTCTCTTGAATCACTTGATTTTCTACTTATTGCAAGAAGTCCACTTTCTTTGTTAATTGCGTTATCAATATCTTTTGCACTCATATTAGTTTTTTCCATAACATATGGAATAATACTAGCATCTATATCACCACATCTAGTTCCCATAATTAAACCAGCATTTGGTGTAAGACCCATACTTGTATTAATGCATTTACCATTAACAACCGCACTAATAGATGCTCCATTTCCTATATGACAAGTTATTAACTTAGTATCTTTTCTTCCTAAAATCTCATTCATCCTTTGTGAAACAAACTTATGAGATGTCCCATGAGCACCATATCTTCTCACCTTTAAGTTTTCATACCAAGACATTGGTAATGCATATAAATAATTTTCCTTTGGCATAGTTTGATGAAATGCCGTATCAAAAACAGCTGTTTGAATAGCATTTGGAAAAACTTCAATAGCAGCTTTTATACCAGTTGCTGCTGCTGGGTTATGAAGCGGTGCTAAAGATGATAGTTCTTCTATTTTTGATAAAACGTCATCATCAATAACAACCGTCTTATCAAAATAATCACCCCCTTGAACAACACGATGTCCAATACCCTTTATATCATCTAAAGAATCTACAACGTTATTAAACTTCAATTCTTCTACTAAAATTTTAAAAGCTTCTTCGTGGTTATTTAGCTCTTTTTCTTTTCTTATTTTTTCACCATTTACTTTTATGGTATAAAAACTATTTCCAATACCAATTCTTTCCATTAATCCAGATATTAAAACCTTTTCTTCCGGCATTTCGTATAACTGGAACTTAAGAGATGACGAACCAGCATTAACAGATAATATTTTCATAAAATCACACTCCTGTTAATAATTATACAACAAAATACGAGTATTTAAAACAAAAAAGGTAGCGAAAAATAGCTACCTTTTAAAAATCTATGTTATATTAATTATTTTTGAATGTTATAAGATCCACCTAATTGTGATTCACCCATTTTTACTAAACGTTTTGTGATTTCACCACCAACTGAACCATTAGCTCTTGCAGTAGCATCAGCTCCTAAGTTAACACCAAATTCGTTAGCGATTTCGTATTTCATTTGTTCTATAGCTTGCTTTGAGTTTGGAGCTACTAATTTACTATTTTTCATGTGTTTTCACCTCCTGTACACTAATAGAATGTGAAAATCTTGCCATTTCATACAATTTTTTTCATGGTAATTTTTGTTAATTTTTTTTAAAAGAAAAAGACATACAATCGTATATCTTTATTATGTACAAATAAATCTAATAAATGATGTTTATCTAAACATTCCGTTGCCAAATTGGTCATCACCATAAGTATTATTTGAATTGTTATTGTATTCAAAACTTGAATTATCAATTTGTGTACCATATGACTTTTGTTGCTTTAAAAGTTCCATTAATTCATCATATTCATCAAAAAGTTTTCTATTCAAACCATTTGCCGTAACTTGATTACCCCAATTTATATATCTATTAACAAACTCAACTAATGTTTTAGTAGGACCTGCTATATGTTCTTGATATGACTTTCTTACATCTGCTATAAATTTTTCAAAAGAATCATCAACATCTTGTTCTGTTTTAAACACTCCATTATCAGTATTTTTATCAAATGCATTTTCACCATTAAAAGAATTTCCAAACGAATTAAAAGATTCGTTTTGTAAACTTCCAAAAGCAGGAGTATCAGGTGCTTGTTCGCCAAAAGAAACATCATTTCCAAACGAAATAGGAGCAGTTTCTGCTGTATTAACGTTGATTTGTGGATAAACTGTAGGAGCTTCTGGTTCTGGTGTAACATTATCTACCGATGAAGAAATAATTCCAGATAAGTCAATTGGAGCGGTAGGAATTTGAGGAGTTTCTTGTTCTACAT
>CAMFOH010000042.1 GCA_945969495.1 uncultured Mollicutes bacterium
TCTTTATTTTACATGTTTATAATATCATACTACCCCCCCCGGTCAATATTTTTTTTGCCTTGTGTAAAACTAACAAAAAGGCATAAAAAGGCATAAAAAAAACATTATCAAACGATAATGTTTTATACATAAATGGCGTCCTGCAAAGGATTCGAACCTTTGACCCACGGCTTAGAAGGCCGTTGCTCTATCCAGCTGAGCTAGCAGGACATTGATTCATTCAAGAAGAACAAATCAATTATAACAAAAAATTAATAATTATTCAATGTTTTTTATAACACTTTTTGTAATTTCCTTGCCATCCACAGTAAATATAACTTCTTTTACATCGTAATTATCTCTTACCGATAACGAAATAGAATATATTACTTCTTCTAAAATACTCTTAGTATTTTCATCATCGAATAAAAAATTATTAAAATTAAGAGTAAGTACATCATCAGTTAATTCATAACTTATAAGTTTAGCATTATAATTAAGAAAACTCATTAAATTAGTTTCATATATATGCGAACTGGTTAATTCGTCAATTATAATCTTAATTTTTTCTCTATTATCATTAGTTATTTTGGTTACTGGTACATAATAATAATTACTATTTCCTTTACTTACGTAATACACGATAACACTATTAATATTCTTATAGCTAGATAAATCAAAATTTTTATTAATCCCATCTTGCTTATTAAATGGTTGAATAACATTTTTTTTAGATATAGGAAATTCTTTAAGTGGTTCATTATCAATATTAATATATAAATTAGAAACACCATTAATAGACGTTAAATTAAACGTTAATGCCTCAATTGCTTTTTCATCATCATTGCTAGATAAATCATAAAATTCTTTTGATAAATCAATAGTAATGTCGCTACCATTTATATTAACGGAATTAACTTTTAGATCGGTTGGTAATATCGCTCTAAATCCATTAGGTATTTTTTGTTCATATTTACCTCCAATAGTTAATAATTCAATTAATTTTTTAGCGTATTGTTCATCTGTTTCGGCATTTATTTCAACTAAACATCTCGCTACATAACCATCCTTATCAATCAAAAAAACTTCATTTTTCTTTACGCTAGAACTTGTTTTAACTATTTTATCATCTTCCAAACTATATTGTTTAGATGCTGGAAACAAAAGAAGTAAAATTAATAACAAAAGCATTCCAGTTGTCCTAAATATTTTGTTATAAGCAAATTTTCTTAGCATGATTACCTCCGTTATATTGTATGAAAAAATCGCATGTAATATGCGATTTTATAAAGTAATCTCATTTAATCTTATAAGTTCAATTACCGCACATGCCCTTCCCTTGACCCCAAGTTTTTGCATGACGTTAGATATATGATTTCTAACAGTTTTTTCACTTATTCCAAGTTTTTCTGCTATCTGTTTAGTTGTTTTATTTGTTATTAAATAATCAAAGATTTCTTTTTCTCTTTTAGTTAGTATTGCCTTTCCCATAATTTCCCCACTTTCTTATAATAAGAGGTATTTTAATATTTTTTCTATATTATCTTATGAATAAAGGCATAAAAAGGTACTTAATTTTGGAATTTTACCGAAACATACATTTTATTTTGGTACTCTTCTTGAATAAGTCTCATAACACTATTAGCAAGAGAATAATCGTGATCTTTTTTCTTTATTGTTACACTTATATTACTAGAATCTATTTTAATAAATGAATCAAGTTTTAATTCTTTTTTTAGTTTTTTTTCTAATTCTTCTTCTTTTGCTTTTATTTCATCAATTTCTTTTAACCCATTATAAGCGTTATTTTTTTCCTCGGTTGAAGTATCTTTGTTTGTTAATATTTCGTTATATTCCGCTGCAAGGGCCGCCCTTTCTTCATCAGCTTCAACCTGTAGTGCAGTTAAAACATCTGTTTCTGTAACACTTACACTAGTAGTACTTTTTTCTTCTTCTGTAGTAGTACTCTTTGAAGTTGTTAAAAGTTCACTAGGCATAGTAATATAATACACACTTAAAACAAGGATTAAGCTAAATAAAGTTAAAAACCATAATTTTTGTTTATTAATCATATTATCCTCCAAATCTTTCTAATTAAATATATGACATATACATAAAAAAAGAACAAAAAAAGAAGCTTAATTTGAAGCTTCCTCATCATTTGTTTTCATTATTGCGTTTGCAAAAGGCATTACGTCATTTATTTTTTTATCTAATTCTTTTTGTTTTTCTTTTATTTCTTCTTCTTTATTATTTAATTCTTCTTCTAAATCATCTAATTCTTTACGTTTTCTATTAGAACTTTCTATTAAATCATTAACAAACGATTCATCTTCTTGTAATTTTCTTTTTTCTTCATAGTATTTTTCCTGTCTTTCATTTATTAAAGATAATCGTTTAGTTAATCTTTTAATCATTTCTTCTACAATTTCTTGTTCGTTAAACTCAGAATCAAATGAATCTATCTCTTCCCTATTTTCTATTAAAGATACTGATAAATAATCATTAGAATCTTTCTTTTCTTCTTTAGGCATAGTTACAACTGGAGATTTTGCTATTTTAAGTATTTCCTCGACATCATATGTTTTCTTTGTTTCTTCTTCTTTTTTATCAATATTTATTTCTATTGGGGCTATTTTTGGAACATCCATAGGTGGGGCCATTTCTATATTATCAGGTATAGGTGGTACTAAAGGAACGTCTACAACATCTTCTTTTTTATCTTCAACTACATCTGGTATATTTGGAACTTCTGGTTCACTAAAGTTAGGAACTTCTGGAACTGTCGGTATTTCAATTTCTGGTACTGGATTAATATCCGGAATATATGGTTTAAAAGTTTCTTCATTTGAATAAGTATCTATATTTAAATCATTAGTATCCAATGATATATTTAAAGCACTACTTATCTCATTTACAAAATTATTTAAATATATATTACTAATATTAGATAAAGTTTGAGATATTACACTATATAAACTACTCTTATATGAATTCATTAATTCTTCTAATTTGGAATTATCAAATGTAGCAGAACTTTTTAAATAATTAACAAAATCAATAACACAATTTTCAACTTCATCATTAGTACCATTAATATTTAAAAAATCAACTCTTTTAATTTTAACAATTTCTAAATATTTATCATTTAGTAAAGAATTTAAATTTTTTATAAAATTATCTCTATCCTCTGAATTATTTATATTTGAATTTTCTATTTTATCATTTATCTTATCAACGAATTGTTCGTTTACTGTCTCAACACTTCTTAAATCTTTAATAACATAACTTTCTATTATTCTAGAAATAGGATTTACTAGCTTTTCTTTAGCATTAGTTACCGCATTAGAAAAATCAACGGTATAATTAGATAGAGTAACAACATCCCCAACTAAGGCAGTTATTTTTTCATCAATTTTTTTATTTAAATCACGAAGTTCCATACGATAAGTATTATTATCTTCACTAATCTTATCCAAAACACTACTTAATAGTTTACTCATCTTTACTACCTCCAATTTCATCAGAAACCATAATTTTATTTAACCCTTTAATAAGTGGTTTCATATTAAGGAAAATCACTTCAGCCTCAGATAATTTAGAGTTCAATTCAACCTCTTTTGAATTTAATTCTAAACGTCTTTGAGATAATTTATTTTCTCTTTCTATGTTAGCTTCTATATTCTTATTTGTTGCACTTAAACGTTCATCAACTTCATGCTTTCTTTTTTCAAGACTATTTTCTTTTCTTAACAATTTTTCTTCTTTAGTATTAAGACTTAAAATAACTTTATTAAACAATGTCATGTCATCATATTTATCAAATTTATTAGTAATTTCTTCGGTTTTCTCATAATCATCAATAACCGGTGTAACTTCTTTTTCAATCATAATTTCTTTCCCTTCTTCTTTTGAATCAAATTTCTCTTCTTTAGCATTTTGTATTAATTCATTAGTTAAAATATCTAAGTATTCTAAATCAGCATTATCTATCAGATTTTTTAAACTACGTTCTAATTCTTCTTTCAATTTATCTATTGACGTCTCAATTGCTTTTACCAAAAAGACGTTTTCTTTTAAAGTGTTAGTAATATTCTCATCAACGTATAAACGTAGTTTTTGAATAATTTCACTAAGGTTAAGATCCTCAGTCATATTAAGTTGATTTGAATTTTTATTTGTATTTAATTCTTTAATATAAGATTCTTTTAGTTTACTTATAGTTATTTCTTTATTAAAGAACCCCTCAATAAACGCATCATTAGTTATTTGAAGTGCAAGCGAATCAATAAAAAGTTTTCTTTTTATTTTCTTTATAATTGGTACTTTAATAATATCATTAGTTTTATTTCGTAACTCTTCTTCTTTTAAATCAAAGTGCAAATCATTTATTAAACTTATCATGTCTTCTGCAAAATGATAAACACCTTCGTCTATAACATCAACTAAGGTTTTTGAAATGACCTCGTCGTTTAAAGTACTACACTTTAAAAGGACGTTATTCTTAACCCTTTCTATTACGCCAATCATAACCAGCCTCCTTAATAAAAACCTTCCCCTTTTAAACATGCAAACATCTTGCATATTCTAACTATAAACATTCTATCACAAAAAAAGATAAATTTAAACAATAAATTTATCTTTTTTCCTTATTTTTATATTTAACAGGATCAGTAAAAACAAAATAAGCAAATAATGTAATTAAAGAACCTATAGATATTATAAGCCCTTCCTTTAATTTTACCGGATAAAAAGAAAGCTTAATTTCATGAGTACCAGAAGGCACATCAAATCCTAAATAGGCATCCGCAATTTTATAAGTTTCTACTTTTTTACCATCAACATAAACACTCCATCCTTTATCATAGGCAATGGTAGTAAATGCTGTTTGATTTTCTTTAGCGGTTATTTTTCCAATTATTAGTGAATCACTATATTTTTCTATTATTAATGAACCTGATTTTATATTATCATAAAATTCTTTAAAAGTTGCATCATTAATGGTATATGCGTAAAATTTCAAATTACCATCATTACTATCATTGAAATTAATTTTAATATCTATCATACCCGGAAGTTTTTTGCCAACGTTAACTATGTAATACTCATCAGATGTTATGCCATAATAACTTCCATCTACCTCAAAGCTACTAACATTATTTCCACCTATATATAAATAAATGCTTTCTTCATTAAGATTTTTTAAAGAAAAGGTAATAGTATTTGAACCATTTTCTAAAACATAATTAAATTCACCATTTGAATTTTTTAAAAAGCTCTCATCAATAATCGATCCACCACTTATTGAACTTACACTTAATGGTTTAAAAACATTATCATTTAAAGTAGACAAAGAAACAAAGTTTTGTTGATTTAAAAATGGATTATAGCTAATAAGTTCCCAATTTTTAATATTTTCATTTACCATGTAAACCAAAGAAGAAGGATATTTGTACTCATTTAAGTTATAATAATCATTTGAATAAACAAGTTTGTAATAATCATCATCTAAATAATTTCCCATTAGGTATTTTATATTAAACATTGTATTATATATAGGAGAATTACAATTCTTGTAATAATAGCTATTAATATCATTACCAGCCATTCCTATCATTCTTTGAAACTTAGCAACACTTTCATAAGCCATTGAAGAAAAAGTTGATATTCCCTTGTAATCATACCATGCACCATCATTAAGTGTTAGATAATCTATTTTTTCGGTGCGATATAAATCATTATCTGACTCATATGACTTTTTTATTAAATCTTGATAAGGGGTTTTATCGCTCATAAACGTAGTAATATCATGGTTTATGTCCCAGTTATAGTTTATTGACCAGATACATTCAAAAGATACTAAACTAATTAATAGAATAGCAATTAACTTCTTTGGAATTTTCTTTATATAAGATATAAGATAAATAAGATAATATCCAGTAAGTATTATCAAACATATTATTATTCTATCATCACTTAAGTTTTTAAAAGATAATTTTGATGCTAACATAATAAATACAAAAGTTATCATAAAACAAATACTCGTTTTAAGCTTGCTTACGTTTTTTATGTTTATTAAAGAATAATATGCAATTGTTATAAGAACAAATACATATATAAATGAATAACGCCATGGCAAATCATTTGGAACATGAAATGCATGCCATATAAAATCAAGCGTATTTATGTTAAATGAGAAAAAGAAAAATAAAATTGTACTAATAGATATTAACTTAGCTTTAATATTAATTTTATTATTAATAAAGAAAACAAATATCAAACATATTGTAATAACCCCGGAATATACGTTTGGAAGTGGTAAAGTATCACTCGCAAAAACCGTTCTATTAGTTCCGGTTATATGATTAAATAAATAATCAAGTAAGCCAAAGTTTGTTGCGGCATCTGGAAAACTACCTTTCGTTGCAGAAATGCTATTTAAAGAATAAAATAATGGTAATAACGCAAAAGAAACTAATCCAGCTGCTAAAAAGGAAAATAATGCGAACATTAAAAACTTTGTTAAAATATTTTTTATTTTAAAATTTCCACGATAGAAGAAATAACCTAAAAAATAAAATACTGAAAATATACATATCATGTAACCAATAAAATAATTCGCAAATAACATAATTGCAAGAAAAATAGTATAAAAAAGTGGTTTTTTATCATCGACTATTTTATTTATTCCATACATTATAAGTGGCAAAAACACCATTCCATCTAACCACATAATATTCCAATAATAAGCACAAAAATAACCAGAAAAAGCATATAAAAGACCAAATATACATATTAAGAAATTATCTTTTTTAAAAGTATTTTTTAAATAATATGCCATCGTACATGATGCAAAAACAGCTTTTAAACCAATTATAATAGAAAATGACATAACGATATCTTCTTTTTTAAACAAAAACATTATGATATTAAATGGGCTTGATAAATAATTTAAAAAATTACGATAAAACGGAATACCACCACCAGTATTAAATGAATATAATAAATTTTCACCAGCTTTAACCCGATCATACAACTCGTTTAATAAAGGTCCATACTGATGATAAAAATCTACGTCTAACATAGAATTATTACCAAATGGAGCAATATGTTTTAAAGTATAAATAATTGATACAACAAGTAAAGAAACAAAAAAAGTAATTAATAATCAGAAGTAAACTAAAAAAAAAAAATTAGATATAA
>CAMFOH010000043.1 GCA_945969495.1 uncultured Mollicutes bacterium
CATAGAAATGATAATTCATTGCGCTAAAACCGTACTTGAAAAAATAGAGCCAGAAATATCTGCTGATATTATTGATAAAGGAATCGTTTTAACGGGTGGTGGAGCACTACTTGAAGGTTTAGATAAATTAATAGAAAAAGAAATAAAAGTTCCAGTAAAAATAGCTAAAAGTCCTTTAACTTGTGTTGCGGAAGGAACAGGTATTATACTAGAAAATTTATCATAAAAAGAATTCGAGTGAATTCTTTTTATTTTTTGTGTTATAATTAAAAATAGGTGAGTAGAGTGATTAATTTTATAATTTGTGAAGATAATAAGCATGTTAGAGAGTTTGATGAAAACATTATATCTAAAATAGCAATGCCACATGATTTTAATTATGCATTATACTCTTTTGATAGATATAATATAAAACTAAAAAATTTAATACATACTCCATCTGATTTTAAAGTATATATTTTAGATTTAGAATTACCTAATAAATCTGGGATAGATATAGCTCGTGAAATAAGAAAAATAGATTGGGATAGCATTATAATTATTCTTACTTCCCATGATGAATTAGAGCTAAAATTACTTAAGGAAAAATTACTGATTTTTGACTTTATATCTAAATTTGATAATTATGAAAAGCGTTTAGGCGAAACTATAAATATGATTATTCGAAAAGTAGACAGTAAAAAGATTATTAGTTTTAAATGTAATAAAGAATTGCATCATGTTAAAATAGATAATATTTTATATGTTAATAAAGATAATTTTTCTGAAAAAACTAAAATAACTACAAATGATAATGAGTATCTGTTAAGAGATAGTATATCTAGTATAATTGTACGTTTAGATTCTAGGTTTATTCAAACTCATAGAGCTTGTTATGTTAATAAAGAAAAAATAAAAAGTATAGATTTTAAAAATAATATTATATATTTTATTAATGATACTAGTACGGATTATTTATCTAGAAATTATAAAAAGAAATTGAGGAATGAGTTATGAGTTTAGAGAAATTTATTGTGACGATGGTTGCGTCATTAGCACAATCATTAGCAGCTACTATTATTGTTTTCACTCAAATAAAACAGAATAAAAAGAGTGAGATGATTAAATTTTTTATACCAATGTATTTATATTGTATATGTGGTTTTTTATTTATTACTAATCATCTTCGATTCATATTATGCGTAATAGTTATTTCACTGATTATGTATTTTATACTAAAAATAAAGGATAAATCAGTTATTTTATATTCCTTTAACACTGAAATTATATTAGCAGTTTCTGAAATATTAATAACGTTAATTTTGGTTTTGGTTGGAATTAATTCTAACGAAATTGTAAATAATCCAAAATATAATTTGTTAGCCAATGTTTTAATATCGTTACTTACAATACTAATTGTTAATTTACCTTTTATTAAAAAGTTACTTAATAAAATAATATATATTTTTAAAAAGAAGAATTTAATTAACTATTTATATTTGTTTTTACTTGTTTTATATTTGGTTGTTTCGAAAAATGGTTTAGAATTAATAATGAAATCTAACTACTATATTAACATATTATTTGTTATTGGTATAATTGTAATGTTTTGCCTAATAATGAGAAATGAAAGTAAGTATGAGCAGTTAAAAGAAGAAAATAAGCAAATGTATAACCACGTTACAAAATATGAAAAAATAATAACGGAACAAGGAAAAGCTAATCATGAATTTAAAAATCAACTAATGGTTATTAGAGGTTATGCCCAAATGAGATCTGATAAATTAATTGAATATGTAGATTCAATAACTAAGGATGTTAATAAAACGCATAGTAGTTATTTAATAAGCCAACTAAATAAATTTCCAGAAGGTGGAATAAAAGGTTTATTGTATTATAAATTATCGATAATGGATGAACAAAAAATAAAATACGAATTATATGTTGAAGCAGGCGTTAAAACAAAACTTAATATGCTTTCGGTAAATATGTATAAAAAGATATGAAAGATATTTGGAGTGCTACTTGATAATGCGATTGATGCTAGTAAAAAAAGCAAAGATAAAAAAATTGTAGTTTCTGTTACAAAAGAAAAATCAAATGTAATTTTTAATATATCTAATACCTATAAAGGTAAATTGGATTTAGATAAAATAGGTACTGGTTTTACAACTAAAGGTTTTGGTCATGGATATGGTTTAAGGTTAGTAAATGATATAATGAAAGAAACAAATTCTTTTGAAGTTAAAAATGAAATTCTTGATAAATATTACGTTTCTAAATTGATTATTAAAATAGAAAGAAAAAGAAAAAGTAATTAAACTTTTTCTTTTATTTTTCAATCATTGATTTAGGCATGCTAGGTTCATCAACCCAAACAAGAATACATCCACTAGTTGCAGAAGCTGCAACTAATGCACCTAAAGCTGATACTATTGAAACCAATACTGCTTTCATTATAATTCCTCCTTTAATTAAATTTATTTAACCACCTAAATTTAAGCGCTTAAACCATAATTAGCATAATTTTTATAAGGCATTTTAAATACCTTATAGGTAGTAGGTAATATAAGAATACATTCTATTATTAAACCAAGTATTAAGCTATTTATGATTAATTTATCTTTGATAAATAACGTAATTATAAAATAAGTTATAGTCATAATTATTGATAGAACTTTAAAAGTTTTTCTTTTTTTCTTTTTTATTAATGGTCTTTTTACTGTATCAGCTGGGGCATAAATTGAAATTACAATCAATGCGATTAGATATAATATATATAAAACATAACTTGGTATAGTAATTATTTTACATAAATATGATCCACATAAGAATAATGTTCCAGAAAACAAAAGACAAGTTAAACTATTATTAGCATGCATACCAAAAGCGAATAATCTTATAAAATTAAATGCTATTAATAAAAATATTAATTCTTTAAATATTCCAAAAATTAACGCCAAAGTAAATATTACAATAGTTTTTGAAATAGTAAGGTATATTCCTTCTACACCATACATAATTTCTTCTATTTTTTCATTTGAATAGTTTGGATATTGTTTTTCAATATCTTTTTTTATTTTAGTTAAAAAACGTTTTTTCATACTACCTCCGTTTTTCTATTTTTCAATTAGATTTTAAAACAAAATATTAAATATATAAAAAAATGATAATTAAATGTTATTTATTTGTATTATTAATATGAAATATTTGTTATTTTAATATGAATAAATACCTTTCGCATACAAAAAATTACCTTTCGAGGTATAAATGATAATTTAGTTATATGATTTAGTATCATAAAATAGCTCTCTGCGAAATTTGTCGAATTTTGATGAACGATAGAGTATTGAAAATATATGCTTACAGAGGTATAGTAGTGTTGTAAGCAATAAGGGAAGTGAGGTGCGAGTACAATGAACAGAGTGGGTAAAATAAAATGGTTTAATAATGAAAAAGGCTATGGCTTTATCGAAGGCGAAAATGATGAAGACATATTTGTCCATTATTCAGCCATTAAGCAAGATGGTTATAAAAGTCTTTCTGAAGGTCAAATAGTTGAGTATGAATTATTAGAAACAGAAAAAGGATTACAAGCTATCAATGTAAAAGAAGTATCAAATGCTACTGTAAAACAGTAGCATTTGTTTTCGTTTTATGCTATAATCTAAATATAGGAGGATTGATATTATGAGATATAATATTCGTGGTGAAAAAGTAGAAATTACGTCATCTATAAGATCTTATATTGAAGATAAGATTGGTAAATTAGATAAGTATTTTGAAAATTCAGATGACCTTGATGCAAACGTTGTAATAAAGGTTCGTGGAAAAGAACAAAAAATTGAAATAACAATACCTGCGTTGCATTATACATTAAGAAGTGAGGAGTCTCATGATGATTTATATGCCGCAATCGATCTTACGGTAGATAAGTTAGAAAGGCAAATTAGAAAGAACAAAACGAAAATCAATTCTAGAATAAAAAGAAACGTTATTCAAAATTTCGAAATGGATTTAGAGGATAATTTTGAGGAAGATAATTCTGTGGTTTTAAAAAGAAAGAAAATTGATATGAAACCAATGGATGAAGAAGAAGCTATCTTACAAATGAACATGTTAGGACATTCATTTTTCGTTTTTAAAAATGCTGATACTGATTCTATTTGTGTTCTTTATTTAAGAAAAGATGGAAATTACGGAATTATTGAAACAAATTAATAATAAACTTAATAGAAAATAATTAATATATCTTTAATTATTTTCTTTTTTTTGTTACAATATTTTTTATAGGAGATGATTGAAATTATGATAAAAATATTTAGAAAGATTTTTGATCATGAATATAAAGAATTAGAAAAATTTAAATTAATTGCAAATGATGTTTTTGCACTTGAAGATAAGTATGCTAAGATGTCTGATAAAAATCTTCAGGCAATGACATCAAAATTAAAAAAACGTTTAGCAGATGGTGAAACACTTGATGATTTAATACCTGATGCTTTTGCGGTTGTAAGAGAAGCAGCTTATAGAGTTATAGGAGAGAAACCTTTTTATGTTCAAGTTTTAGGAGCATTAGCTATTCATTTTGGTAATATTTCTGAAATGAAAACTGGTGAAGGAAAAACTCTAACTTGCGTAATGCCAGCTTATTTAAATGCTTTAACAGGTAAAGGTGTACACGTAGTAACCGTAAATGAGTATTTAGCAAGTCGTGATGCAAAGTGGATGGGTCAGATATATAATTATTTAGGTTTAAGTGTTGCTGTTAACTTAAGGGAAATGAATCCTAAGGAAAAACAAGAAGCTTATAACGCTGATATTTTATATTCAACTAATAATGAGTTGGGATTTGATTATTTAAGAGATAATATGGTTGTAAGAGCTGAAGATAGAGTTCAAAGACCGCTTCATTTTGCAATAATTGATGAAGTTGATTCGGTTTTAATAGATGAAGCAAGAACACCATTAATAATATCTGGTGGAGTAATGAAGTCAGCTAATCTTTATAAAGATGCTGATAGATTTGTAAAAACTTTAAAAGAAAATGAAGATTATACAATTGATGAAAAGACAAAAGATATAACTCTAACAGATCAAGGAACTGAAAAAGGTGAACGTTATTTTAGACTTGAAAACCTTTATGATATAGAGCATTCTGCTTTGGTTCATCACATAAATCAAGCATTAAAAGCGAACTACACGATGCATAATGATGTTGATTATGTTGTTCAAGACGGAAAAATTGTAATAGTTGATCAATTTACTGGAAGACTTATGCCTGGAAGAGCTTTTTCAGACGGATTACATCAAGCAATAGAAGCAAAAGAAAATGTAACAGTTCAAGAAGAAACTAAAACTCTTGCAACTATTACTTTTCAAAACTATTTTAGAATGTATGAAAAATTGTCAGGAATGACAGGTACTGCAAAAACTGAAGAAGAAGAATTTAGAAGTATATATAATATGTTTGTTATAGAAATACCAACTAATAAGCCTGTTATTAGAGAAGATGTAGCAGATTTAATATACTCTACTAAAGACGAAAAATATAAGGCTATTATATCAGAGATAAAGAAAAGGCATGAAACGGGACAACCAGTTTTAGTTGGAACAATCGCAATAGAAACTAGTGAGATAATAAGTGGTTTATTGAAAAAAGCGCATGTAAAGCATGAAATATTAAATGCTAAAAACCATGCTAGAGAAGCAGAAATAATTGCACATGCTGGTGAAAAAGGTGCGGTTACAATTGCAACTAATATGGCTGGCCGTGGTACTGATATTAAACTTGGAGAAGGTGTTAAAGAGCTAGGGGGTCTTTGCGTTATTGGAACAGAAAGGCATGAATCGAGACGTATTGATAATCAGCTAAGAGGACGTTCTGGTCGTCAAGGAGATCCAGGATTTAGTCAATTCTTTGTATCTTTTGAAGATGATTTAATGGTAAGATTTGGTACCGATAGATTTAAAACTATCCTAGAAATGGCTGGCTTAGATAGTCAAAGAAATATGCGTAGCAAAACTATCTCTCGTTCTGTTGAAACAGCTCAAAAAAGAGTTGAAGGTAATAATTTTGATTCACGTAAACATTTATTACAATATGATGACGTAATGGGAAAACATCGTGAAATAATGTATTTGAAAAGAAATGAAATTTTAGATAATAAAGATATTCATGAGATGGTTATCAATACCATGAAAGAACATATTTCAAGTGTTGTAAGAAGGCATATGAATGAACGTGGTATAATTTTAGAAAACGATTGTAATGAAATTATTGAATATGTTAACGAAAATTTATTAAAAACCTCAAATTTAAAATTATCTGAAATATTAAATAAAGAAGTTAATGAAATAATTGAAACAATAGAAAATAAAGTTATTAAGGAATATGAAGCCAAAATAAATGAACTTCCAGAAGATATAAGAAATGATTTTGAAAAAGCGATAACACTTAGGGTTATTGATAATTATTGGATGGAACATATTAATACAATGGATCATTTAAGAGAAGGCGTTTCTCTAAGAGGATATGCAAATGAAGATCCATTACAAGCATATATTAGAGAAGGATTTGAACTTTTTGATAATATGTTAGATAAAATAAATAAAGATATAACTCTTTATCTATTAAAAGCTGAAATAAGACAAAATTTAGAAGTGAAGCAAGTAAAAGGTAGTGCTAACTCTGGAGCTGATAAAGTATCAAAGTTAAAACCAGTAAAAAAAGAAAAAAAAGTGGGTAGAAATGATCCATGCCCATGTGGCAGTGGTAAAAAATATAAACAATGTTGTGGAAAGTAGTAAAAGCCCAGTAATTACGGGCTTTTTTCATGCTCCAAATACTTCGAAATACACTTTAGATACCTTTTTGGATACCTTCTGATGAGTATCTAAAAGGTATTTAGATACCCTCTTTAGTACAATATTCGCAATTTTTTAGGAAGAACTTAAAATGCAATTAAGGCATTGCAAGCAATTTTACTTTAATAAGATATGAAATTATGTCCATTGTCAAAGTGGCTTAAAGCACAAATAAAAAAAGATAATACCTTTTTTAATTATCTTCCTCATCTATTGGTTTAAATAATTCTCTTATATCAATATTTAATACTTCTGCAAATTTCCATAAAGTTCCTAAACTAAATGTTTGATAATATTTTTCACTTTCAATATTCATTATGAATCCATCGCTATAAT
>CAMFOH010000044.1 GCA_945969495.1 uncultured Mollicutes bacterium
TTTATATCTAAAGTTTTCTTTTTCAAGATATTTATAACTATTAGCATATCCATCAACTTTATCAAATACAGTCTGTAATTTAGGTTGTATTTCTCTTATTTTTTTAGATTCATCAATAACTTTATTCATACTTTCAAAAGTTTCTTTTTTTACTTTTACATATTCTTTATCAAATATAGCATTTTTACTTGATTTCATTTTTTGTTCAAATTCATTCATAGCATTATCAAAATTTTCATTTCTCATATTTAAATCGTGGTTAAGTTTTTTAGTTAATTTTTTATATTGCTTGATATCAATATTTTTATTATCACTACCTTTAATTCCTCTTTCTAAATCATAACCTTTTTCAGTTAGTCTTTGATGATATTTATCTTGTAATTCTGATAACTCAAATTTATCTTTGATATATTGTTTTTTAGAAATAGTATATCTATATGTGTTTGTTCTATTATCTAATTTATTAACAAGTGGTACTACAACACAATGAATATGTGGTGTTTCTTCATCTAAATGAACTACACTATGCAAAACTTGTTCTTTAGTATATCCTAAATCTTTATAAACAAATTCCATACAAGTATCAGCCCATTCTTTAATTTGTTCTTTATTCATTCCATCAAAGAATTTATGAGTTGCAGTAAATAACAATTCATCTGCCACACAGTTTCTTGAACTATTAAGCATTTCATGATATTTCTTTTGTCTAGATTTCCTTTCCGTTTTCATTCTTTCTTCGTGTTCTTTTTTATATTCTTTTGTTAAATTATCAAAACCTTTTAAATACTTTTCATTAAGTGGTACAAGTTCTATATTATCTTTTGTTCTTTCAATATCTATATCTGGATTTGAATTATAAGCTTTCTTTTCTCTTTTATTGTGTGATCCAATTTGTGATAAATCCATAGTTGTCATTATTGGTTCACTTCTAAATATTGCATAATTTAAATTCATATTATCAAACCTCCATTCTTAAATTTAATGCAAAAAAAAGATATGTCATTAAGCATACCTTTTATAAATTCAGTTATTTATTAATTATTTTAATTAATTATTATTCCATTTATATTTTGTATATCTTCCACCAGAAATTTTAATAATCTTATCTTCTTTAAGTAATTTATTTAAAGTTCTTTCAATTGTTGTTTCACTTAAATCAGGACATTTACTTAATATAAGTGCTTTGTCTATTGGAATAATATTATTTTTGAATATATCTATAATTCTATCATAAGCAATTATTTTTTTGTTATCAATAATATTTATCCTAGAATCAAAATCTTTATAAGCATTTAATATTACACCTAAATAATATTCTACAAAATATGAGTAATCATTTTTATTATCATGCCAAAGAATTGAACTTTTCTCTAAAGCATCATAATAACTTTCCTTTGTTTCTTCGATTATTTTTTCAATACTTATATATTTACCAACCATATAGTCGGCTTTATATAATAGTAATAAAGTTAATAATCTACTCATTCTTCCATTGCCATCATTAAAAGGGTGAATTGATACAAAATCTAATATAAATATAGGAATTAAAACTAATAAATCGCATTTTTCATTATTAACTAATTCATTATAATTCTTACATAATTCTTCTATCGCAATTGGTGTTAATGCTGGAGATAGTGGAGTAAATCTTATTTTCTTTTCTCCTAATTCATTAGTTTCTTCAATATAGTTTTGTGAATTTTTAAACTTTCCACCATAACTATAACCAGTATATTTATATAAATCCCTGTGTAATTGTAAAATTATATTTTGATTAATATCAATAAAGTTAAAATTTTCATGAATTAACGATAATACATCTCTATAACCAGCAATTTCTTCTTCATTTCTATTTTTAGGTTCTAACTTTTGATTAACTATTTCATTAATTCTTTTATCAGTAGTATAAATACCTTCAATTTTATTTGATGAAGAAGTACTTTGTATTTTAGCCACTTTTAATAATGTTTCTAAAGTGTCTTTTTTTGTATCTAATAAATATGATTGTTTGCCTTTATATTCATGAATTTTACTTATTAAGTTAATAATATTACTATTAGATATAATGCTATTATATTCTTCCAATAAGTTAAATGTTCTCAAATTGCATCATTCTCCTTTCATTTGCACCATTATACCATAAAATGATGCAATTAACAATATATTTGATGCAAATAAAATTACATTATTAATTATGCACAATATTGCTATTTTTAATCTTACTTAAGAAATTATCTTTATCATATTTCTTTATAAGATTTCTAAATCCATCTATAAACATATCCCAATTACTAGGTATCATATCATGTCCATTAAAACACTCTGACAATCCATTATAATATTCTAACTTTAATATCCATTTATAATTATCATAATCTTTATTGATATATTCTTTATTCCAAAAGTTTATTTTAGAATTAGTAATGCTATCTAATATTTTTACTTTTTCTTTGTTAGATAAGATTTCTTGATTTACAAGCTCATAATTTCTTTTGATTATAAATGTTGTTTCATCACTAAATATAAACTCAAATTTATATCTAAGTTTGTTTAGTATAAATACTAATGTTACTTTACTTATATCTACTGCATATAAGTTTTCAATTGAATTAAATGATTTATTACATTTTTTACAATACTTATTATGATTGTGGTCAGTTATAAGTGTTCCATCATAATTTTTTCTTTTAGGTTTTCTTATCTTTTCTGAATATTTAACTTCTTCATTATTCTTTTTTACAAATGTATTATTATCATTATACCTATATAGATAAATAATACTTATAGTTTCCTTACTATTACAATAAGGACAAGTCATCTTTGCTCCCATAATTACTATTATTTCCTTTCTTACTTAGGAATCTTATAACCCTTATCTATTTTCTCCCTGTGGGGGTAATAGCGGCGTTATCATGGGTGAATTATTAGTTTCAAAACAAGGTTTAGGATATTTAATTAACTATGGATCACAAGTATTTAATACCAATTTAGTTTTAACAGGAGTTATACTTCTTGGAATACTAACTAGTATTCTTTACTTTTTAATCCTATTTATAGAAAATAAACTAAAAAAAGAGTGGTAAAATCACTCTTTTTTTTAATTCTTATAGCAATCTTCAGCAATAATATTTGAATAATCATAATTACCATTATTTATAATAATCTCTTCATTAGTTTTACCATCACACTTATCTTTTAGATTAATTAATCCGTCTTGTTCCAAATCATTTAATGTAAATGTTATTTCTTGACCACTTACCAACTTATTAACATAATATTTGGCAGCATACAACTTAGATGCATTTTCTATTTTTTGATTTAAAATATTTTGACTTTCTTCTTCGCTTTTTTTAATTTGTTTAGTCATGTTAGGAGCTGCAACAACCATGATTACTGCTAAAATAACAACTATTGCAAGTAGTTCAACTAGCGTAAATCCCTTTTTATTCATTACATGCACCTTCTTTATCTAAATCTAATCCAGGTTCTGGATTCAGACTAAAATCAGCTCTATCTCCTTTTAAATAAGCATAATAAGCTGCTGCACCAATCATTGAGGCATTATCAGTGCAATACCTTATCTCTGGCTTTAAAAACTCTATATTAAGTTCTTTACAAGCCTCTTCTAATTCTTTTCTAAGACCACTATTAGCAGATACTCCTCCTGCTAGTAATAATTGCTTTACATCATACTCTTTTATTGCTCTTATTGTTTTTTTAACTAATATACTAACTACAGTTTCTTGAAATGAAGTTGCTAAATCCTCTTTATTTATATCATTACCTCTTTGTTTTTCATTATGAACTAAGTTTATAACAGCACTTTTTATACCACTAAAACTAAAATCATAAGAATTATCATCCTTTGGTATTGGTAAGTTATAAGTATGCTTGCCTTTAGATGCTAATTTATCCATTAAAGGACCACCAGGATAAGGTATTCCAACTACTCTTGCAACCTTATCATATGCCTCTCCTACAGAATCATCTAACGTGCCACCTATTTTCTTAAATGAGTACTCTTTTTCCATATATATTATTTCCGTATGACCGCCGGATACAACAAGAGCTAAAAGTGGGAACTTAAATTCACCAGCAAATTTATTAGCATATATATGCCCTGCCATGTGATTAACTGGTATAAGTGGCTTTTTAGTTGCAAACGAAAGAGCTTTAGCAGCTTCTATTCCTACTAATAAAGCACCATTAAGACCTGGGCCATAAGTAACAGCTATAGCATCAATATCGTTAAAAGTCATATTAGCTTTTTTTAAACATTCTTCAAATACCATCGTTATAACTCCGGTATGATTACGACTAGCTATTTCTGGTACTACACCTCCAAATTTCTTATGAATGTCAATTTGCGTTGAGGTAACGGTTGCAACGTCAATATTACCATTTTTTATTATGCTACAGCTTGTTTCATCGCAACTTGTTTCTATTGAAAATATATAAGTATCTTTCATACTATCACCTCAAATCTAACATCATTAAATAACCATCAGTATTGTCATAATAATTCTTTCTTTTCGCCTCTACTACAAAACCTAAACTTTCGTAAAGCTTTATCGCTGGTAAATTATTACAAGCCACTTCTAACGTTACATTTAAACATCCAGTTTCTTTTATTTTATCTATTACATAATCAAGAAGCTTTTTTCCGTAGCCTTTAAGTCTATATTTAGAATCAATAATTATATCTATTATTTCTGCCCTATCATAAATGACTGAATAAATAACAAACCCAATTAACTTTTCTTTTTTTTCTATTACTAAACAATTTGAAAAAACGTCTAAATTAAACATGAAATCACCATGAAGTTCCTTACCAAGTAACGTTATTAAATTTATATCCTCATTTTTATATTTTCTAATTTTCAAATTTTTTCTCCGCATCTATTTTTTTTAAGTAAATAGGTTCTGCTAAATGAGGATTAACATTTCCTTTTTCAATCGCAAGGTCAATAACTTTCAAATAATCATAATCATCCATTATTTTTAATTTAACATTATTATTTATAGATAGTCTTTCATTTAATTCATCTGCGAAATGATTACTTTCCATGCATACAATTGTTATATTATGATTTTTAATCTTTAATACATCACTATCAATTGATAAGTAACCAAGAACATCCTCATTAACATTATGAACTCCAACATATGAATAGTTATCCTTATCTGGAAATATAGAAATAACAACATCTTCAGTCATTCCTGCTTTCATTGCTTCTAAGGTAGTTAACTGATATAACTTTTTAGAAAGAGCCCAAGCTAAAGTCTTTGCAATAGTAACACCTACACGAACTCCTGTAAAACTACCTGGTCCATTTAAAACAACAATGTTATCAATATCATAAATAGTTAAATTACTTTTATTTAAAATATTTTCAATTTCCTTCATTAAAAAATTAGAATGCTTACTATAAGAATTTACATTTGATACAAAAAGAAGCTTACTTTTGGAAGCAACGGCCACCGATAAGCTTTTTTTTGAAGAATCTATAAATAAAGTTATCAAAGAACATCCTCACATAAATCTTCATATTTAATTCCATATGGAACTATTGTAAGCGTTCTTTTTTCTTCACCAGTAATCTTAAACCTAATTTCTAATCTCTCTTCAGGAAGTTCAGATGCAATCATATCAGCCCACTCAATAATAATAACACCATCTTTTTTCATATATTCATCAAGGCCTAATTCAGAAGTATCACCTTCTAAACGATAAACATCCATATGATATAAGTTTGTCTCACCGGACGTATACTCTTTAATAATATTAAAGGTAGGGGAAGTAATGTTTTCTTCTATTCCTAAAGCTCCTGCAAAACCTTTTGTAAAAACAGTTTTACCACTACCAAGCTCACCAATTAAACATATTACCATATTGTTAAATTTTTCTGATTCAAAATTTTGTGCTAACACAATTGTATCTTCTTCAGAATTAGTTGTAACTTTATATTCCATGATAATCACCATAAACATTATAGCAAAAAAAAAACGTTTATTACAATACAAAACGTAATTTTTACAAAATGTTACAAATTATGTAAAACAATTAAAATATAATCAAAGAAATCCTAATAAAATTCTTGTTTTAATAATTTTTCGAGTTTTACGTAGGATTGATATAATTCATCTTCTAATGCCTCATCCTTAATACTTATAGAACGTATTTTTAAAACCGCTTTACTTAATGCATTAATAACATACTTACAGTACATACGACTGACACAAAATTTCATAACACCACCTACCAAGAAAATTATAAAATAATAAAATAGTAAAAATAATATCAGAAATTTCTGATATATCATACATGAGATTAATATATTACAATTTATATGAGGGGTGATATTATGGCGTTTGTTCCAAAAAGAACAAAAGAAAAGGAGCCAGCTGGCTATAAATCACTATACATAAAGGAAAAATTAATCAAAGAAATAGAAAAAATAGCAAAAGAAAACAATACTTCATTTAATAATGTAATAATTTCTATGATTGAGCAGTGTTTAGAAAAAAAATAAACACTGTTTTTAAATATTAGATGATAAATAAATTATTTTTATCTAATTTTTCTATTTGTATAGTAAAAGAACCATAAAAATGGTTCTTTTTATTGCATAAAAAAAATTGGCAACTTCCTATTTTCGCTTACACTATCGTCGGCGTTGAAGTGCTTAACTTCTGTGTTCGGGATGGAAACAGGTGTATCCACTTCGCTATCGTCACCAATTAAATATAGAGAAATAATTCTCTGAAAACATGATAATATGGTCAACAAATTAATAGGGTTAAACTCTCGATCTATTAGTACTAGTCAGCTCAACATATCACTATGCTTCCACGTCTAGCCTATCAACCAGATAGTCTTTCTGGGATCTTAGTTTTTAAAAAACAGGAAAATTCATCTTGAAGTTGGCTTCCCACTTAGATGCTTTCAGCGGTTATCCATTCCCTACATAGCTACTCTGCACTGCAGCTGGCGCTACAACAGATACACCAGAGGTAAGTCCATCCCGGTCCTCTCGTACTAAGGACAGATCTTCTCAATTTTCCAACGCCCACAACGGATAGGGACCGAACTGTCTCACGACGTTCTGAACCCAGCTCGCGTGCCACTT
>CAMFOH010000045.1 GCA_945969495.1 uncultured Mollicutes bacterium
AAACTAGTAAATGTGCTGAAAGACTAACTCGTCAAATTAAAGAAAATAAATTTATTTTAAAAACGCACTATTTAAATACGTTTTAAAATACCTTTTTAATCTCTATCTTATCTTTAAATTTATAAAGTTTAGAAGGCTTTTTGCCATTTATACTTACTTCTTTATTTGTATCATCTACTATATTAAGTGATAATATTTTTTTTCTAAAGTTTCTTCTATCAAAAGTTTTATCAAGTATTCCTTCATATATTTTTTGAAGTTCTGGCATTGTAAATTCATTTGGTAATAAAGCTTTTAATATATCACTTAATACTATTAAGTCTTTCAGTTTTTCAAGTGCTTTATTTAATATTTCATTATGACCAAATGCTAAATTAGGAACAGATTTTATATTAAACCAAGCAACATCTTTTGTATTAATATTTTCTTTTATAATTTGAACTTTGCTAGAGTCAACTAATCCTAAATATGTTACTGCAATCATTCTCATGTTTATAGTTGGAGTTCTACCCAATTCATCAAATACTCCCACCTCATGCAACTTAACATCTTCTAAACCAGACTTTTCAAATATTTCTCTTTTTATTCCATCTTCAATACTTTCGTTATTATATAGTGCTCCCCCTACTAAAGCCCAGTAATCTTTAAATGGTTCATTACGTCTTTTTACCAAAAGTACTTTGACAATTCCATTTTCAATGGTAAAAATCGAACTTATAACGTGAATACCCTGATTCTTATATAATTTATTTTCTACTCTCATAACTTCCTCACAATTATATTATATGCGTTTAAGTTACACTTGTCAATATTTAAAGTGTATTTTTTACACTTTTATATAAAATTAAAAAAACAAACTACATATATTACATCTTTTTAACTAGTTTGTTTTCCAGTACATTGCGAATAATATCTAAATTGTCATAAGTAATTCCAACGACTTCATCTTCTAATACTAATACATTAGCTTTTTCTAATGCATCATCATGAAACTTTTTTAAAACTACTTTATCATACTCACTATTAACCATACTAGGATTAAATAAATCTTTTGCTATATCATAATTCAATAAATATCCTTCAAGTAAACTTGAGTATAACTTAACAACTTTTGCTTCGTTAATATCATCAATCTTTTTCACGCTTAACATATTTGCTCCTTTCTTTAATTATAAATAACAATAAGCCACTTAAAAAAGCGGTAGTTATGATTTTAACATACTTTATATTAATATGCAAGTATTTTATAAAAATTACTTTTCGACAAAAAAAGAAGTAATTTTTACTTCTTTTCTATCTTACTTTTTCCACCCATATATGGTCTTAATGCTTCTGGTATTAATACGCTACCATCCTCTTGTAAGTTGTTTTCTAAGAACGCAATTAACATTCTAGGTGGTGCAATAACCGTATTATTTAAAGTATGAGCGTATTCTTTAGTTCCATCTTCTTTTTTATATCTTATTCCAAGTCTTCTTGCTTGAGCATCAGTTAAGTTAGAACATGAGCATACTTCAAAGTATTTTTGCTGTCTTGGGCTCCAAGCTTCTATATCACATGACCTATATTTTAAATCGGCTAAATCACCAGAACAGCAAACTAACTTTCTAACTGGAATATCTAAACTTCTAAATAACTCAACTGAGTAATTCCACATTTTTTCATACCAGTTTTCACTATCTTCTGGTTTGCATAAAACAACCATTTCTTGTTTTTCAAATTGGTGAATTCTATATACTCCACGTTCTTCAATTCCATGTGCTCCTACTTCTTTCCTAAAACATGGAGAGTATGATGTCATGGTAATCGGAAGCTCATTTTCTTTTAATAACTGATCTTTAAACTTAGCTATCATAGAGTGCTCAGATGTACCTATTAGATATAAATCTTCTCCTTCTATCTTATACATCATGTTTTCTTTTTCCTCAAAAGACATAACTCCATCAACAGCATCTGAATGTATCATGTAAGGTGGGATGCAATAAGTAAATCCTTTATTAATCATAAAGTCTCTAGCATAAGCAAGCACCGCTGAATGAAGTCTTGCAATATCACCCATAAGATAATAAAAACCATTTCCACTAACACGTCCTGCAGCATCTTTATCAATTCCATTAAAAGAAGCCATAATATCTGAATGATATGGTATTTCATAACTTGGAACTCTAGGTTCCCCAAATCTTTGTTCTTCAACGTTTTTAGAATCATCTTCACCAATTGGTACATCATCAGCAATAATGTTTGGAATTGACATCATTCTTTGTTTTATTTCTTTTTCTAAACTTTCTTCTAACGCTTCAAGCTCAGGTATTTTATTCTTAATACTTGCCACTTCTTCTTTAATTTTATTAGCTTCATCAACCTTTTTGTCACGCATTAAGTTTCCTATTTCTTTACTTAAAGTATTTATTTTACTTCTTGCATCATCTGCTTCCGTTTTAGTTTTACGATATTTTATATCCATATCATAAACTTCATCTACCATAGGTAATTTATGGTCTTGAAACTTCTTTTTGATATTTTCTTTTACTAATTCTTTATTTTCTCTTATTAATTTAATATCTATCATTTTTCATTCCTCCTACTTTTTATTTTTACTTTCTATATTTTGTAATTCAAACCTATATTTTTGTTTTACATTTGGATACTTTTCATGATCAACTTCTGATAAAAACATATCAATTGGTCTTGCACATAAACTTAAATCTCCATATAAATGTCTATATATAACTAATTGCTCTTGAGTTTCCGAGTGTAATGCTACATCTTCAACTAAATAATAATCTCCTTTAAAATGCTTATAAATACCTTTTATTTTTAATTCATTCATTTACTAACACCTCTATCATTTTTTATTATATACACATTAGCATACTTATATTTCCCTTCTTCACTAAATATATATTTTTCAGGTATTTCAACCACTTGATGAAATATAGCTCCTGCACCTATAGCCGTTTTGATAGATGCTGTATTATTTGGAAGAATTGAAATAAAAATATCTTGATCACTTATTTCAGATACATTACTTGAAAATAACTTTAATGCTTTTTTAGCATAGTTATTACCCCTATATTCTTCAAATATTTTATATTCTATATTACCAGTTGCATTATCTATTTTATGTTGAAATATAATATTACCAACTACTTCTTTTGTATCGTTTAATACTATTTCAAATAAATCTTCTTCTCCATAATGCCAATCAGGCATTACAAGTGATATTTCATCATTTTGAGCTAACACATAATTCATTACATCACCATCTTCTAAAATAAAAAAAGAATAAGTCAAAACGCTGGAGTGATATTAACCACGGTGCCATCCTGCTTATTCTTAATTAATATAACGGTTTTACCCGCAAAAGCTTTTAACTTTTGTCTTAGAAGTAGATTCATTAAAATATTATTATTATCTTACACCAACCGATAATTCTCTAAAAATAATAATTTTAATTACTAGTCTTCGTCATTGATTTAAATATAACTTGATTTTACAACAATAATTAATATATGTCAATTTTATTTTTAATATCCAAAACTTGTTTTTTTGTAAGTCCTGTAACCTTCATTATGATTTCTAATTGAATGTTTTCATTTAACAAATTCTCGGCAGTTTTTATAATGCCTTTTTCTATCCCTTGTTCTAAACCTTGTTCTAGTCCTTGTTGCATTCCTTTTTCTATTCCTTCTTTTATACCTTGTTTTATTCCCTCTTCCTTACCTTCCTTGATTCCTTTATTCCATCCTTCTTTTAACGCCGATGCTACAAGTGAGTTTCTTACTTTTCTTAAATGTTCTTCTCCATCATATATTCCTTGTAATTCTTCATCTCTACTTATTTCTACCATCTTTTTTCCAACAGGTCTTAACTCCATGTTTTCTTCTATTAATTTTTGTAACTCTTTACTATTTTCCATAACCATTATCACCAACTTTCCTATTAACTCGTCTTTGCTATTTTCATTATAATACTTTTCTTTTACGTTTGGAAGTATCACGTGATAACTTTCTATCATTACTCCTTCTTTTAATCCTGTCTCATCCATAATCTCAAACTTTAGTATTGCCCTTTTATCTTTATATATATTATAATCATCAAAATTTATTTGTATTACTTTTTTCATATCTTCATATGCTGCTTCCTCTTTTATTATGTTTTCTCTTATTTTTGATATGTACTCATGGTTTCTATCTAATAATCCCTCATAGTAATACTTATTCATCTCCAGGTTTATTACCCCATATGATACCTCTACTACCATATCACTTATTTTCTTTTTTTCACTTATTGATGTTAATTGATGTTCTGTATTTTTAAATACCATATCTTTTTTTACTTTGTCCTTAGGCAATCCTGTTATACCTGCTATTATATCTACTAAATACTCTCTTGCTTCCCTACTTGTTAATACGCTTTTGAACATCTTATCATACGTCATTGGTATTATTTTTTCTTCTTTTATTTCTTTGGTATTCATATATTTTTTCCTTTCTTGACCGAATAATACTACTTTATTCTTTTCTTTTCAAATTACAAAATTACATTTTTTGCTTATTTTTTAATGCAAAAAAGATAAATCTAATTTAGATTTATCCTTTTTTGTTCTTTTTACTTCAACAATATTTTTATTTTAGTGATTTAGCTCTAATTTATTAAAAACTCATTTATGTATTTCATACTCGAAAACAAAATAACTATTTGAATATCCACTATTTTTATCTAAAACATACTTTTCTGGTAACGTTTTTTTTCTAACAAGTTTAGCGCCAAAATTTATCGCTGTTTTATAAGAGGCTATATTACCTTCAAAAACATTTATTATCATTTTTTCTTTTTTACCTGCTAATACTTGTTTTAAAAGTTTTAGAGCCTTTTTAGCATAAGCATTACCTTGATACTTATCGTTAATAGAATAGCCAATATTACCATATTTTTCAGCATCACGATATTTATCATCATAAATTATTTCTCCTACAACTATATCAGTATCGTGAAGTGTTATATAAAACCAGAAATCCTCATCATCCTCAAATCCATCTGGTCTTACTAAATCTATTTCTTCACCCGAAATAACTACTTTATATTTCTTTTCCATATTACATCTCTACGTTATGATAAACTTTTTGTACATCTTCTACTTCGTCTAACATGTTAAGTAGCTTATCAAAATTCTCTTTATCTTCACCTGATAATGAAACCATTTCATTAGGAAGCATGGTTACTTCATCAACTAAGAATTCAGCATCAGGTTTACTTGCTAAAATAGCATCTTTTATTTTATAAAGGTCTGATGGATCGCCATATATATTTACATTCCCTTTTTCTTCTTCAATATCTTTAACGTTAGTTTCACCCATAAGTAATGCTTCTAACGCTTCATCTTCACTCATATCTTTTACAACAACAACTGCTAAATGTTCATACATGTGAGAAACACAGCCAGATACTCCCATCTTACCTTTAGATTTAGTAAAAGCATTCCTAACCAAACTTACCGTACGATTAACATTATCAGTTAAACAATCAACCATAATAGTTGCACCACCTGATGCAAATCCCTCATATCTAACTGATGTATAACTTTCATCAACACCGCTATTTACTTTATCAATTGCTCTTTTAATAACATCTGCTGGAACCTGTTCTTTTTTAGCTTTTTCAATTAAATGTCTTAAAGTTAAATTACCATTTGGATCAGTTCCTCCCTGTTTTGCAACTTGATATATTTCTTTAGCATAACTAGAATAAACTTTAGCTTTTGCTGCCCCTGTTTTAGCCTTGCTAGCTGCTATATTTGGAAATCTTCCCATTTATATCACCTCTTTATACGTTTACTATCATACTTTATTTTAGTATATTTTTCAAGATATTATGTTTAACGTATAAAAAGTTATTATAATTACCAATATCATAATAAGGTGATTAAATGATAAAGGTATTAGGAAGTAGTTATTTAAAAGATGAATTTATTAATAAAAATTTAATTAGTAATATCAAACTAAAAGATAATCTTTCATTTTCAAAAGACAACATTTATTACTTTGGGAACTATGATGAAAATAATTTAGACTTAATAAGAAAAAAATTACTAAAAAATAAAAAAAGAATCATAAACTCAATAGAAAAAGGAATTAAATTTATAATATGTGGAAATAGTTTTGAATTATTTAATAATCAATTTAACTCTAAAAGTTTAAATATTTATACATGCTATGATTCTATTTCCTTTAAAAAAAGGTTTTCTAAATTAAAAATAAAAGATAAAAAAAATAATTATAAAGTTATAAAAGTAAATAATTTAAGTAAAGTGATTTCAAATACTAATTTTATATATAAAAATTTATTATGTATAAAAGATGAAAAAAACATAGATAAAATAATAAAAAAGCTAATTATAAAGAAAGGTAATTAGCTTTTTTATTTAAATTAATTATTGTGCTTGAACTTGTTCAAATCCTAGTGTTATATTGTAATTAATGGATGCACCTTCAGCTGGTAATACTGGTTGTGTTAAACTTCCACTATCATTCCAACTATGAATTATTGATACAGCCATAGATTCTCCTGGTTGTAACGTAATTCCTGCTGCTTCTGCTGAACTATCTCCCCAATAACTAACATTCTCATCAAATGAACCATCAGATTTTAATTTATCCAAAATATACGAAGCTTCTAATCCTTTTGACCTATCAAAATATGTCTCATCACCAGGACATGTTTTTTGAAATTCACTATCATTTAAACAATTATTATCAGAATCAACAGTCTTTAATACCGCTTGAATACTTCCAGTATTTGTTATTTTACCACGATAAGCGAC
>CAMFOH010000046.1 GCA_945969495.1 uncultured Mollicutes bacterium
TTTTAATTTTACAAATTGTCTTTTATTAGATGTATACCAATTGGGGTTCACATCACGATAGGAAACAATGTTTTAATTGGAACAGGTGCTAAAGTGCTTGGTAATGTAACTGTTGGAGATAATTCTAAAATAGGTGCAGGTGCAGTTATCTTAAAAGACGTTTTAAATAATGCTACCGTAGTTGGTGTACCTGGTAGGTATGTAAAAATAAATAATAGTAAAATTAATATATGATATAATTAAAACATGAAAGTAGTTATGGAAGTTAGTAGTTTTTATAAACATTTTAAATGAAAGAATTTAATAGAAAAAAGTATGATAGCAAATAGAATGTGTCATACTTTTTTTGAACTGCTGGATACGTAGTAAAAGAAAATGTAGAAAAAGTTAGAAAAAAGTAAAAATATGTTGATTTATTCTAAACTTATTGTATAATTAAAATGACGTTTTTGCAAAAATTGGGTAATTTTAATGCCCACCACATAGAAATATGTGGTTTTTTGCGTTGTCTGAAAGGATGTGATATATTATGGCTTTAACCGAAACTGAGTTAAAGAAAGAAAAATCCTACTTACGAGAAACATCAAAGGAAATATCTAATAAAATAGATATTTTAGGAAAAGAAATTAACGTTAAAGAAAGTGAGATTAAAGAATTTAAAAAGGTTTTGTGGGAAGACAAAGGAAGCATTGATAAAGTTGAAATGCAAACATCTCTTATGTCATCAGAAATGGAAGCTAACTTTATGCTAATGAAAATGGAATATTATAAAAAGCTTTTAAAAATTAAATACTCTCCGTATTTTGGAAGAGTAGATTTTAAAGAAGATAAAGAGGATACAAAATCGATTTATATAGGACTTACTAACGTAGAAAAAAATTTAAATTATTTTGTATATGATTGGAGAAGTCCAATAGCAAGTTTATTTTATGATTGTGGAATAGGACCATGTGAATATGAAGCTCCAGAAGGAAACATTAAATGTCATATGTCGCTTAAAAGAAATTACAAGATAGAAAATAACGAACTATTAAGAGTATTTGATAATGACTTAAATGTTGCTGATGAATGTCTTCAAGAAGTTTTATCGGAAAGCTCTTCTGATAAAATGAAAAACATTGTTAATACCATTCAAAAAGAACAAAACGAGATAATTAGAAATGTATCCAATAAAAATTTAATAGTCCAAGGGATTGCTGGTTCTGGAAAAACGTCAGTTGCACTTCATAGAATAGCTTTCTTATTATATAAAATAAAGAATTTAAAATCACAAAACGTACTTATATTTTCACCAAATAATGTATTTTCTGAATACATTTCAAACGTACTTCCAGAATTAGGAGAAGATAATACGGGTGAAACTACTTTCCATGAATTTGCTATAAATTATGCTAAGGAATTTAAAAAAATAGAATCTTTTGCAAATTTTATTGAAAGGTTCTATAAAAAAGAAGAAAAAAATACGAAATTAGTGTCATTTAAACTTTCAAGAAAAATGATAGATGTAATAGATAACTATGCTAAAGAAATAGAAAATAATATTAAGATAACAGATGATATAGAACTTAAAATAGAAACAATAGAAAAATCTTATTTAAATATGCTATTAAAGTATAGATATGATAAATTACCTTTATACGAAAGAATAGAAAAAATAGCAGAACACTTGTGTGATAAAACAGGTATTGGTTATGGTAAGGGAAAAAGAAACTTTATAAAACAAATTAAAGAACGATTAAGCATAAAGCCTGATTTTAAAAAAATATATGAGGGATTATACGAAAGTAAAACTTTTATTGATGTATATGGAAAAAAAGAAACAATTAAGTTAAATAATAAAGAAATTAAATATGAAGACGCACTATGTTTTATATATTTAAAAGGTTTATTAAATGGTTTTCCATATAGTAATTTAATTAAACAAGTAGTAATTGATGAAGCTCAAGATTATAATGAGATGCAGTATATAATTTTAAGTAAGATATTTAAAAAAGCATCATTTACAATACTAGGTGATGTTAACCAAACAATTAACCCATATATTAAGTATAATACTCTTGAGGTATTAACTAATATATTAAATGAAAATAGTAAATATTTAGAGTTAAATAAAACATATCGTTCATCTAAAGAAATAATAGAGTATACTAATAAAATACTAGATTTAAAATATGTTAGTGCAATAAGAAATGAAAACAATGTACCAGTTAAATTTAGGGATGATATAAATAAATTGCAAGAGGATATAAATTATTTAAAAAATAAATATAAATCTTTAGCAATAATCACTAAAAGTAATAAAGAAAGTATAAAATTATATGATAATTTAAAGGATAAAATAAAAGGAATAAGTCTTATGGATGATAGCAGTAAAGACTTCAATAAAAATTTAGTTATTGTACCAAGTTATCTTTCAAAGGGACTTGAATTTGATTCGGTAATTTCTTATTCGGATAAGAATAATATTTATACGAAAGATGAAAAATATTTGTTTTATGTTGTTGCAACTAGATGCCAACATGAATTGATAATTTATAATGCACCAAAAAGCCTTTCATAGGCTTTTTATTATATTATATGATAGGCTTATGAAAGGCTATATTTCTATTTTTTAATATAAAATCAATAGTCTTATTGTTAATAATACATCTTAGATAATGTGAATATAAAGACTCTGCTCCTAATTTTTTTGCAATTTCTTTACTTTCTTGTAAGTCATCCAATTTTCTTATCGCTACATTAGGGTGCATCTTAATATACCTTTTAAAAAAAGATATAAAATTTTCATTTATATGATATTGATTAGCTATTATTTCAGTATCAATTGGTAATACCTCACCATCAATTATTTCATATTCTGCTTTTAACTGAGGGTATTTTTCTAATAAAGCTGGATTTTCTTTTAATGCACGTAATATTATTTCACTTGTATCGACATATTTTTCTTCAAAAGTTCTAGTGTCGCTCGACTGATATATTTCTTTATCATGAGTGTCATATAGCATTTTAGGTGAAAAGTTTAAATTTAGCACGTTTTTCAAATAGTTATGTGTTAACTTTAAAGCATTTTTATTTGCACTTGCTTCACTTATTAATCTTTCATAATTTTCATAATAATATCCATCTAATTCTTTAGATATTATATTGTCATGAATCATTTGCAATATTTCTTTAGTAATAATACCACTTTTTATTACATCATCTTGAATAACATGAGTAATTTCATGGTATATGGTATGAATTAATACTGATAAATGATAAAAACGTGCTATTTTAGATGGTTCTTCTTTTAAAATTCCATTAACTAAGTCAACGTTTATTTTGATAAAACTTTTATCTTCCTTTTTAATCACCATGCCATTTGCTCTTTCTTTTTTATTATCATCATTAAATAAACCATCGAATACTACATCTTTTTTTATGTTAAGTTTTTTTGACCATACTTCAATAAATTTATTAATTATTAATTTAATTATTTCTTCTGAATGTTGTGGCTTTGAATTTAATATATAATTTTTTAAAATATTATTATATATTAATTCCATATTATCATCATCATAACAAGATTTTATATAGCAAAATAAACTTTTGGTATCAAGATCATTTAAAGAATTATCCTCTAATTTGCTTGTAATACCATCACGTATTAACAAAAAAATTTTACTTAAAATAACATGGTTTTGAGTATTATATATTCCTAAGTCTTTTATCATTGGCATTAACAATAACAATGAATTTATATCACCTAATGAAAGCTTTTTTAAAGTTTCTTTATTTTTTATTAGTTCATTAAATAAATATTTTATTTTTTCTTCACTATAATCATATTGTTTTTTACAGTATTGACATGAATTTGTACTTGAATTTATTTCACCGCCGCAATCTATACATTTTTCATTTTTTACAACTTTATAATTTTTATATGATAAATATAAAAATTCTATATCTTTTTTAGCTTCTAAAACATCCATAATATCACCTTAATATATAACCATTATAACATAACCTTTATCTAATATGACTTTAATTCTTGCTTTTATCTTTTTTATTTAGTAAACTTATATAAGTAATTAGGAGGTGTATTTATGCTTCAAGTAAATAATTTAGGTTTAACCTTTGGAAAAAGAACGTTATTTAAAGATGTTAATTTAAAATTTACTTCTGGTAATTGTTACGGAGTAATAGGTGCAAACGGAACGGGCAAATCTACATTTTTAAAGGTTTTATCTAAAGAAATAGACTCAACAACTGGTGAAGTTATTTTAACTGACAACGATAGAGTGTCAGTTTTAAAGCAAGATCATAATGCTTATGATGATAAAAACGTAATTGAAACCGTTATTATGGGAAATCAAAAACTTTATAACATAATGAAAGAAAAAGAAGAAATTTACTTAAAACCAGACTTTAATGATGAAGATGGAATAAGAGTTGGGGAACTTGAGGCAGAATTTGCTGAAATGGATGGTTGGCAAGCTGAAAGTGATGCAGAAATTCTTCTTTCGGGAATAGGTCTTGATAGAATATATTTTAATGAAAAAATGGAAAATTTATCCGGAGAGGATAAAGTAAAAGTTCTTTTGGCACAAGCTTTATTTGGTAATCCTGATATACTAATTTTAGATGAACCAACTAACTATTTAGATATAACTGCTAAAATATGGCTAGAAAACTTTTTGTTAGACTTTAAAAACACGGTAATAGTAGTATCACACGATAGACATTTTTTAAACAAGGTGTGTACTCACATACTTGATATAGACTATGGAAAGATAAGGTTATATGTTGGAAACTATGATTTTTGGTTAGAATCTAGTGAACTTATTCAAAAACAAATGCGTGATTCTAATAAAAAGAAGGAAGATAAAATAAAAGAATTACAAGAGTTTATTAGAAGGTTTAGTGCTAATGCGTCTAAGTCTAAGCAGGCAACTTCAAGAAAGAAATTACTAGAAAAAATAGAGTTGGATGATATTGTAGCATCATCTAGAAAGTATCCATACATTAATTTTGATATTGATAGACCATTAGGAAAAGAAGTGTTAGAACTTAAGGGCGTAAGTAAAATGGTTGATGGACAAGAAGTTTTAAAAAATCTTAACTTAACAATTAGTAACACTGATAAGGTGGCATTTGTAGGTAAGAATGAACTTGCTAAAACTACTTTGTTTGATATTATAACTGGTAAAATTAAACCTGATAGTGGAACTATTAAATGGGGAGTTACAACTAATTATTCATATTTCCCTAAAAACCATGATGAATTCTTTAAGGAAGATGTTAATTTGGTAGAGTTTTTAAGACCATATTCAAAACAAAAAGAAGAACCATTTTTAAGAGGATTTTTAGGTAGAATGTTATTTTCCGGAGAAGAAGCTTTAAAAAAAGTTAGTGTATTATCAGGTGGAGAAAAGGTTAGATTAATGTTTTCTCGTATGATGCTAAAACAAGCTAATGTGATAATACTAGATGAGCCTACTAATCATTTAGATATGGAATCAATAACTTCTTTAAATAAAGGTATGAAAAGCTTTAATGGAGTATGTTTGTTTTCTTCTTATGATTATGAACTTATAAATAGTGTTGCAAATAGAATTATTGAGTTTAAAGAAGATGGAAAATACATTGATAAGATGTGTACGTATGATGAATATTTAAATAGACAGTAAGTTAATAATTTAACTTGCTTTTTTTTATAAAATGATTATAATAAAAACATTTAAAAAGGGATTTTTAAAAGGAGGTGTTTAGCCTTGAGGAAAATATTAACATTTATACCACTTGGGATTGGAATAAGTGCTATGATAATATATTTATTAAATGTATTTAATTATCGTATTATTAATAATCCTATAGCAATGTCTCAAATTTTATATAATTTAAGAGTTTATTTATATGTTTCTATAGGAGGTTTTATATTATATTTTATAATTAAGGTTATCCTTTCTTTTTCAATAAATAAAGATAAAGCTAAAGAAATTAGTGAAACTGATTATGAACCATTTGAAATAGAAGAGAAAAAAGTAAATACGGATGCATTAAAGAAAGTTAAAGAAAAAACTATTATAAAAGAAATTGTCTTAACTGGTAATAAATATTGCTCTTGCTGTGGAGAAAAAATATTTGATACTGATGCTTATTGTAAAAATTGTGGTTCTTATCAAAAAGATAAAAAATCTGGCATTAATCCGTTATTAAGAAATATAATTAATATTATTGAAATTGTTGTTTTAATATTAATATTATACTTTTCTATAGTAATGTTATTTGACTATAAGGAAAGTAAAGACCCTAATTTTAAATCTCCATTTAATATTAGTATGACAAAGGAATAAAAAAGAAAATTTATATAATAAAGTTATAATAAAAAAGTATACATAAAAAAAGTGTGTACTTTTTTTCTTTGTATAGTATAAAATACCCTCTTTAGTTGTCTGCTTTTAGTTTACCACTACAATTTAAGTTTTTTTACTTTTTCGTATGTTTTACACA
>CAMFOH010000047.1 GCA_945969495.1 uncultured Mollicutes bacterium
TTATTATCTTTATTTTTTGTTTTTATTTTTTTTTTTTTTTGATGTTTTGGAGCATGTAGGCTTATCGCTAAATTAACTCCCGTTTTTTCATTCATGAATTCTTCTATCTTAGGAACAATACCACACGTTGATATGGTAATATGCCTTATCCCGATGTTTATCCCTTTAGGATCATTTATGATATTAATAAAACGCATAACGTTATCGTAATTATCAAATGGCTCACCTATTCCCATTAAAACAACATGACTTATTCTTTTTTTTATGTCCTGTTCTACTGCTAATACTTGAAGCACTAATTCAAAAGCACTTAAATTTCTTAATTTCTTTAATCTACCGCTTTCACAAAAAGTACAGCCCATATTACAACCTACTTGAGATGAAACACATATGCTGTTGCCATAATCATGCATCATGAGTACCGCTTCTATCTTATTTCCATCATCAAGTTCAAACAAATACTTTTTAACATCTACATCTTCTTGCTTTTTTATTAATTTTAGTTTATTAATTGAAAAATTATTTTCTAAAAAAGATATTAATTCTTTTTTTAAATTAGTCATCTCTTTAAACGAACTAACCCTTTTGTTATATAACCAGTCAAACACTTGACTTGCTCTATACTTTGTTTCACCTATCTCTTCAAAATAAGTTTGTAAGTCATTTAAAGGATAATCATAAATACTATTCATAGAATTCTCCTTAACTAAAATTAATTATACCAAAATAAATAAAAAAGGTTAATATACATAATTATAAATAAAACATAATAATTTATAATTGTAAATTCATTTTACATGTATAAATACATATCTTTTACAAAAAATATTAAAGGAGGGATAAAATGAATAACGATGATAATAAATCTATTAAGTGTAACGTAGAATCATGTGAGTATAATGATTATGAAAACGAATATTGTACACTTGACGAAATAAAAGTAAGTTGCACTTGTGATAGTTGCAATGCTTGTAAAAAAGAAACAATTTGTGATAGTTTCAAAGAAAGAAAAAAATAGCTGATAACAAGCTATTTTTATTATATAAAGTTTTTTCCAATATAATCTTCTTTTTTATTTCCATTTATGAAATCTTTAATGTTCATTTTCTTTTTACCAGGAACTTGTAATTCGGTAATTAAAATACTACCATCTTTTGTTACTACTTCCATTCCATTTTTATCTAAACTAACAATTGTACCAGGTTTTTCATTATATTTATTATTTCCTATTTTAGATAGCCATAATTTAATATTTATATCATCTAGTACTGAATAAGCTCCAGGCCATGAATTAAGACCCCTTATCTGATTATATATTTCTTTTGAAGTTTTATTAAAATCCACGTGTTCTTCTTCTCTAGAAACATTATAAGCATACGTTGCTTCATTATTATCTTGTTTTTCCCTTTTATTCGTGCCGTTTATAATATCTGGCAAAGTATTAAGAAGAAGTGGTACTGAGGCTTCTTGTAGTTTGTCATGTAATGTTTCTGCAGTATCATTATCCTCTATTTTAACCTCTTGTTTTGATATCATATCACCAGTATCCATACCTTTATCCATGTACATTATTGTTATTCCAGTTTTATCATAACCATTTATAATTGCTTTATGAATAGGTGCTCCTCCCCTTAATTTTGGAAGTAGTGAAGCATGAACGTTTATGCAACCATACTTTGGATTGTTTAAAATAATTTCTGGAATTATTTGACCATATGCACAAGTAATTATTATATCTGGTTTTAAATCTATTATTTCTTGATATTCTTCTTTTATCTTAATTGGTTGTAAAATCTTTATACCATATTCTAATGCTTTATTTTTAATTGGAGAATAAACTATCTGTTTTTTTCTTCCAACTTCTTTATCTGGCTGTGTAACAACTGCTATAACGTTATAATTTTTTATTAAAGTATCAAGTATTGGCACACAAAATTCTGGTGTACCCATAAATATAACTTTTAAATCTTTCATTATTAACTCCTTTCTAACAAAAGAGACTTTTCCTAGAAAAGTCTTAACACATCTTTTATCGTTATGTATATCATAAGTGCAAATAATAAATATAAACCAATGTTATTTATAATAGCATCAACTTTAGCATTAACTTTTTTACCGGTTATTTTTTCAATAATTATAATTACTGCACGATAACCATCAAACGCTGGGAACGGAATTAGATTAATAAATCCAACATTTATTGATAAATATGCAAGCAAATAAAGTAATCCGGAAAGCCCTGCTTTACTTTGAGCTCCAACAATAGAATATATACCAACTGGACCAGATAATGAGTTTACTCCAACCTTACCCGTTATCAAAGCCTTTATGGTTACAATCATAGAATTAAAAGTTGAACCAAATTTACTTACAGCGTATTTAAAAGCATTACCTGTACCATGATATTTAGTATCATCAAGTGCTATACCATAAGAATAAGATACGTTACCCTTATTATCAGTTATCTTTTCAGGTTTTATTTTTATTTGTTTTATTCCATTATTTGTTTCAATAGTAAAAATTTGAGTTTTTTCATTATTAGCTAACGTAAGTTTTAGTGTTACATCATCCCAAGTTCTTGTTGTTTCACCATTTATTTTTATTATTCTATCTCCAACACTTAACCCAGCCTTTTCACATGGTGAGTCTTTAGTTATAGTACCAATAATTGGTTTTGTTGTATAAGAGCCATAAATAAGAGCAATAATAAACAATACTGCAAAACCTAAAATAAAGTTATTTATTACACCTGCTAAAACAATTATTAATTTCTTATACCAAGGTTTATTATACATCTTCTTACTTTTAGGAACAGAAGAATCATCATCTACCTCTTCACCAGCCATAGCAACATAACCACCAATTGGTATAAGTCTTAAGCAATATAAAGTTTCGTCGTTTTTTCTTTTAAAGGAAAAAAGTTTAGGACCAAATCCAAGTGAAAATTCATAGCAATAAACCCCTGATTTTTTCGCCCAGAAAAAATGACCAAGTTCATGAATAAAAACTATAGTTCCAAGCATTAAAATAAAATATATTAAAGTCATTATATCCTCCTAGATAATTCCTGATAATAAAATATATCCAATAACCACAAAAATAATACTATCTAATCTATCTAATACTCCACCATGACCTGGCATTATATTAGAAAAATCCTTAATATCATGGTTTCTTTTTACCGCACTAAAGAATAAATCTCCTAGTTGTCCTAATGAAGACAAGAAAAGAGTTATAACTAAAAGTCCTAATACGTTTACCGTACCATCTACTAAAATATAATAAAATGTTGCGGCGCAAAGAGTTCCAAAAATACCACCTATTATACTACCTTCCCAAGTTTTATTAGGAGAAATTTTAGGTGCAAGTTTATGTTTCCCTATTAAAGAACCTCCTAGATGAGCTTAAGTATAAGTTACCTATGTAATTAAAAACAAATATATAATTTTCATTATTCCAGCTTCTCTAATCACCGTAAATTCATGAAATATTGTTCCTATAAGAATTGTCATACCAATTAATTTAAAAGCATCGTCAGCATTGTACTTTTTATTATTATTACAATATATTACTGCAAGCATTGGTAACAATAATGTTAAAAAGTAATAAGACGTTCTGTTTTTATCCATAAACGTAAGTAAAATTACTAGCGCATACAAAATTAAATCAACATACTTAGGTCTTTTTTCTCCTCCGGATAAATTTAAAAACTCTCTCATACCAAGTACCGCTAAAACGGTAGCAGCAACCTTAAACCACATACCACCTAAAATAATTAGTGGAATAAATATAACAAGAGCTACTATAGCACTTATAACTCTTTTCTTCATATAATCACATCCTAACAATAATATTATAATACATTTAATATATTTTAACAATTAAATTTATTAATAAATTAAATACGTTTACAAAAAAAAGTAGTGAATTATCACTACTTTGCTGTTGGCTGTTTATATGTTAATGTTGCTGAAGCTTTTAATTTTAGCATAAATTTTCCACCATTATCTGTACCAGTTTCAGGATCTAATCCAAGACTTGCTAAAAAGTATGCTGACTCACCTGGTTCTAATTTAAATGCATGATTTAAACCATCCTCATCTAAAACAAAATACTTAGAGTATAATTCTTCCTCAGTCATATTTGTCATATCAATATATGTAGTTATTGTTCCATCCTTATTTTCTATTGCAATAGGAAAACTTATAAAATCCGCATCAAATATATCCATTCCAAGTTGTAAACTTGATGAATCAGTATAGCATTCATCTGAGTCATATATATCGTTATTATTATGATCTATGCATACTTCTTTGCCATTCAAACTACCATTATCACCATTTTCATATGGTTGAATTGCAGTAATACTTCCTGTATTTTTTACTTTTACTACAAAATATCTTCTTGCTCCTGGATATTTAAAACTTGCTTGATAATTTATAATATTACCACTTACAGTACATGAATCGTCATAATATCCATTTTCATCTATCCAACCAGTATCAATCATTGATTTAACACTTGTAACTAAGTTTGCTGGTATTCCTGCTTGACATGTTGCAGTAACAGAAAAATCACCTTGTGCTTTTGCTGTTCCATTTATTGTTAAATTTTGGCTAAATAATGCATAACCTGCTACCATTACTAAAAGAAGTGCTAAGCATCCTACAAATATTTTATTTCTTGTTTTATCCACAAATACTCCTCCTTACCTTTACTTTATACATGTTTATAATAGCATTTACTCACCACTAAGTCAATTTTTTTAGCCTTGTGGATAACAAAATGTCAAGAAAAAAAAGCATTTTTAATGCTCTTTAGTATGAGTCTATATTAATATTTACTCTTTTATTATCATTTATGTATGAACTTGCTTGTACTATGGTTCTAAGTGCTTTAGCCATTTTACCTTCTTTTCCAATTACCCTTCCCATTTGATCTTCTGGTACCATAACTTGAATAATTATAGTATTTTCTTCTTCACTTGGGAATTCTTTAACAGTTATAGATTCTGGATCAGTTACAAGTTCTTTTACAATCATTTCTGTTAATTCAACTAATTTCATAATTACTTACCTTGTTTTTCGTTAGCAAATCTAGTCATTATACCAGCTTTAGAAAAAATATTTTTAACGGTATCAGTAGGAGTTGCTCCATTTCTTAACCATTTCATTGCTACTTCTTCATCAATTTTTGTTTCTACTGGTGTTACTAAAGGATTATAAGTACCAATAGTTTCAATAAAACGTCCATCTCTTGGGCTTCTTGAATCTGCTGCAACTATACGATAAAATGGTTGTTTTTTAGCTCCCATTCTTTTTAATCTTAATTTAACTGCCATATATGTTTTTCCTCCTTCATTACATAATAATTTTAACACAGCAAAATAATAGTGTCAACTATTTTTGTTAACAAGTTATTTTTTTAAAATTAAAAAGGATTCTAAATAAAATCCTCTTTAACTTCTTCATCAATTGTTTTTTCTACCACTTCTTCTTCATCATCAATCGTATCCCATGGTTCCTCATCTTCTTCAATTGCAATTTTTACCTTTTCGTCATTTACTACTTCTATTCCAAGTTCCTTTTCTATATCAAATTCTATAACGTCATCTTTTACTTTTACGTTACTACAACTTGGCTGTTTAAGCGCTCTTACGATTATATCACTTCCAGATAATGAAGTTCCTGTTTTCGTTTTAACATTAACGGTTTCACTATATGATATATTTTTGCTTGCAACTGCTGTTTTTTTATCATCATCATAAGAATACCATATGTTAATATCAAAATTACCATCAATCACTACTTTATCACCACTAACAGTGCCTTTAAATTCATGATTAATTACCCAACAACCTAATATTGTATTAGCATTATTTTCTGCTAAAAGATTATAACTATTTTTAAAGTACTTCTTCCCTTTTCCAATAACTGCTTTAGTAACTATCTCTATATAAATTAGAA
>CAMFOH010000048.1 GCA_945969495.1 uncultured Mollicutes bacterium
TTTCCGTTGGTGTTTTTTCGCTTGTTGCAAACTTTAAAATTAATTCAGCATCTTCTTTGGTTAATTTCCCGTCTTGATTTACATCACCTATAAGTTCTTCTTTAGTACTATTATAAGATGCTAATACATATTTATACCCCTCAAAATGATATTCATTATTATTACTTTCGTATATTGTCTGTGCATCATATGAAGATTTACAAATCATATCACCTTCCTCAAAAGAACCATTTTCTCCTGTTCTAGGATTTGTTGTATCTTTTTCTAAATAGCCTTCGTTAATTAATGTAATAACTGATACGCAACCATCTTCACTAGTATTAGAAGACAAATAAGCTGAACCAATAGTGGTTATTTCCTTCGCTGCTATATATTTTGCCTTTGTTTTAGAATCATTAATGTTTTTAATAACTGCCGTTGTTGCTATAGTCATTATGATTCCAAGTATTACAATTACTGCAAGTAATTCAATTAAAGTAAAACCTTTTTTATTTTTCATTATTATCACCTATTTTAATATTAACATTATGATAATTTTTAGTCAATTTTATCCAAAATAAAAAAGAAACATTTACGTTTCCTTTACTTTTTACCAGTTGAACCAAAACCACCATTACCTCTTATGGTTTCGTTTAACTCATCAACTTCATTAAAACATGCTTTTACATATGGTGTTATAACTAATTGTGCAATTCTTTCATAAGCTTCTATTTCTTTTATTTCATTAGTATGATTATGAAGTGCAACCATTATTTCTCCACGATAATCTGAGTCTATTACACCAACTTTATTAGCGGGTGCAAGTCCTCTTTTAGTTGCTAAACCACTTCTTGCATATATTAAACCAGCATACCCTTCGGGTATTTCCATTGCTATGCCAGTTTTAATAAGCTTTGTTTCACCTGGTTCAAAACTTATTTTTTCACCCGAGCAAGCATATAGGTCACAACCTGCTGCATAATCGGTACCATAAGTTGGTATCTTTGCATCATTAGATAGTTTTTTTATATTTATTTTTTCCTTATTAATCATTTTATACTCCAATCAATTCTTCATCTTCTATTAAAACTATTTTATTTTGTTTTAATGACTTTTGTACATCTATTACCCTTTGATTTGAAGAACCTCTCCATTTCAATCTAAAATCATGAAGTTCATCTTTATACCTTCCATCAACTAAAACATCAATATACTTCATAACTTCCTTATCTTTTAAATCTTTATCAAACAAAAAACCAGTCCAAGCCCAAATTGTTTTATCAGGGTATTTTTCCTTAAAAGCTTTAGCAAGTTTAGTTGTTCCGTCAATGTTTTTAGCATGCATAGGTTCTCCACCTAAAATAGATAAACCTACTACATAATCTTTATTACATAATTCAATTATCTTATCAATTACATCATCATTAAATTCTTTACCCTCATTAAAATCATGCGTTTCAGGATTAAAACAATTCTTACAGTTAAAGGTGCAGCCTTGCATGAAGACTGACACCCTAACTCCAGGACCATTTGATATGTCCATTTTTCTTATCTTACTATATCTCATAATTAAAGATCCGCATCCTTATTATCAATATGTATTACTCTTTCTTTTATTTCTTGAGTTCTTCCTTTATTCCAGAAATTAGTTCCAATGTATCCACAAGTACGTCTTGCAACATTTAACTTATCATGATCTCTATTACCACAATTTGGACAATACCATTCTAAATCATCATCCAATAAAATTTCTCCTTCATATCCACATTCTTGGCAATAATCTGATTTTGTATTTAATTCAGCATACATGATGTTGTCATATATGAATTTAATTACTTCCATTACCGCATCTAAGTTATTAGTTAAGTTTGGAGTTTCAATATAACTTATTGCACCACCTGGTGAAAGCTTTTGAAATTCACTTTCTAATTTTAATTTTGTAAATGCATCAATTTCTTCAAATACAGGAACATGGTATGAGTTAGTGATATAATCCCTATCAGTAATACCTTTAATTTTACCAAAACGTTCTCTTAAGCATTTAGCAAATTTATAAGTGGTAGACTCAATTGGAGTACCATAAACACTATAGTCAATGTCTTCTTTTTCTTTCCATTCTCTGCACTTATCATTTAACTTTTGCATTACTTCAAGGCCAAACTCTTTTCCTTTTCCATTATCAGTGTGAGAGTGACCAGTCATAAATTTAACACATTCATAAAGACCTGCATATCCTAAAGAAATAGTTGAATATCCATGATGTAATAATTCATGAATAGACTCACCCTTACCTAACCTTGCAAGTGCTCCATGTTGCCATAAAATTGGTGCTACATCGCTTGTTACTTTAGACAATCTTTTATGTCTTGCTTGTAGTGCTCTATGACATAACTCTAATCTTTCATCCATTAACTTCCAGAATAAATCCATGTCCTTATCTGATGATAAAGCAATATCTACTAAGTTAATAGAAACAACACCTTGATTAAATCTACCATAGTATTTTGGATTTCCATTTTCATCAACATAAGGAGTTAAGAAAGAACGGCATCCCATGCATGGATAACACTGACCATTACCATTTTTATCTATCTTTAACTCTTTCATTACTTTTTCAGAAATATAATCTGGAACCATTCTTTTTGCAGTACATTTTGCAGCAAGCTCAGTTAAGTAATAATATTTACTATCTTTGTGTATGTTATCTTCTTCAAGTACGTATAAAAGTTTAGGAAAAGCAGGAGTAATATAAACACCCTTTTCGTTTTTCATACCTTGCGTACGTTGTTTTAATACTTCTTCAATAATCATGGCAAGTTCTTCTTTATATTCTTCTGTTTCACCTAAGTATAAACATACTGATAAGAAAGGAGCTTGCCCATTTGTTGTAGTCATAGAATTAATTTGATATTGAAAAGTTTGAACACCATCAGTTATTTCCTTAGCTAAATCTTCTTTAGCATATTTCTCACAATCAGCTTTATTAAATTTTCTTTTCTTATACTTATCTAAAAATCTATTATAACTTTCCCTTACAAATGGTGCTAGATGAGTCATAGTAATTGTTGCACCACCATACTGACTTGAATTAACAGCAGTAATTAATTGGGTTGCAATTGTCATAGCAGTTAAGAATCTATGTGGCTTTTCAATCATAACGCCATTTATGTTAGTGCCATTTTGAAGCATATCTTCTAAGTTAATTAAATCACAGTTATGAAGGGCATTCTGCGCAAAATAATCCATATCATGAAAATGTATTATTCCTTCATCATGTGCTTTTACAACATCTTCTGGAAGTAAAAATCTCCTTGTTATATCAGTTGAAGTAATACCCGCTATATAATCTCTTTGAGTAGTAACAACCTTAGCGTTTTTATTAGAGTTTTCCGTATTCCAATAATCACTTTCCCCATCAATTAATTCTTTAATTGATAAGTCAGTAGTGTTACTTTTTCTAACTAATTCTCTTGTGTATCTATATGTAATATATTCTTTAGCTAAAGCAAATTTATTAAGTGCCATAAGCCTCATTTCAATGATATCTTGTATATCTTCTACAAGCATTCTTTTTTTCTTTAAACCCTCTATATATTTAATAATGTTCTTTATTTGAGTATCTGTTACTCTATCTTCTTCTTGAACCTCATTATTAGCTTTTTTTATAGCAATTTCAATTTTTTCTGGGCAATAATCTACTACGTGTCCATCTCTTTTAATTATTTTCATATTATATACTCCTTCTCGTATTTTATCTTACAAGTCAAATATACCACAATTATATTTTTATCATTGTTGCAATTGCAACATTTTAAAAAAAATGATATTATTTTAATAAGAGGTGTAAAATGCATAAACTATTTAACAAAATAAATGTAAACCAACAAAATAAATTATTAAAGTTGCTAGAGTCAAGCATATTAAGTTTTCCTAAAAATACAATAATGTTATCAACCGTTAAAGAGAATATCATCGGTATTATATTAGAAGGTTCAGCACAAATAATAAGAACTGATTACAACGGAAACAGAACAATTATTGAAGAATTAGAAGAAGAGTCAATTTTTGGTACGGTAATATCTTCTCTTTCTAGTGACGAATGCGAAATGATTACCAAAGATGAAACAAAAGTTTTAATAATCGATTATGATCGCATACTAGAATCAGAAAATAACAATTACTCATACTATAATCAGTTTATAAAAAACTTACTTTCAATAACAAATAATGTAATAGAGCAAAAAAACGAAAGAATAGAAGTACTAACAAAAAAAACAATTAGAGATAAACTATTAGAATATTTTAATATATATAGAAAAAAACATGGTACTAAAAATATTTATTTACCTTTTAGTTTAACTGATCTAGCAGATTATTTAGCAGTTGATAGATCAGCAATGTCAAGGGAACTTAAATATTTAAAAGAAGAAGGTTTTATTGAATCAAAAGGAAGAAAGATCACCTTACTTTATAGATAATAAAAAATCAGGAATAAATTATTCCTGATTTTTAATTCTCTTATCTCTTATTTCATTAAGTAGTAATTCTATAAACATATTTTTTTCAACAGAATAAGTTTTATCAGAACCATGCCTTCTATAGCTTACTAATCCTTCGTCTTTTTCTTTATCTCCAAGAATTAAAGTTATTGGAATCTTCTTAGTTTGTGACTCTCTTATTTTATATCCCATTTTCTCTTCTCTATCATCTAATTCTACCCTAATATTATTTTCTTTTAACATGCTATATATTTCGTTTGCATACTGTAAATGATAATTATTATTAACAGGTATTACATTTACTTGTACTGGTGCAAGCCAAGTTGGAAATGCCCCTTTTGTTTCTTCAATTAAAAATGCAGTAAACCTATCAAAAGTTCCAAATATAGCTCTATGAAGTACTACTGGAGTTTGTTTTTCTCCATTACTATCTATATATGATAAATCAAATCTTCTTGGAAGTAAGAAATCTAGCTGACAAGTAGACAAAGTCACCTCAGGCCCTACCGCAGGTTTTACCTCAACATCTAACTTAGGGCCATAAAACGCAGCTTCCCCAACGGCTTCAAAGTAATCAACATTAAGTTCATTTAATACTTCTCTTAACTTACTTTC
>CAMFOH010000049.1 GCA_945969495.1 uncultured Mollicutes bacterium
GAACATGATAACATGATTGAACAAAAACAACGAATAATACCAATGACAAATGATAGGATGTTTAAAGCAGTATTAACAAGTGATGAAGCAAGAGACTACTTGGTTGATATAATATCAAGTATAACAGGTCTTCCTAAAGAAAATTTAAAAAAGGATATGACGTTTAAGAATGCTGAACACCAGGTAAGTGGAATAAGCGAAAGCAAAAAGATAAGTGATTTGGTAGTAGAGGTAAAAGATAACGTAATAAATTTGGAAATGAATGGGAGTTATTATAGAAGATTAGTAGATAGAAACTTCGAATACATTGCAAAATTAAAAAGTAACTTGGTAGGGGAAAGTTATAATGAATTAAAAAAAGTAATACAAATAAACTTTGATAACTTTAATAAATATAATGATGAAAGAATAATAATAAAGTTTGAGATGATGGATGAAACAGGATTAAAAGAAGGGGTTTCTCTAGAAAGTTATCACGTAATACTTCCAAACGTAAAAGAAAAGTATTATAATAAAAGGGAAAAAGATGAGTTAGTAAGAAAGTTGGTGATATTAGTGGAAGAAAGAGACGAAGAATTGCAAAAATTAATAGATGCGAATATGGAATTAAGACCAGTAGGAAAAAAGATAGTAGAAATAAGCAGAGATGAAGAGTTAAATGGTATATATGATAGAGAAGAACATGAAAGAAGAGTAAGAAATTCATTAATAGAGGATGCTTTAGAAGATGGATGGAATAGAGGTAAAAAAGAAGGCATAGAAACTGGAAAGATAGAGGGTAAGAAAGAAGGCAAAGCTCAAGGCATCAGAGAAGGTATCAAAGAAGGTATCAAAGAAGGTATCAAAGAAGGTATCAAAGAAGGCAAAATAGAAATAGCTAAAAAAATGATTGATATGGGTATGCCCTTTGAAACAATATCTGAAGTAACTGATATTAGTAAATCACAGTTAGAAAATATTAATAAATAATAAAAAATAAAGTTAGAGTAGCAAATACTTTAACTTTTTTTATTAATAAAAATTATAATTTACATAAATCATCAAATATTGACAGGATTTCTGTGTAAAATATTGCCTAACAATTTATATGAAAGGAGGAAATGAATGAATTAAACTTAAAAATATAAAAAACAAACAAATATTATTAATGAAAGGACTGAAAAAATGCTATATAAAAATAATATGAACAATTATAAAAAAGGAAGAATGAAAAGATGAAAAAGAGGGTTTTGGTTGTGCTTTTAACTATTATGCTTATTTTGCCTTTTATGAAGGTTAGTGCGGCTAATATGGATAGTTATATTGATTGGAATTTAGATAGAAGTATTTTTGCCCATCAATATAGAAACGGAAGTGATCACGTAACAAACCTTGCAATGATAACCGCTGATGGGAAAGTAGCCTATTGTATTGAACCTGGAATTACTGCTGATAAAGGTTCGATGTACAACTCGACTGACGATATTAATATCACTAATCTTAAGAATGTAGATGTAAAAAGATTAAGCTTAATTGGGTACTATGGCTATGGTTATGAGAACCATACTATTAAAGAATATTACATGGCAACTCAAGAACTTATTTGGCGATTAATGGGCGTTGAGAACGTATGGTGGTCTGATAGTAAAGAAGGCGGTAATATAATAAATATTGAATCTTATAAAGAAGAAATATTAAGGTTAGTTAATACATATGAAATAAGCCCTAAATTTAATTTTAAAAATAAGTATATCGTTTGTGATGAATTTAATTTAGAAGATTTAAATAATGTTTTAGTAGGTTATGAAGTAACAGGAAATAATAGTGTAAAAAAAGATGGAAATAAAATTACAATTAAAGTAAAAGAAAATGATAATAACTTTACTTTAAGAAGAAAACAAAATGGTAAAAAAGCTAAGTTTTATTATAAAAATGGTTATCAAACAATTGGCAGTTTTGAATATGCCTATGATTATAGTAAAAATTATGATATTAAACAAGAGTATGGAAAAATAATAGTTAATAAGATTGATAAAGTTACAAATTCTAAAGTTTCCTCTTCAAAATATGCTTCTTTAAAAGGTGCAGAATACACACTATATGATAAAAAAGGAAACGTTATTGATATTAAAAAAACTGATGAAAATGGAATAGCTACCTTTAATAATTTGTCTAAAGGAACATACGTTATAAAGGAAACTAAAGAAAGTTTAGGATATAATCGTGATATATCAAGATATGAAACTTATGTTGCAACAACAAGGTTAGAAGCTACTATTGATTCATATGAAAAGATAATAGAAAATAAAATAGTCATAAAAAAAGTTTTAGATGATAATAAAGATGGTATTATGATTCCAGAAAAAGACATAGAATTTGGGCTTTATTATGATGATGGCACTTTAATAAATACTTATGTAACTGATAAAGATGGAATAATAGAATTAGTATTACCATATGGTAAATATGTGTTAAAACAGCTTACTAAAAAAGATGGGATAGATATTGCTCCTGATAGAGTAATAGAGGTATTAGATGCAAGAGAAGGTCAATACATAACCATTATTAATCATAGATTAGAAGAGGAAAAAATAGAAGAAAATGAAGAAGTAATAGAAGAATTGCCTAATACAGGTAAAACTTATAATATATCATATATGATTCTTATTTTATCATTAGGTATTATTTATTATTATGAGAAAAAAATTATTTAAATTTTCAATATTGATATTTTACTTTTTTGTATCTATTTATATTATTAATTTTTCTATACAAAATAAAGATAATGAGTATATTTATGAAACAAAAAGTGTATCATATGCTAATTTAATAATGTTAAAAATACCTAAGATAAATTTATCAACTAAAGTTATAAAAGCTAGCAAAAATTTCAGTAATTTGAATTCTTCGCTAGTATATTATAGGGAATTTAATCCAAATGATAAAATTATAATATTTGGGCATTCTGGTATGGGTAAAGGAACTTATTTTAATAGGTTAGATGAATTACCAGTTGGTGATGTAGCATATTTGGAATATAATAATAAAATATATAAATATAGTATTACACGTACTTATAATATTTCAAAAAAGAATACTTATATATTAAAAAAAGAGAATTATTCTAAGAAACTATTATTAGTTACGTGCGTAAAAAATAATAAAAATAAAAGACTTGTTGTAGAACTTGTATTAAAAAGTGATAAAACCATTGAAAAATAAGCAAAAAATAACATTTTTATTATCAAAATACTTGAAATATTTTTTTAAAAATGGTAATCTTATATTGTAAGCAAGATAGCTTATAAATGAACATAAATATGGAGGTTTATTATGTCAAAACAACAATTAGTAGAAATGATCGCTGAAAAAGCTGGTTTAACAAAAGCTGATGCAGCACGTGCTTTAGATGCAACTATGGAAAGTGTAACTGAAGCTTTAAAGAAGGGTGAAAAAGTTTCTTTAGTAGGATTCGGAACTTTTGCAACTTCAAAAAGAGAAGCTAGAGAAGGACGTAACCCAAGAACTGGTGAAACAGTTAAGATTGCTGCAAGAACTGCAGTTACATTCAAAGCTGGTTCTAAGTTAAAAGACGCTGTAAACAAATAATAAAAAACCATGAAAATGGTTTTTTTCTTTTTAAAAATGATATAATTAGAACTAGGAAGATGATAATATGGAAAAAGAAGCAATAAAATTAATTGATCGACTATATAAAGATTTATATTTGGATGAGCAAGTTCTACATCATAGTACAGGAAATAAGTATGATAAATTTAATAATATAAAAGATTATTTAAAAAAACTAGAAAGTATTCATACTAAAATAGGAGAAACAGGAAGACATAAAGCATTTTTAAAGAAAATGTATTATGATAAATATGTAATTAAAAAAGAAGATATACCAGAAAGTTACTATCATCATCAAGAAGAAATTGCATTAGAAAGAGGATTAGGACATATAAAAATAACTGAAAGTCAAAAACAAGAATTACAACAAGAAGTTATTGAAAATCAAAAAAGAAGCTTAGATGTATGGTTAGATTACTTTTTAAGTGAAGATGCGAAAGTATATCCATTTTGGGCAAAATATTGGGCCTTTCAAGGAATGTTAAAACTAGGTACATATGATAAAAAAGAAGGAACTTTTACAAAAAGAACCAAAAATACAGTGGCGCCTTTTTGTGATTTAAATAGAGAAGCCCTAGCCATGTCAATAGACTTAGTAACAAGAATGTTAGAAAAAGAAGAAATATCAGATAAGGATTTAGAAGTATTAGTAAAAACAGGATCATTTTCTAAAATATATACATATATATTAACAAAAGTATTAAATGATAATAAAAATATAGTAAAAAGAAATATTGGGCAATGGAAAAAATATAATCAAGGTAGTAATCATATGGAATTAGTTAGGTCACTACAAGGATATAATACAGGATGGTGTACAGCAGGAGAGAGTACAGCGAAAACTCAATTACAAGCTGGAGATTTTTATGTCTATTATACGTTAGATGAAAATAATGAATATAAAGTACCAAGAATAGCAATAAGAATGGAAGAAAATAAAATAGGAGAAATAAGAGGGGTAGCCAAAGATCAAAATATCGAGTCTGAAATGGAAGAAGTATTAGAAGAAAAACTAAAAGAATTTCCAGATAAAGAAGAATACTATAAAAAAGTTAGTGATATGAAAGAACTAACCAAAATATATAAGAAACATCAAAATAAAGAAGAATTAAGTAAAGAAGAACTAACTTTCTTATATGAAATCAATGACAAAATAAAGGGATTTGGCTATGAAGAAGATCCAAGAATTGAGGAAATCAAAAACGAAAGAGGAAGAAAAAAGAAAGATTTAGCTTTAATATTTGATTGTGATGAAAGCAGAATTGCTTTAAAAGAGTATGAATTAACTAAAGATACTATTTTATATTATGGTAGTTTAGATTTAAGAAGTTTAACCAGTGTGGCAGGCTTAGAGTTACCACAAAGTATAGTTGGATCTTTATATTTAAGTGGTTTAACCAGCGCCGAAGGCCTAAAGTTACCACAAAGTATA
>CAMFOH010000050.1 GCA_945969495.1 uncultured Mollicutes bacterium
TTTTGCCTTAATTTTAAAATATACTTAATTCGAAAGAGAGAAAAAAATATGTATATTTTAAAAAGAAGCTTGTATTATATAACTAGAAAAAAGGGAAAATCAATAACTATAGGTGTAATATTATTTATTGTTGCAACCCTTGTTTTAACAGGGCTACTTATAAATAGTGCCGCTAATAAAACTTTTAAGGTTGCTAAAAATAAGCTTGGATCTAATATAATATACAAGTCTGATACTTCATCCGTAATAGAGGATGCTATGAGTAATAATTATAATGGTGGTTTTAATCCTGGAAATCTTACTTTACCAGATGATTATACCAATTTAACAACTAAAGAAGTAGAAACAATTAAAGAAAATAGTAAATATGTTAAAAGTTATAAGTATAGTATATCATATACTGGTAATCCAGTGGACTTTGATGAGTATAGTTTATCATCAAGTGAAGAATCATCAAATCAAAATGCTGATGAAAATTATGATACACCAAATAATAAAAACATGAATATGGCTAGTTTACAAATTACTGGTGTATCTGATGAAACTGATGTGATTAATAGTACTAATACTTTATCTGAAGGTAGTTTCTTTACTTCTGAACAAATTGCTAATGGTGAAAATGTAATTATTATAGAAAGGAAATTAGCCCAATTAAATGGCTTAAATGTTGGGGATTCTATTACAATAGAAAAAATTGAAATGAAACGTGGTAAAGCCTTTTCATCACAAACTGATGTTACATCAAACATACAGACTACTTATACAATAGTTGGAATATATGAAAGTAGTAATGAAACTGAATTATCTGATAATAATTTTGGAATGTCTATGAATAACGTGGAAAATACCATGTATGCTCCTTATATGTCAATTCTTAAAACGCAAGAAAATGGACTATCAGACGAAGAAAAATCAGAACTTATAGAAAACGGATATACAGTTGAAAGTGTAACATTTATAATTGATGATCCTGATAATTCGGATGCCTTTATACAAGAAGTAGAGAATATGGAAGGTATTGATTTGACTTATAGATCATTATCAATTGATAACGAAGCATATCAAAAGATGGTTGGGAACATCCAAAGCGTAGCTTCAACCGCAAAAATACTAGTTATTGTTGTGGTAATTGCGGGTGCATTTATAATAATGCTTCTTTCTATGCTTACAATTAAAGATAGGAAGTATGAAATTGGTGTTTTACTTTCATTGGGTGAATCAAAGCCAAAAATACTTTTTCAATTAGTATCTGAAGTTATAATAATTGGCATTGTATCGTTTGCACTATCTACTATTACTACTAGTATATTTGCTCAAAAAATAACTAATTATTTATTAAATAATGAATCATCAAATACACAAATAATAGATATGAATAATGTATCAACTGAGATGAGAAGTAATAATGGTGAAAATAATAATTATGGTAATTTTGGTGGTAGAGGTAAGTTTAATATGAGTAAACCAGACACTTCTAATTTAGATGTTGAAACAATTGATGAGCTTACTGTTACTCTAACGCCATTTAGTGTTTTATCATTATTTGGTGTAGGGTTGTTGATAATAATAGTAGGAAATATCGTACAAGCAGTATTCGTATTAAAATTAAATCCTAAGGAAATAATGCTTGATAGGTAGAAAGGATGATAATATGAACGTACTTAGAGTAAAAGATTTATGTAAACAATATCAAGATGGTGAAAACGTAAGAGCGATTTTGGATAATATAAGTTATGCATTTGATAAAGGTAAAGTATATACTATTGTTGGTGAATCTGGAAGTGGTAAAACAACTTTTTTATCAATTATTGCAGGTCTTGATACGTCAACTAGTGGCACTGTTTATTATCATGATAATGATATTTTAAAAATTGGTCTTACTAAATATCGTAATGATGATATGTCGATAGTATTTGAAAGTTACAACTTAATAAATTATTTAACTGCTTTAGAAAACGTAATTGTTGCTATGGATATAGACAATCATTCCGGAAAGGAAAAAAATAAGAAAAAGGCTAAAGAATATGCAAAAGAATTACTTGAAAAAGTTGGAATTAGTGGAAGTAAACAAACAAGGTATGTTAATAAGTTATCAGGCGGAGAACAACAAAGGGTTGCCATTGCAAGAGCATTAGCAACTTCACCTGATTTAATATTAGCAGATGAACCAACCGGTAATTTAGATTCAAAAACTGGAAAAGAGATAATAAAAATTTTAAAAGACTTAGCAACGAATGAAAATAAATGCGTTATAATTGTAACTCATTCAAAGGATGTAGAAAAAGTAGCAGACGTAAAGATAAAACTAGAAAATGGGAAGTTAATAGAAAAGTAAAGACCATCTCTTTGCTTTTTTTAATATGAATGTTATAATTGAATAGGTGATGATAGTGATATATTTAGATTATTCTGCAACTACTTTTCCAAATTCCAAGGTATTAAAAACATTTAATAAAGCATGCAAAAAATATCATGGTAATCCTAATTCATCTCATTATTTAGGTGTGAAGGCAAAAAAAGAAATTAGTGATGCAACTTTAAATATAGCTAATATTTTAGGAATAAAAGACTATGAAATAATATATACTTCTGGAGCTAGTGAGGCTAATAATTTAGCAATAAAAGGTCTTTGTAAAGCAAATAAAGGAAAGCATATTATTACGACGAAAATGGAACATTCATCAGTTGTTGCACCAATAAACCGTTTATGCTCTGATGGGTACGAAGTTAGTTTTGTTAATCTAAAATCAAGTGGATTAATAGACGTAGACCATCTAAAAAGCATAATTAGGGATGATACGGTATTAGTTTCTATCGTTGGTGTTGATAGTGAACTTGGTATAAAACAAAATATTAAAGCTATATTAGAAGTTTTAAAAGAATATCCAAATTGTTACTTTCATGTTGATGCAACCCAAATGGTAGGTAAAACCACACTTGAATTAGATGGTGTAGACTTAGTTAGTTTTTCTGCTCATAAGTTTTTTGGGATAAAAGGGATTGGATGCTTGTTAAAGAAGAAAAATGTTAAGTTAATACCACTTATTGATGGAGGAGCATCAACTACTAAGTATAGAAGTGGTACTCCTACTTTAGAATTAATTTTATCACTAGAAAAAGCTTTATCATTGGCATATAAAGATTTTTACGTTAAAGAAAAATATATTAATAAATTGAATAATGATTTAAAAAAGTTTTTAGCGTCTTATAGTAATATAAAGATTAATTCAACTAAAAATAGTGTAAGTCAAATAATAAATTTTAGTTGCGATAACGCTGATAAATTTGTTCAGTTATTAAATAAAAATAAAGTATACCTTTCAACTAAAAGTGCATGTAGTAGTGCTGATTCGTTATCAAAATCTGTAAGCGCAATATATAATGATGAGTATCGGGCAAAAAATAGTGTGAGAATAAGTTTATCATATGTTACTTCAAAAAGAGAAATAAAAAAATTTATGAAAATATTTGATGAGTGTTATAGGAGAGTAAATAAAGATGAAAATATTAAAGTTTAATGCCGTATGGTGCCCAGGGTGTTTAGTACAAAGACCGATATGGAATGAAGTTTTAAAAAAGCAACCAGAACTTGATATCATAGAGTATGATTATGATTTAAATGAAGAAGAAGTTATTAAATATGATGTTGGTGATAAACTACCAGTTATTATAATGTTAGATGATCAAAATAATGAGATTAAACGTCTTGTTGGTGAGAAAAAAAAGGAAGAAATATTGGATTTTTTAAAGGAAAGATAGTATGAAGTGGATTAGAAAAACATTAGTTAGTATTTTATTTATGTTTGTTACTTTTTTTGCTTTTAATTTTAATGTGAGTGCTAAAAGTGTTAATGTTTATATGTTTTATGGTAAAACGTGTCCTCATTGTGAGGAGGCTATAAAATACTTAGATAGTATTAAAGAAAAGTATGATTTAAAGATATATAAATACGAAGTTTGGAATGACTCTGAAAACATGAAATTAATGAATGATATAGCTTCATTCTTAGATGTTAACGTACGTGGAGTACCATTTGCTATTATTGATAATACCGCAATTTTTGGGTATTCTAGTGGTGTAACAGATGAAACATATAGGTATCACATAAAACAAGCTTCTAAAGATGATTTTATTGATGAAGTTGGAATTGAACTTGGTGTGGTTAAGGGAAAAACAAAGGTAAGTAAAAATAATGATAATAAGGAATATGAAACAAATTATACGATTAAACTACCTTTTATAGGAAAAGTAAATTTAAAAAGTTTTTCTCTTCCTTTAGTGTCAATTTTAATAGGAATAATAGATGGATTTAATCCGTGTGCCATGTGGGTATTACTATTTTTAATAAGTACACTAATAGGCATGAAAGATAAAAAGAGATTATGGGCTTTAGGTCTTACATTCTTAGTTACTTCAGCATTTGTATATATGGCATTTATGGTATCGTGGCTTTCCTTTGCAAAGATGATTAGTGGAGTTGTACTTGTAAGAATAATGATTGCAATTGTTGCAATAATAGGTGGTGCAATAAATTTAAATAGTTTTGCTAACTCCTTAGGAAAAGATGATGGATGTGATGTTGTAGATGCAAAAAAAAGAAAGAAAGTATTTTCTAAAATAAAAAAATTTACTCATGAAAAATCATTTATTATGGCCATAATCGGTGTTATATTATTAGCAATATCGGTTAATTTAATAGAACTTGCATGTTCTGCAGGACTTCCGGTTATATTTACTAGCTTACTTGCAATGAACGATTTAAGTGCTATTCAGTACTGGATTTATATAATAATTTATATTTTCTTTTTCATGATTGATGATTTGATTATTTTTGCTATTGCAGTAAAAACTATGCAGTTAACTGGTATATCAACTAAATATACTAAGTACTCTCACCTTGTAGGTGGAATATTAATGTTTATAATTGGTATTTTACTTATTGTTAAACCAGAGTGGTTAATGTTCAATTTTTAAGGGCTTTAATAAGTCCTTTTAAAATGTTATAATTTATATTATTGAAA
>CAMFOH010000051.1 GCA_945969495.1 uncultured Mollicutes bacterium
TTTTTATATTTATCATATTTTATTTTATTTATTATATAACGTTTTAAAAATAATTTAGGGTTTTTACCAGTAACACGTATTTTTACATATCCCTTATTCATTTTCTTTACCTATCGTTATTTTATTTATGTTCCCAGAAATAACAATCATTTCTTCAAACATTGTTTCTATAATCATATTTTTACCTTCTATAGTATATTTATCACCATCTTTTAAAACTATTATTTTATAACTTGAAAAATGTTCTATTTTATCATAATAATAAATTTTTACTTTACCACCAATAATCTTTATTTCAAATTCATTACACTCTACATAATCATTAATAATCCTTTTGATATTCACATGTATCACCATTAAATTTTATGCAAAAAAAAAGTTACTATGTAAAATAGCAACTTATAAATATGAGTAAAGAAAAATTAAGCAGCATTTCTTTCACGTCTAGCAGCCTTGCGACTGTTTTTGATTGCTTCTTTCTTAGCGTTTCTTCTTTCAACTCCAGGTTTATCAAAAGCTTGTTTCTTTTTAACTTCTGAAGGGAGACCACTCTTTGCAACTTTTTGCTTAAACCTCTTCAACGCCGCATCAACGTTTCCGTTTTTTACTGGTACGGTTATCATTTTTCTTCCCCCCTCTCCTTTTTTCTACTAGTAATTATAGCACCCGTTTTGATTTATGACAATATATTTTTCTTCATTTATAACAAAAAACGACAGATTTTTATAAAAATCCATCATTTTTTGAAAATTAATTATGATTCTTATAAATGTTTTTTTTGATTATTAATTAAAACGTATTAAATTATCAAAAAAATCTACCATAAAACAATTTTACTTTTACCTTACTGGACAAGAATTACCACCAATTAGTCTTCTAATACTACTACCAAAATATCTTCCTATGTCCATAAAAGTAGTAAATCCTTTAATTAAAGAATTAATTAAGGTTCCGGTTATACCAGCTCCTCCACTTATATTTTTTGACTCTTTTTTAGTTAATTTCATAAACTCTCATTTCTTTATCGACTTCTTATTGGTCTTGTAAAACCATCAAATAAGCCTACCAAAAATGTTATTCCTGCTACTATACCTGCTGCTATCCATCCACCTGAAGCACCAGCTTTTATTTCTTTTGATTCTTTATTTGTTAATCTTTCCATTTTTACCCCCTTTGGAACTTTATTATTTTACCATTTTCAAAAGTTATGATTCTGTTAAAATATTTAATATTAGATTTTCTATGGGTAATTAATATAAGGGTTTTATCCTTATAGTTTTGCTTTATGTTGCGTAATATTTTTTCTTCACTTAAAACGTCTAAACTATTAGTTGTCTCATCTAATATTATAAAATTTCTTTTTGTGTTTAGTGCTTGTGCTATTGCTATTTTGCTTGCTTGTCCTGCTGATAAATTAGAATTTGTATTATCAACTACATAGTTGTAGCTTATATGTTTTTCTTTTAAAACATCATCAATCATCGCTGTTTTAATTACTTTTTCATCTAATTCATCCCCCATAAAGATGTTATCTTTTATGCTTTCATTAGTAAGCCTTATTTTTTGATCAACATATACAATTGAATTTCTAATTATTTCTTCTTTTATATCACAAATATTAATACCATTTATAAAAATATTATTACCAGCATAAAAAATTTGTTTAGAAAGTAACTTAAATAATGTTGTTTTTCCACTTCCTATAGGACCATTTATCATTATCCAGTCACCTTTATTAATATTAAGAGAAATATCGTTTAAAACCTTCTTATTATTGTAATAATAATTTAGTTTTTTAATCGTTATATTATTTATAATAATATTATCTTTTTCATCAGTAAGTTCATTTTGATCCATTATGTTTTTTACCCTCGCATAGACATTTTTAAAATCCGCATATAATGGTAAAAGTTTATTAATTTCTAAAAGCGATGCTGAAAGTATTGTTTGAGCTGAAAATAAAAATAAAATTTGCGTTAAAGAACAATTTTTTATTACTAAAATTATAAGTACTTGGATAGTGAAAAAAGTGATTAAAATAGAAGTCAGCAACTCTTTTTTTTGATAAGAAATCATAAAATCTTTATATTTAAATAAAACTTCTTTATATAAAATATCTATTTTCCTTTTAAAATACTTTTCTTTAACAAGATTCTTAATGGTTAAAATAGAATTAAATATATCAGTAAGATTATTACTAAGTTTTTCATTTAAATATTGCAAATCATATGACTTACTTAAATTCTTTAAAATAAACTTATGACTAATGAAAAAAGTTATAAAAATAAGATTTAAATTAATTAAAGCAATAGTCCAATTAGTAAAAAACATAATAAAAATACTAAAAAACATTAATAAAAAATTCATAATAGCAACTTCGATAAAATTAAATATAGCATCTTTTATATAGGATAAATCATTTATCTTCGCAATTAAATTTCCAGAACCATTATCATGATAAAACATATGAGGAAGACTGATAATTTTATTTATCGTTGGGATTGTAATAAACTTATCAATAAATAACTGAAACTTAACAGAAAAAATAGATTTAAAATAATTTATAAAATCTTTTAATATACCTATAAGTAAGAAAAATAAAATAATAAGAATAATGGTATAATTAGTTCTGCCACTATTTATTAGATTTATGATTATGGGAATCATAAACGAAAAAACACTACTAAGAAAAGTAAGCAATAAAGAAAAGCAAATAGATTTAAATATCATCTTTTTATTCTTTAAAATAGATTTAATAACATTATTTTTCTTTTCGAAAAAAATTGTTACTCCGGTATATTTTCTTAATAAATCATTTTTATCAACATACATTATTCTTCTAGCGGGATCAGCTATTAAAACTTTATTTTTTAATACTTTAATTAAAACTACAAAGTGTTGTCTTTCATTATCAATTAAATGAATAATGCAAGGCGGCTTTGTATCTTCCAAAGAAACTTTTTTGTAACCATAAGCTTCAATACCTTTTTGCTTAGAAAGTTTAATTATGTCATATACACTCATTTTTTCATCGTTAGATTTAAAATCATTCTTTAATTCTTCCAAAGAAATCCTTATTCCATAATGTTTTAAAATCATGGTTAAGCACGCTAAGCCACAGTCATTATTAGTTGTTTGATTTACAAAGCAATTTTCTTTTATTTTTATCATCTCCTCAGTTATATTGTTATACAAGTATTTTATAAACCCTCGTTTTTATTAAAAAAATTTTTATTTTTTATAAAAAAATGATAATATATTAATGTGTAAAGGAGAAATTATGTTTAAAAAAGAAGTTAAAAATTGTGTTATAATTTACAATCCGGTGTCTACTGGGTTTAAAGAAGATAGTTTAAATAAAATAGCAAAGACAGCTAAAGATTATGGCCTTAATCCATCTTTTGCAAAAAGTATGTATCAGGGTAATGTAATAGATTTGGTAAAGGAAAACGATCGTAAGGATACACTAATAATAACATTAGGTGGAGATGGAACAGTAAAAGAAGCATATACTGGATTATCACAAGTAAAACAAAAAGGTATATATGCACATGTACCTACTGGTACTACAAATGATATGGCCAAAAACTATGATGTAAAACAAACAGAGCCTGACAAAATAATTGAAGATATTTTAAATGGAGAAATAAAAATGTTTGATACGTATAGCATAAATGGTCAAATTGCCGCTTATACAGCAGTATTTGGACATCTAGCACATGTTCCTTTTATTACATCACCTAAGCTTAAAAAGAATTTTGGGTATGCAGGATATGTTATATGTGCGGGAAAAGAAATAGTAAAAAAACCAGTTAAGTACGATATTAGTTATCAAACAGAAAACTTGTATGGAAGAGATGAATTTATATTAGGCGCAGTATCAAACACCAAAGGTTTTGCAGGAATAAACCTTTATGATAACGTCAAATTAAATGATGGAAAAATAGAACTTTTGCTTTTAAAAAACATTAATTCAAAAATGATTGCAACCATAGTAAATGATTTTTTACATAACAGAGTCAATCTTGCCAATTATAAGGATCATATTATTTTGGCACAAGCAGAAAAAATAAAACTTACTTTTAATAATAATTTTCCTCAATATCCAGTAGATGTAGATGGAGAAAACTCTAAAATAATTCCAAATTACGTTGATAGAGATTTAATCTTTAAAGCAGAAAAACCAATTAGGATAATGAAAAGAAAAAAAGACTTTTAACAAAGTCTTTTTTAGTTAGCTTTTACTTGTTCATAATTAAATTCTAAAGACCAGTTTAATGTTAGAGGTTCTCCTGGAGTTGTAGAACCCGAACTCCAGCCATAATGGATAAAATAATATACTTCCTCACCGGGATCTAATACTGCCTTTAACATATCAGTGTTAAAGTTCCCTTGTTCAGACCACCTATCACCAGTAGTTATATCAGACGTGTAATCATCCACGTATCCAGAGTCAGTCCCAAGTTCAGCAAACATAAAATTACCTCTTGGATTATTTTCGTCTTGATGAACTATGTATCCATCATTTCCATAGACTTCATTTTCTCCTAAAGAACTATCTAATATCGGAACATTTCTTGTTTTATCAATTATAGAATCCAATTTAGCTGGTATCGTACCAGTATTTTCTATTTTAATTGCAAAATTATAAAAAGAACCCGGCATTCCTAGTTCTACGCTTGATGTTACTACGTTACCAGAAACACTAATTGATGGTTTACTTACCATACCACTAGATATAGCACCTCTATTTAAAAAACCATAGTCTTCTGCCCAAGACTCACTAAGATCAACCACAGAGGTTGTAAGTTCAAAATCACCTTTTGCTGTTGCAGTTCCATTTATTGTTATGTTTTCTGAAAATAACGCATATCCAACTGCCATCACAAGTAGTAATGTTAAACATCCTATTAATATTTTATTCTTTTTTTTATCCACAATTATTACCTCTACTTTCTTTATTTTACATGTTTATAATATCATACTACCCCCCCCGGTCAATATTTTTTT
>CAMFOH010000052.1 GCA_945969495.1 uncultured Mollicutes bacterium
GTATAATTATTTTTAATAAATCATGTAAAACTCATAATTAATAAACTAAAAATACATAAGTTTTCCATCATTAAATTTAATTGTTTTCTTATTATAATTAAATTTATCCAAATTTTGTTCATTTGCAAATAGTTTTAACTTTTCATCAAATTTTTTATCTATTCCATAAAGATATTCATTATACTGCTTTGTTATTCTAATGCATATTTCTAAAGTAGAAGAACAAATATCTTTTTTTCTTTTATCAAACCATATTCCCATAAAAGTTCCATCTGAAAACTTTGGTGATGATATTCGTTTGAATTTTTCTATTCCTTTTTCTTCCGCAAATTCTTTTGCCTTTTTTAAAAAAATTTTATTATTATCAGCCATACACAACACTACTTTCTTTTTTCTTTTAAATAAACAACCGTACAGCCTTGATTATATGGATTTAAATGAAAACTTTCAACCATTTTATTTTCTTTTAAAACATTATGTACTTCTTTTTTTATTATGCCTTCTCCAACCCCGTGGATTATTAATATTCTATTATTTTTTAAAACATAATTATCATAAATAAATTCTTTAACTAATACTCTTGCAGAAGACCTTATTTCACCATGTAAATCAAGTGTTGGGATATTATTAATAAAGATATCATCTAATAAACTATGCATATTAATTTTGAATCTTATATGCCTTTACTACGTTCTTTAAAAGACAAGCAACGGTCATTGGCCCAACACCACCTGGCACAGGAGTTATTAAAGACGCTTTTTTACTTACACCTTCAAAATCAACATCACCTTTTAAAACGTTACCTTCTTTATTTATTCCAACATCTATTACAACTACCCCTTCTTTTACCATATCTTTGGTAATTAAATTAGGATGTCCTGCTGCTACAATAAGAACGTCAGCATTTTTAGTATAATTTTTAATATCCAAACTCTTAGAATGGCAAATACTTAAAGTTGCGTTTTCTTTTAATAAAAGCTGAATTAGTGGTTTTCCAACCAAGTTACTTCTTCCAACTAAACATACGTTTTTAGAAGTTAAATCAACGTTATAATACTTTAGTAACTGCATTACCCCAAGCGGAGTACATGGTACTAGGCAATCATTTTCTAATACTAAGTTACCTACGTTTTGGTATGTTAGTCCATCAACGTCTTTTACAGGATCAATTACGTTTATTATTTTCCCCTCATCAAAACCTGTTGGAAGTGGTAATTGAACTAATATACCATTTACACTAATATCATTATTTAACCTTTTTATTTCATTTATAACTAAATCCTCGGATATAGTATCATTAAACTTTATTAGTTCAAAATTTATTCCAACGTCTAAACAAGCTTTTTTCTTATTTCTTACATAAACATCACTAGCTTTATTATCACCTACTTGAATAACAGCAAGTTTTGGAGTTATGTTTTCTTCTTCTATTATTTTTTTTATTTCTTGTCTTATTTCAATACTAACTTTTGTTCCATCAATTATGTTATTCATAATGCACCTTCTCATATATTGGATTTTTATCACATAATTCTTTAACTCTTAACTTTAAATCATTTATTATTCTTGAATCATCACTATTATGAAGACAAGCTGAAATTATTTTTGCTACTAAAACAAAATCTTGTTCTTTAAATCCCCTAGTTGTCATAGCTGCTGTTCCAAGTCTTATCCCACTTGTTATAAATGGAGTTGTAGAATCATACGGAATCATGTTTTTATTACATGTTATTCCAATAGATTCTAGTAATTTTTCCGCCTCTTTTCCAGTCATGTTAACCGACTTTTTAACGTCAACTAAAATTAGATGATTATCAGTACCATTAGTTACTATTTTAAATCCTTCCATTTTTAATACGTCACATAAAACTTTTGCATTTTTTATAACTTGCTTTTGATAATCTATAAAATCCGTTGTCATAGCTTCTGCAAAACAAACTGCTTTAGCTGCTATAACATGTTCTAAAGGTCCACCTTGAATACCTGGAAAAACCATTTTATCTATTTTTTTAGCAAGTTCTTCATTATTGGTTAGAATAATGCCACCACGAGGACCTCTTAACGTTTTATGAGTAGTTGATGTTACTACATCAGCGTATTTGCATGGATTTTGATGAAGACCTGCTGCTACAAGACCAGCAATGTGAGCCATATCAACCATAAGGTAAGCACCACAGGCGTTTGCAATATCCTTAAACTCTGCAAAATCAATTTTTCTTGAATAAGCAGATGCTCCTGCAACTATTAATTTAGGTTTTTCTTTTAACGCAATTTTTCTTAACATTTCATAATTTATCTGACCTGTTTCACGATCAACATCATAAGATATAAACTTATAATCCATTCCGCTAAAAGAAAGTGGACTACCATGAGTTAAATGCCCCCCAGAGTTAAGCTCCATACCAAGAACTTTGTCTCCTTTTTTTAACAAACTACGATAAACCGCCATGTTAGCAGAAGAACCTGAGTGAGGTTGAACGTTAGCATATTTTACACCAAATAATTTTTTTGCATTTGAAATAGCTATTTTTTCAATCTCGTCAATAAACTCACATCCTCCATAATATCTTTTTGATGGATATCCTTCTGCATACTTATTAGTTAATATACTTCCTTGTGCAATAAGTACGTTTTCACTTACAAAATTTTCTGATGCAATAAGTTCTATCGTGTTTTGTTGTCTTTTTTTCTCACGTTCTATCATTTCAAATATATTATCGATCATCTAGTACCCCTCCTATACCTCTATAAACTTATTAAGTTTTATAGAATATATGAACTTTTTAACTTTTTTAGCACCTAAAGTCTCTTTTACCGCAATTTCATATAAATCAAGCTGAACTTGATAACGATTTTTAAGTTCATCAAGCTCTTCAACATTATCAGTTTTATAATCAACTATATAGTAGCAATCATCTTTAATAAATAATAAATCTATAATTCCATCTAAAAGAACATTACCTTCTTTTAGTTTATCATCATAATAACTAGATGGTGCATAAAATAAAACTGGTTTTTCTTTATATACAAAATCACTATTTAATATCATATCATATAAATCACTTGTTAGATAAGCAAATATTTTCTCTATGTTAATTAAATTCTTCTCATCATCATGTATATTTAATTTATCTATTTCTTCTTTTAAAGAACTAATACTATATTTTTTTATTGGTAATAATTCAAATATTTTATGATATAAAGTTCCTTTGTTTGTACTTTTTATATTACTATTTAAAAAATATGGTTTTCTTAAATAATTACTTGATAATGATTTTATATCAGATACACTAAGATGCTCTGGAATAAGAGTATATAAATTATTATAATATTTTATTTTTTCTTCTTTGTTTGTTAAATCTTGTTGTATCTCTTTGTATTCTTTGTATTCCTTTATGTCATTTTTATTTACTATATTTATTCTAAACTTAGCATCATGCATATAAGTTTTACAATCGATATTAGCATAATCTCTTAAATTTTTTGCACTCTTATGTTTTAATAAGCTAGATAAAATAAAACTAAGATAAGTATTACAGTTTTGTAAATACATTTTATCCACTTGTTTTTCATTTCCTATCAAATAAGACGCGTCCTTTAAAAACTTACTTAAGTTATTTATGGTTCCTGTAATTATAAGTTTTTCCCTAGCTCTTGTTAGTGCAACATATAATATTCTTAATTCTTCTGATAACATAAGTAATTTCATCTTATCTTTTAATACAATCATTGGTATTGTTTCATACTTATATTTATTTTCAGTATCAAACAAATCAAAAGCTATACCGTAATTAGAATCTATTAAAAAATCATTTTTAAAATCTTCTTCATTAAACTTTTTACCAGTATTACAAACAAATACAACTGGGTATTCTAAACCTTTTGACCTATGAATTGTAGTTAATAGTACGTTATCACCATCTGATAGTGGATTAGCACCCGCAAAAGAAGACTTATCAAGTAATATTTCTTCTATATAATAAACAAATTCATGTAAACTTTTTGGTGAATCTTTTTCAAAATCTTTAGCATTTTTTATCATCAAACTTAAATTTTTAATCTTATTTTTATCTGTTCCTATTATGTTTATAACATCTAACTTATTATATACATAATTTAATATATCTTCTAAAGTATTATTATTAGAATAATCTTTCATTTCTTTAATAATATCTAAGATGTTATTTAGATTTTTATCTTCTGATTTTCTTATGGAATCATATAAATAGCAATACTTATTTTGTATTCTAACTTTTCCAATATCATTATCACTTACGTTAAATAAATTAGATTTTAAAATGGTCATTAACGAAACATCATCATAAACGTTATCCATTGTTTTTAAAATTGAAATAATTAATTTAACATCATAATTATCAAAAAATACTAAATCTTTATTGCAATAAACCCCTATACCATTTGCTTTTAAACTATTAATATAAACATCACTATCCGATAAGCTTCTAGATAATATGGCAATATCACTAGGTTTGATATCCCTATAAAAGCCTTTTTTATCATATACTTGATACTTACTATCTAAAAGTTCTTTTATTCTTCCAGAAACATATATAGCCTCTTTTTCCGCCTTAGATAAATCATCATCTAAATCTTCATTTAAATCTTCAAAGTTAATTACATCTACTTCACTTATAGCATTTTCATTTACAGGAAATGAAGCTCCATTATATAATTTCTCATCACTAGTATATTCTACTTCTCCTAAATAATTTGACATAGTTGCTTCAAATATATAATTACAAAAATCAAGAACTAAATTTCTACTTCTAAAATTACGAGATAAAGTAATAAGCATAGGAAATTTATCTTTATATGATTTTGTTTTATCCTCGTTAAATATTTCAGGACAAGCACTTCTAAATTTATAAATACTTTGTTTTATATCACCTACTAAAAATAGGTTTTCTTCGTTTTTACTTATTGCATTAAAAATAACACTTTGAAGTTTGT
>CAMFOH010000053.1 GCA_945969495.1 uncultured Mollicutes bacterium
ATTAGGGAAGCACCAACACCCATAGCAGTAACAATGGTTAAGCTTCCAATAGACTTTTCAGTTACCTGAGATTCTAATCCAGCAAATAATTTTTCAGCTTGTGCTAAATAATTTTTGGTCATAGCCCATATTTGTTGCATATATGAGACCGTATTAGTAAGTGTTTCATACCGATAACCAATTAAATCAAGAGATTCAGTTAAAGAATTATCATTTTTAGCTATTTTTTCTCTTGTTTTAATATAAGTATTCATCTGATTAATTCTAGAATCAATTAAGGTAACAGTCTTTTTATATCCGTCTAATTTACTTGTAAACGCAACAATATCCTTGCCTTTTACTTTAGCATTTTCTTTAACTGCGTCGATTTTCTCCCATATAATTCTATGCAAATTAAGATACCTATGTAATTGTCCTTTAAATTCTCTTATAAATATTTGTTCTTCTATATATCTTTCAACTTGATCAAGTGACTTAGTTTTATTGTTTATAAAATAGTATTTATTACCTCTTACCACATCATAATCCTTGTTACTAAACTCAAAATACTTTTCTTTTTCCGTTTTTGCAAGAAGTGTTGCTATATCATTTTTAGTAGCTTTATTTAACACTATAAAATAAGGAAACACAGTTTCGATGTTAGCTAACTCCTTAGGTACCGGAGCTCCTAAACTAAATATATAACTTATTGCAGGAGACAATTTCGTTTCATAATAACTAGCTAAAGAATCAATGTCATTAAATAGTGAAAATTCTGTTACATCACTATCATTTAAAACAATAAGGCCATCTTCAAAAATTTTTATGTTTACTCCGGCCCTAGTTGTTACCTTAATAAATTCTAAACCATCTATTCCATAATCGATCGTACTTAAATCAAGTGCATCATGTAGTTTAACTAACTTCTTCTTATCCAAATCCAATTTTGAAGTGCCATCTCTTAAAAAATCATATATTTCACTTAATTGAAGCGTAGTTCTTTGAAACCAACCGCCTATATAAACTTTTTCTATCCTCATAATACCCTCCACTACTTACTGATCAATACTTTTAGAGAAAAATCCCGCATCATCTAATTTAAAACCATAATTATAATAACAAGCATGTGCTGCCGTCCTAACATTATTGGACCATAACTCAACAGTTTTACAATCATGTTCCTTAGCTATCTTAAAAGCTGTATCTAACATTTTTGTTGCAATACCATGTCTACGATATTCTTCTTTAACACCAACATGATTAAGTATTGCATAAACATTCATTTTTTCATATATAGTTTGAATAATAGATATTTTACAATGGGCAACTATTTTATCATCTACAATCCCAACTATGTAAATTTGATTTGGATCTTTTCTATGTTTTTTATAAGTCTTATTCGCATACTCTAAACTAGTATTTTCATTAAATACTTCGTTACATAAAGTTATTACCGCTGGAATATCCTTGCGTTTCATTTTTCTAAACGTTACTTCCATTTTATTCTCCCTTACATTTTTTAAAACATCCTATATTTTGATAGTATCATCAACCCAACCACCGGGTCAATATCAATACTTATCCACAGTAAACCTTGATGTAAACAATAATTTATCATGAAATGGGTTTAAAAAATAAAATATTTCATATTTTTACAATATTTTCTTTTATTCATGGTATCATATTAAATATGGAGGTTATTATGAATAAAGGTATTTTAAATAAAAAAACTTGTGGTTGGAATAATATTAACAAAGAAAAAGAAAAAGAAATTTTCAATTTTAGCGAAGAATATATAAAATTCTTAAACGAAGTTAAAACAGAAAGAGAAGCTTCAAAATACATAATAAACAAACTAGAAGATAATGGTTTTAAAAACATCAATTCTTTCAACGAACTAAAAACTAATGATAAGGTATACATGCTTAATAGAGATAAAAGCGTCTATGCAGCAATTATTGGTAATCAAGATGTAACTAACGGGCTTAACGTAGTTGGAGCACACGTTGATTCACCAAGGCTTGATTTAAAACCTAATCCATTATATGAAGATGCAAAGCTAGCTTTATTTAAAACTCATTATTATGGTGGTATAAAAAAATACCAATGGACAACGATACCACTTTCAATTCATGGTGTTGTAGTTAAACCAAACGGAGATAAAATAAACATAACTATTGGAGAAGATGATGAGGATCCAATATTTACTATAACAGATATATTACCTCATTTAGCACAAGAACAATATGAAAAAAAGATTGGGAAGGCCATCGAAGGGGAAGATTTAAACGTTCTTATTGGTAGTATTCCAAATAGTGAAGATAATGTAAAAGAAAACATAATGAACATTATTAATGAAAAATATGGAATAAATGAAATTGATTTTTATAGTTCTGAGTTAGAAGTAGTTCCAGCTTTTAAAGCTAAAACTCTTGGATTTGATAAATCAATGGTGGCAGCTTATGGGCAAGATGATCGTGTTTGTGCTTATTCTTGCTTACAAGCCTTGTTAAATGCAAAAGCAAATGATAAAACCATGGTTGCAATCTTCTCTGATAAAGAAGAAATAGGAAGTGTCGGAAACACTGGGATGAGTTCTGAAATGTTTGACTTATTTATTAACGAAATATTAAACAAAAAAAATGAAAACATACCTGGTGCAATCAATAAAACATATTGCAATTCCATGATGCTATCAGCAGACGTTGGAGCAGGTGTTGATCCAAACTATCAAAGTGCATCGGAAAAAAATAACGCTTCTTTTATTGGTTATGGTGTCGAATTAAATAAATATACTGGGTCTCGTGGCAAATCTGGAGCATCAGATGCTAATGCAGAATTTGTAGCAAAAGTAAGAAATATATTTGAAACAAACAATATAAAATACCAAGTATCAGAACTTGGTAAAGTGGACTTAGGCGGTGGTGGAACAATCGCTTACATACTAGCAGATAAAGGAATGGATGTAATAGATTGTGGTGTACCAGTTATATCTATGCATTCACCATATGAAGTAACAAGTAAATATGATATATATTCAGCATATGAGGCATACAAAGCTTTCTTTGAAGAACACTAAGAGAAATTTTAAATATTTCTCCTTTTATTTTGCATAATAATATTGGTGATATAATGATTATTAGATTAGGATACGTTTCTTTATCAAAAACATTAAATGGTATGACGACATCAAGTACAATTACTTATACAAATTTTGAAAAAGAATCTTTTCCTGTGGATAAGTTAAATAAAATTATTAAAAATAACCTAGATTCATTAAAAGAAATTATTAAATATAACATTAAAAATAATATTCATTTTTATAGATTAACATCAAAATTAATTCCACTTGCAACGCATGATAAAGTTGATTTTGATTATATAAAACCATTTAAAGAAAGTTTTGAAAATATAGGAAAAATGATAAATGATAATAAAATAAGAATTGATACACATCCAGATCAATATACTGTATTAAACAGCGTTGATAACAAAATTGTAAAAAATACATATGAAATTTTAGAATATCACTATAAAATATTGAGAGCGTTAAACGTTAAAAAACCAATAATAATTATACACGTTGGAAGCAGTGTTTTTGGAAAAGAAGCATCAATAACAAGATTTATAAATAATTTTAATAAATTACCGGAATATATAAAAAAAAGTATTGCTGTGGAAAACGATGATAAAGTGTATAACATTAAAGATGTATTAAAAATATGTCAAAAATTAAATATTCCAATGGTTTTAGACTATCACCATTACATATGTAACAATGAAGGTGAAAAATTAGAAGAATATATACAAGATATTGTAAATACTTGGAAAAATTTAAATCCTAAATTTCATTTTTCATCTCCAAAAAGTAAATTAAAAAAAGAATTTAGAAGTCATCATGATTATATAAATTCTGATGATTTTATTAATTTTTTAAACATAATAAAAACCACAGATAAAAACGCAGATATAATGCTTGAGGCAAAGGCTAAAGATGAAGCATTATTTAGACTCATAAGAGAATTAAAATATAAAATAAATTACACATTTTTAGATGAAACTTCTTTTATATTATAATTTAATTATAATAATAGCCTTCACATATAACATCTGCATTTCCTTTTAAATTAACATTATTTTTATTATTAATAGATAATACTGTTTTTGTTATGATTATTAAAAGTATTAGTAAAAGCAATTTTATACAAGATTTTAGCTTTAATTTTCTTTTCATCATTAATCACCTAC
>CAMFOH010000054.1 GCA_945969495.1 uncultured Mollicutes bacterium
TTTCCACCATAAATTCATCAAATCTCCTGATTTAAATCTTATATTTGAAAAAGAATCAAATTTTAATTCATTTTTTTCATAATAAAATTCAAGTTCTAACGAATAATAAATTTCGTATTTCTTATATTGCTTTTGAATTTCTATATCAATTGGAGCATTACTTTTAAATATATTATCTTTATTTTCCAAAAACCAAATTCCACTTAAAGTGTTAGAAGGTAGCCTAATATTTGAATATTCATTAAACTTATATAGTTTATTTTCTTTATAAAAAAAGTATTTATCTTTTCTAAAATCTATGGTTTTCTTTTTTAAATGTACGTCATAATATTGTTTTTTAATTGTCTGATAAATTTCATGAGTAGAAGAAAATACATAACGTACGTTTTTGGTAAACCACTCATAAGTTGAAATATGGTTTGACAATATGATATTAGAATCTTTATCAAACTTTTTTAAATCTTTTATATTCATGAATTCTTTAGCAATTTCCATAGAGTTTTTAGTTTGTTTTAAACTTGCATATGAAATTTCATCTTTTCTTTCTTTTATTTGTTTTAAATATATTTTATATTGTTCTTGTATTACTTTACAATTTTTATCGTTAGAATTTAAAATTTCTTCTTTATTAGCATTAAACCAATTAAACACAGAATGGCCATCAGAAAAAGTTATATAGCTATTATAACTAAACTTACTTAAAGATTTAATTTTCATAAATTCTATTATTCTAGTCAATTCAATTCCTCTTTTCAAAAGTAGTAATATAATACAAAAGAAATAACTTTATATCAAGTTATTTCTAGAAAAAACTTTAACATTTTCCTTTGTATAAACGTTTACCTTAGCCTCTTTGGTTATTTTGCAAAAGCATAACCCACTTATTACAATATCTTTATTATCCTCAAGATCAAAATTTGTTATTTTTAAATTTCTCAAATAATCATTTGTATTTAATTTTATTCTTTTTACTTTAACTTCGTTTGATAAATAAATTGTAAAACTATTTTTTTCTGTTCCAAAATAATCTAACCTTGCATAGTCACCAATAATAATTGATTCATTTGGTTTTATTTGATAAGTTCTTGGCTTTATTTCCACCTTACTAGATACATTTTTTACTACGTTTGGTTTTTCATTATATAAAAAATTATCATTACATATTGTCCCAGGCGTATCAATTAAAGTAATATTATCATTTAAATTAACTTTTATAAAATCAAGCGTAGTAGCTGGAAGAAAACTAGTAGTAATATCAACCTTATTGTTAATCCCATTAGCTTTAACAAGTGCGTTTATTAAAGTGCTTTTACCAGCGTTAGTGTTTCCAACCAAATAGACGTTTTTTTGCTTTGTATGTTTTTTTATTAATTCTAATAATAAATCTATATTATAATTCTTTTTACTACTTACAAAAACAATATCTATTACATTTATCTTATAATTTTTTCTTATGTAGTCATTTAACTTTTTTTCCTTCACCGACTTTGGTAATAAATCAATTTTAGTAATAACTAAAATTACTGAACCATTAAAATCATTAATCTCGTTTATGTTATCATCTAAGTTTAAAATATCACATAAATATAAAATCATATCATGTTTATCTTTTACTTCATCAAACATCTTTTTATATTCTTTAGAATTTTTATTAATCACCTGATAATCACCATAGTTTTTTATTCTAAAACACCTACGGCATACCGTTGCTTCTTTTAAATCATTTAAAGCAACATAACCTTCTTTATCAGGATACTTACTTTGAAATAAAGCTCCACATCCTAAACATTTTTTAGTCATAATATCTTCCCTTTATTAAGTATTTTTTATCTTCAAAAACCTTAAATATCTTTTTTTCTATTTTCCTATTAAGCCACGTTTCTTTTTCATCTATTAAAGATAACGGATTTACTAAAATTGTAGTTATTCCAATTTTGTTACCACCTTGTATGTCGGTTAATAACTGATCACCAATAGCTGCTACATCACTTTTTTTGAAGCCGTACTTTTTTAATACGTATCTATATTTATATGAAAAAGGCTTTAGTGAAAGACATTCTATATCAACCTCATAATAGTTACCAAACTTACTAACTCTTTTAGGAAAATTATTAGAAAATAAAATTATTTTAAAGTCTTTTTTTAACTTATCAAATAGTTTTTTTGTCTCTTCATATAATACTACCTCTTTAGCAGGGCTAATCGTATTATCAAGGTCAAACAAAAGACATCTAATTCCATTTTTTTTAAGTTTATTATAATTAATCGTAAATATACTTTCTTGATATATACTAGGTAAAAATCTTTTCAACACTAAACATCATCCTTTTTATTTATTAAATTTGTCTTCTCATATAATTTGATTCTTTTTGTCCTGGTAGAACTATTTAAATATTCATCATTCGTCATTAAATAGTTATGTTTTTTATCATATTCACCACAAGATATAAATATCTTATTAAGAGTAATAGACTTTTTTGAAAACTTATAACAATATAAAACAAAATTACCATAATAAAAAATATTTGTATAATTTAAAAAATTAAAACATAAAACATTTTACTATAAATAATATTTAAACTTCCAAGTAAGGTCATTAAAATATTAAACGTACCATGAATAAACGAAGGCAATAACATAGCTAAACCAAAATTAATATATTTTTTATTTTTATCTTTTGAAAAACTACCTAGCGAAACAAAATAACCGATTAAAATACCACATATTACATGAAGTGGAACAGTAGTAAAATCTCGCATCAATGCCAAGCTTATACTATTTGATATTGTATTTTCTGAAAAAGCATACATAATATTTTCCAATCCCGCAAAAGAAAGTGCAATAAGCATCATATATACAACACCATCATATATATCATCATAATGTTTATTATCAAAGATAAACAAAAAGAAAATTGCTATCTTAGAAAACTCTTCTATAAAAGCCCAAATATATGTTAAAATAACGTTATTTGAAAAATATGGCATAACAAGATTTTCTAAGTAACTTGCAAAGGCAATCGTTAAAATACCAGATAATAAGCATATTATGATGTTCCTAGTTGGTTCTTTACTTTTTCTGTCCGTATATAAAACACAACCCACCAAAATAAGAGTTGGCACAAGGGAAAAAAGAATAACCAATAAGCGTTCATAAAAATAATAATAATTATTAAATAGGTTAAAATCAAAACTTATGTTTATCATAATACTCCTTTCAGATTAATTTTAAAAAAATAATTTTAAACTAACCATTTTAGCATTTTGCTTGGTAATTATTTTATACAAAATCTATTTATATACTACTTTATTTTTTTAATTTTAAAGTCTATTTTTAGTATGCTATTACAACAAACTTCTTTGTATAAAAGAGCAAAAATAATCCTATTAATCGTTGTATAAATAAAATATTCATAAGAATAACACTACCATTTTTTATCTTATTTTATATTTTCTTTTATCTTTTATATTATAACATAAATAAATATTATTTTTTCATATAATTTATTAGGAGTGATAAATTTGTTTTTAAGTATTATTACAGAAATCATTAAAGGTTTCTTAATTGGAACTGGAAGCTATGGTAGTAAAACATTTCCCGATCCTTTATCAAAACAAGAAGAAGATAAATTAATTGAAGAAATGCTTAAAGGAAATAAAAATGCAAGAAATGAATTAATTGAACATAACCTTCGTTTAGTAGCACACATTGTAAAAAAATATGACAACGGAAAAGACGACGTTGATGATTTAATAAGTATTGGAACAATCGGATTGATAAAAGGCATTGATACTTTTTCTAATAAAAATGGTACCAAGCTTACAACTTATGCAGCAAGATGCGTAGAAAATGAAATATTGATGTTTTATAGATCAAATAAAAAAAATTCTAAAAATATTAGTATAAATGAATCCGTTGGATTTGATAAAGATGGTAATGAAATATCTTTTTTAGATATTTTAAAAACACCTAATCCAGATTACGTAAGTGATATTGACTTACAGGATAACATAAAAATGTTATATAAGTTTATAGACGTATTAACCGATAGAGAAAAAGAAATAATCATAAAAAGATATGGGCTTTATAATCAAAAAGAACAAACACAAAAGCAAATTGCTAAAGAATTTGGAATATCAAGAAGTTACGTATCAAGAATAGAAAAAAGAGCTCTTACAAAAATATTAAG
>CAMFOH010000055.1 GCA_945969495.1 uncultured Mollicutes bacterium
AATATTCCATTTCTTCTTTTAACTTCCATACTGGATTCATAAAATATTCAATTAGATAACTATTAGATTCAGTATTACCTCGCTTACGATAACTTACATTATCTTTTAATATAAGATGAACATCAATATCTGAATTTTCATTATAATTACCTGATGCGTAGCTACCGCATAATAACGCACCTATTACATCATCATCTTCTTCATATTGTTTTAGAAATTCTTTTAAAGCTAACTTCCATTTTTCTACCATAACATCACCTACTTTTTTATAATAAAAAAACGCAACCTTTAAAACAAGGAGCGTTTATACGCGGTACCATCCTACCTTATAACTTAATTGGATAACGTGCATTTAACACGGAAACGTCTTTCGAGTTCTGCTTCAAGGTAGTAATTATATAACTTATTTACCTAATTTCCATCGTCATAGGTTTTCTATAAAACTCACTATACAATCTTGTCCTCTTCACTGCATTTATAAGCAAATGATACTACAAAAAATAATATAAGTCAATTGATACTTATAATATTTCAATTTATATTTTATAGAGTTACAATTATGTGAAATTACATATTTTTTTAGAATTATTTAAATTTATTGAATAATTAGATTATTAATAGTATAATTTCTATGGTGATGATATGAATTCTAATAATGATTATACTTTATGGATTATTTTTATAGCTTACTATATGTGTTATTTGGTTTTCGGAGGATTAGTATCCTTTCTTATAGGTTTTTCCGTTTTAGCTGCAACCATTTTAATGGTTATTATAAAAAATAAAATAATGGAGAAAAAAGCATTTCAAAAATTAAATTTTAATTTTGAATACATAAGAGAAATTCCAAATTACATAGATGTTAATGATATTATATTTTTAAATCATATGAGTTTTTGGAACAGTAAAAACATTAAGCTAATAATAATGCAATTATATCTTAAGGGTATATTAGAAATCAAAAATGAAAATAATAAAACAATCATAACAAAATCAGATAAAAAGTTTATGGTTTCCTATGCAGAAAAATATATATGTGATTTTATAACTAGTGAAAATAAAGATAGTTTTAATTATGTTAATTATACTAATATGGTAAAAAAAGATATATTAAGTAAAAACCTTACGTATGACGAAAAAGATTTAAGCCTTTTTAAATTTTACTTCTTTTTTAGTTCGTTGATATTTTTAGTCTTTGCTGTTTTATATTGTTGGGTATATAATTGGGATTTAAATAATTCTATAATACTAGGATTCATATTGCTTAACTTTCCAAGTGTATTTTTATCACAAATAGATAAAGTAACAAAAACCTTAAACTTAAAACTATCTGATAAAGGATGGGCATATAAATATATAATAAAATCTTATAAAAAATTTCTAAAAGACTTTACACGAATGAATGAGTTAAAAAATAAAGACTATCATTTATGGGAAAAGCATCTTTTATTTGCACAAGCTTTAAACATTAACTTAGATTATAACAATTTACCTAATATCAATATAAATCTTTTTGATAATAAAGAAAAATAGAGGCTTTAATAAGTCTCTATTTTCTATTATTCTCACCTATCATTTGAGTATCAATAGTTAATTGTTTAATTCTTTCTATTATCCTTTTTGCTTTTACTTTTTCTAACTTATTTGAAGTAGTGATGCTTAAATGTTCCTCTAATTCTTTTATATTTAAATTAGAAGTTATAAAAGTAGGAAGATTTTCTTGCATTCTGTATTGCAAAATTGTCCCTAATATTTCATCCCTTGACCAAGAAGTAACTCCTTCTGCTCCTAAATCATCAATTAATAATAACTTAGCATATTTTACTTCATTGTACTTATCTTTAAATTCATCATTACTACTAGATGAATAACTAGATTTTAGACTTCTTAAGTACTCAGGCCAATAAATGATTACACTTTTAACATTATTTTTAGCAAGTTCATTAAACATAGCGGATATTAAATAAGTTTTTCCACATCCAAAGTTACCATGTAAATATAATCCTTTACCAATAACTCCTTTTTTATAGTCCTTAACATAGTTTAAAATCCATTTAATTACATCTTGTCTGTTTTTATCATCAGTATAAATATCTTTTATCTTAGCTTCTTTAATTTCTCTTGGAATATCAAAACTAGTTACGTTATTTAAATATTTGTTATCACTATCTAATTTATTTTTATAACGACATGCTACATATGAAAAACTTAATTTACCATCATTTAAAACTGGTAAATAGCAAAAACCATTAATATTATTTTTACAGGAAACAAGACCTTTACAACCCTTGCAATTTTCATATTCTAAAACAGCGTCTTCTAATGAAGAAGTATACTTCATAAGTTCATCATCACTTAAGTTTATCTTATCTATCATATCTTTAAAATTAGGATCTTTTTTAGCTTCTTCAAAAGAAATTTTTAACTTATAATTAATATCTTTTGCACTTTTAATTTTATTAATATTTTCCATTTAAATCACCTACTATAACCATTTTTAAGAAAATTCTTTAAGCATATCCTTAAGAGATTTTTCCTCTTCTTCACTTATCTTTTCCTTTTTTATGTTCTGATTAAACCAATCTGGTAATTTTTCTTCTTTAATAGTCCTTGATAATGATTTATCTTGAACTTCTTTACTTTCTTTTTTATATTCTTTTTCTGCTGCCCTCATTGCCTCTTCAACGGTTTCAACATTAAGCCTTTTCCATTGAGATGCAATAGCTTCTACATAGTTTTTAGTTAACTTTTTATTATTAATTTTTAACACATAGTCAATTAAAACATTAACAACCCCAGGATTAAGTTTAAAATCCGTTAATAAAGATTCTAATAAACTTAAATCTCTAGAAGATGGTTTAATTCCTTTGTTAGCTCCTTTAAGGAAGTTATACGGACTAGTATTTTCAAATACATAAACCATTTTTGCTCTTTTAGAAGAAGAACCAACGGGATTTTTTAAATACTCTGGTTGACTCTTATAAATTAAGGATGGTAACTTATTTTCATTTTCATATTTATAATAATTTCTTACGTTCTTTCTAAGTAAATTTTTATCTATTAAACCGTTTTCTTTTATTGAGTTTAGAATTGATGATTTCATTTCTAATGCATCAATGTTATATACATATGATAAATTATTTATTAATTCTTTTGCTTCCCTACTAAACGTTTTATTTGTAATTATTCCACTTGGAACAGATGAAATTAACAAATCAAAATCAAATCTATTATCAATTTTTATTTGTCCAGTTTTATTAACCCTTAAATCTTCATTTAAATTATCATATAAAGTTCCTGGTACACTTTCAAAAACATCATCAAACCTACTTGTGATTTCTTCATATGAAGACAAATTAATTTTAGGAACTTTAAAATACTTTAATATGTTCTCATATTCTTTTTTTCCTACATTATTATATAACACTATGTTTAAAATAGGATGATTAAAAAATTCATAAGCTGATATAGGAGAAAAAATTTCATAAACGTATGAGTTAGAATTACCTGTTTTTATAAACGTTTTTAAAAGCCCTATTGCTTCTAGTTTTTTTCTTGCGGTTATTATTGCATCTAGTTTAACTCTTAAACTAGTCATCAAATGATGATGAGTATATTCATTACTTAAAAGTTCAGTCTTATCTAAATCTGCCCACAAAGTATAATATAAACTTGTTGCTATACTTCCTATTATAGGCTGATAAAGCATGCTTATTATTTTTCTATCACTTTCGTTTAGTATCGTACGGTTTACTACTACGAAAGTATCCGCTGGTAAAATATTAATCTCTTTCATAATAGTAACCTCCCTTAAGTTATATTGTAATTCATTTTTTATTTTATTTCAATAATTTGTTGAATAAGATAAGCCTTTAGTGTATAATATGGATGAAGGAGACAGCTTTAACTAGTTGTTTTCAGGAAAAATTTTTTTAGAAAACAAGGCTAGCTTTTAAACTAACCTTGTTTTTCTTATACGTTA
>CAMFOH010000056.1 GCA_945969495.1 uncultured Mollicutes bacterium
CTTCCTAGGTGATATTTTTTACATACTACCTGATAATATACTTCTAATAGATCTTTTATATAACTCTAATATACTAGCTTTTAAAGCATCTTCTTTAACAGTTAAATCTACCGTACTTATCACTTCATTTCCATCCTTTAATTTTAATATCCCTATTTTATCTCCACTTTTTATCGGTAATTTTATCTTATCTAATTTTATTTCATAATTTAAATTTTTATTTTCTTCTCCTTTTTCTATTAACACACTTGCATCATTTTTAGGTACTATTTCAACTATCTCATTTTTTGCCTTGGAAATATTTTTCTTTGATACTACTTCTCCTTTTTTTACTTCAACTTGCATCTCATATGAGTTATATCCATAATCTAATAAAGTAGCCATGTTACTATTTCTTGATTTGCTATCACTTGCTCCCATTATAGTTCCAATAAGTCTCATGTTATCTTTTTTAGCCGTTGCTGTTAAACAATATCCAGCTTCACTTGTATAACCAGTCTTAAGCCCATCTGCTCCTGTATAAGTTTTTATTAATTTATTAGTATTGACAAGCCAAAACTTGTTATCTGTATTTTGCCTTAGATAATCTTCATATATGGTAGTAAATTCAAATATTTTTTCATGTTTAACCAATTCTTTTGCCATATAGGCCATGTCATATGCAGATGAATAATGATTAGCTTCATCAAGACCTACTGCGTTTTTAAAATTAGTATCTTTTAAACCCAATTCTTTAGCTTTTTGATTCATTTTTTTAACAAATTTTTCTTCGGTTCCTGCTATTTTCTCTGCAAATACTACTGTTGCATCATTAGCAGAACCTATTGCTACTGCTTTGAATAAGTCTTTAACACTCATTTTTTCATTAGCTTGTAAAAATATTTGTGATCCACCCATTGATGCTGCGTACTCACTTGCAACTAGAGTATCATTCCAATTTAATTTTTTAGCTTCTATAGCTTCCATGATAAGAATCATACTCATAATTTTTGTCATAGAAGCTGGAGCATATCTTTCGTGAGAATTTTTTTCATATAATATTTTCCCTGTTGAAGCTTCAATTAATATAGCACTTTTACCATCACTTAATAAATTATCTTCACTTTGATTTTCATTTATGGTTGCAATTATTTTTTCATCTTCAATACTAGTTGTTGCAGATGCACCTATAAACGGAATAAAAAGAAACATACCAATAATAAAAAGACATATTTTTTTCATTTAAACACCTCTAATAAAAAATATGTCTTTTAATATAATTTATACATTTAAGTTTTAATTATTTAATTATAGTATAAATAAGAGGGAATTCTTCATCTTTAGTTTTACTTAGCATAAATGATTTTAATATATTTTCAACGTTAGCTTTTTTATCATCGTAATAAACAGTTACTAAAACATCACCCTTAGATACATAATCTCCTATGTGTTTTTTAATAATCATTCCAACGCCATGATTTATGCTATCATCTTTGTTTATTCTTCCAGACCCCATTGATAAACATTCCATTGCTAAAGATGTTTCATCAATATCTCTTATGTATCCTTCTTCAGCCACACAAACATCATAAGAATATTTAGCTTCTTTTATATTATTTAAATCTCCACCTTGATAGCTAATAAATTCTTTAAACTTATTAAGAGCTCTTTTACTAGCTAAGGCATCTATAGCTTCTTTTTTAGCTTCTTCTAAAGAAATTTCTTTACCCATACTTATCATATAAGAAGCAAGTGTTAAACATAAGTTAGTTAACCTTTTTTCACCATTACCTTCTAACGTTTTTATAGCTTCTTTTACCTCAAGCCCATTTCCAATTGAACAACCAAGAGGCTCATTCATATCGGTTATAACAGCAATTGTTTCTTTTTTAAACATTTTACCAATTTGAACCATCATTTTAGCTAATTCAACAGATTCCTCAAAATCTGTTATTAAAGCCCCAGATCCAGTTTTAACGTCTAAAATTATTTTATCAGCTCCTGCTGCTATTTTTTTACTCATTATAGAAGATGCAATTAATGGTACCGATCTAGTTGTACCTGTAACATCTCTTAGTGCATACATCTTTTTATCAGCCGGAACAATATCCTTTGTCTGCTGTGCATCAACAATGCCAATTTCTTTTACTTGCTGAACAAACTCCTCTTCACTTAAATCAGATTTAAACCCACTAATAGATTCAAGTTTGTCAATTGTACCACCAGTATGTCCAAGTCCCCTTCCAGATAATTTTGCAACACTAACACCACATGATGCAACAATTGGAGCAACAACTAAAGTAGTTTTATCACCAACACCACCCGTTGAATGCTTATCTACTTTAATTCCTGGAATATTAGATAAATCAATCACATCCCCACTTTCAATCATTGCTCTTGTTAAAAAATAAGTTTCTTCTATATTCATACCATTAATGCAAATTGCCATGAGTAAAGATGCCATTTGCGCGTCTGATATAATTCCCATTACATAGGCATTAACAGCATAAGTAATTTCATCCTCATTAAGAATTTTTTTATTTTTCTTATTTTCAATAATTTTAGTTATGTTCATAAATTCATCCCCTTATTATATAAACTAATTTAATTATATCAAAAAAGCAAACATTTTAGTTTGCTTTTTTACTTTATTTTTTAATTACTTTTTCTAAATCTGTGTCTGCATCAGAAAAATAGGTATCTTGATCTAATTTTTTCAAGTTTGTTTCTTTTTTGTCATTTGATAATTTAATAGTACCAAACTTATTAAACACATAAGAATTATTTTCAAATTCTATTAAATCATCCAATAATATTTCATTATTAATTTTAACACTACTTATTTCATCTTCTGATAAACAATCAACATAATTAATATAGTAAATATCACAATTCGTATTACCATAAGTTTTTAAGTTGATTTTAAAATTATTAGTTACACTATTAAAAGTTAAATCTTCATTAATGTATCCAAGTTTTTCATCACCTAGTGTAGTTTCACTTATTTTATCTATGAATGCCAAAACAACCAATTCTTCACCATTTTCATTAATTACTTTTACATAAGAATCTGATTGAGCATCTTTTTTAAAATAACTACCTAAAGAAAATAATAAGATTCCAGATAACGTTACTGCTAACGATTTTTTTACCAAACTATACTTTTTCATTTTTCACTCACCTTTTTAAGCATTATTATTATAAACCTTTATCTTCAAAAGTCAATATAACATACATTAAAAAAACAGACTATTAATCTGCTTTCTTACTAGATAAAAACGTAACTTTTTCTGCTACTACTTCCGTTACATATTTCTTTTCTTCATCTTTTTCATAAGTTCGGGTTTGAATTCTTCCTTTTATTCCTAATAAGTCTCCTTTTTTACAATATTCTGTTGTTGACTCTGCCACCGTACTCCATAGCACACAATCGATAAAATCAGTATCATACTCTCCATTAGGATTTTTATAACTTCTTGGAACTGCTAAGGTAATATTAGTAACATTTTTTCCATTTTCCGTTTTTCTAAGTTCTGGATCTTTTACTATTCTAACTATTACTA
>CAMFOH010000057.1 GCA_945969495.1 uncultured Mollicutes bacterium
AAATTACTAATATATGAACTACTATAACGAAATAAAAAAAGAACTAATAAATAACGAAGTATATAAAAAAGTAAAAGATTATTCTAAAAATAAAAATGATTTAAAAACATATTACAGTGTAGGAAAATTACTTAATGAAGCTGGTAAACATTATGGCGAAGGTATAATAAAGAAATATTCCGAAAAACTAGAGCTAGAAGTTGGTAAAAAATATGATGAAAGAACTTTAAGAAGATATAGGCAGTTTTATTTATTTCAATCGAATGAAAAATGGTCGACAATGTCGACCAAATTATTATGGAGCCATTATGTAGAATTATTAAAAGTAAAAGATGTTAATAAAGTAAATTATTATATTAAAGTAATAGAAGAACAAAATTTATCAGTAAGAGAGATAAGGCAAAGAATAAAATCTAATGAATATGATAGACTTGATGATAAAACTAAATTAAAATTAATGAATTATGAAGAAGAAAAAGTAACTGATTTGATAAAGAATCCGATATTAATAAAAAATAAATATAATAAAGTTGATATATCAGAAAAAATGTTAAAGCAATTAATATTAGAAGATTTAGATAATTTTTTAAAAGAACTAGGAACAGGATTTACTTACGTATCAAACGAATATCCAATAAAGATAGGAGATAGGTATAATTACATTGATATTTTATTATATAACATAAAAGATAATAGATACGTAGTAATAGAACTTAAGGTAACAGAACTAAAAAAAACATATAGGGCAAATTACAACTTATATGAACTATATTGATAAAAATATAAAAACAATTAATCAAGAACCTACTTTTGGAATTATTGTATGTAAAAAAAGTAATAAGTTTATTATGGAGTATGTAACTAATGAAAATATAATCAAAAGAGAATATGATTATTATATTTGGTAGTGTAAAAAAATAAAAGACTCATAAAGTCTTTTATTTGATGTAACCATTACTTTTAAAACGTTCTATTGTTGCATCTCTTGATACTTCACCAGTTATTCTATTTAGTGTGGTTTCTTCTTCACCATCGGTTATGAATGCAACAGTTGGCGTTCCAGAAATATTTATGTACGTTCTAAATTCTGCATATTCTTTATTATCTAATTTACTATTATCGATATGATAAATGGTTATATCATAATCTTCTAGTACTTTTTCTAGTATTGGTCTATAGCTTACGCAGTGTGAGCATCCTTTGTTGCCTATATATATTGCAAATGTTTCTTTATTTGCAATTTTTTCTTTAAATTCATCTAAAGAAATTTCTTTAATGTGTTCTTCTTTTGAACAACCACTTAATATTATAGTAAAAATAAATAATACCATAATAATTCTTAAAAATCTTTTCATAATAAATCACCTATAATAATTCTAGCACTAATTAGATAAATATACAAATTAATTGTTACATACTTAACATTTGTTTATACAATTTATTCTTATTAATTGACAAAGTAATAAAAATGGTTTAATATTGGAGTATAAGAAAAAATAAGGAGGAAAGAAAAATGTTTATATTAGCAAATGCAGCTTGTAATGGCTTGGATCAACTTGTAGTAATAGTTAAGTTTATACTAAAAATAGTTCAATACGTAGTACCATTTATATTAATAGTGCTAGGTACGTTTGACTTAGTAAAGGCTGTTATCGCTGGTAAGGAGGATGATATTAAAAAACATCAACAGACTTTAATAAAGAGGGTTATCGCAGCTGTTATAGTATTCTTAATACCACTTATTGTAACAATTATAATGGGTTGGATTGGTAATGAAGATTGGAAAACTTGTTGGAATTCTGCTTCTGGTAACCTTAAGGAAATATTTAAAACTAATACTTTATAAAATGTTTATAAAAAAAACCTAAAAAGGTTTTTTTTTTACTTAAAAAATGTTATTATGGATATATGATAAAGTGGATATATAGTATGTAGAGGTGTTTTATGAAAAAAAAGTTTATAGTAGTATTAATATTATCATTAATTATGTTTATGCCTTATAAGGTTATGGCTGCTGATATAGATTATGGTGATTGTATAACAAAGTTTGGAAGTATAACGTTTGTTGGAAGTGGAAGTGATAACAATATTGGGGGTAATGTAAATTACTCTAATACAAAAAATAATACAAAATGGAGTACTGATACTGTTACTTTTGATGTGGAATTACAGGCACCTTCTGGTGATAGAGTTCAAAAGGTTAATTATAAGATAGTTTCGTTGGGTGATCAGAGTTGTACAGGTAGCATAACTGGTAGCTTAGTAGAGAATAATGAAGGCTCTGTAAAGTTTTCTGTTGTAATAGATAAAGGATATGTTGAAAAAGTACGTTTTTCCGGTGTTAGTGTAAGTAGAAATAATCCTAATAAAAAAGATGATATTTCCGGAGAAGATATGGGAATAAGAAAAAATGCTGAAGAAAATGATCAACTAAATGATTCTCAACTTGGAGATTTATTGGGGATTGAATGTACAGATAAAAATGGTGATGGAGATACGGATGATGCTGGAGAATGTGTTAAAACAAGTACTTTAGAGTGTGATGCAGGTATATATAACTTACTTAATAAGTATTGGAAGTGGGTTGTGTTTATAGTTCCTTTATTACTTATTGTTATGATAACGATTGATTTCTTAAAAGCGATGTCTTCTGGTGATGCTGATGCGATTAAAAAAAGTTCTAATAACGCAATAAAAAGGGTTATTGCAGCCATTGTTTTACTTGCTTTACCTTGGATTATAACCGTTGTATTTACTTGGTTTGGCTTAGAAAATTATTTATGTTTTTAGGAGGTTATCATGCTTGAAATATTATTTAGCTGGTTATCGATACCAAGGGCAATAGGTATATGGATAGACACAATAGCATATTCACTTATTGATAATGCTTATAACATAATAGTTACTTTTTCAAAAGGAACTTTACTTAAGGAAGAATTCATTGTTTCTTTGATGAATAATTTATATGTAGTAATTGGAATTTTTGCTTTGTTTAGAATTGCAATATTACTTATAAATTCAATAATAAATCCTGATAAATTATCAGAAAAGGGAAATGGGCTAGCTAACGTATTTGGAAATTTTATTATAATGTTTGTTATGCTTGTTATGACGCCATTCGTTTTTAGAGAAGCTATTAATCTTCAGACTGTTATTGTTGATGGTAATTATATACAAAAATTATTTATTAAGGGCGATGCCATGGAAGGTAAAAATCCCGGTAAAGCTATGCGAAGTATAGCAATAGGCTCATTAATTACCCTTGATGAAGTTGCCTTAGAGCAATGTGAAGGCGGAGGAACATGTTCTAACAATGCAAAAGAGGCTATAGAAGCGTATAGAGTTCTCGCATATCATCGCTTGTCAGTGAAAACGTGAGCCAGAGA
>CAMFOH010000058.1 GCA_945969495.1 uncultured Mollicutes bacterium
TTATCCAATTACCTTTATGTTTATTAAATATTTTTATAACGGCTTGTTCTCCTACTTTTTTATGTTTATAATTATTTAAAACAAATATTTCACTTATTTCATAATTTCCATTTTTATTATCATCAACTAAAATAAAACCTAATATGTTATCATTGGATTTAATAAAATAAGCATAGTTATCCTCAAAATATTTATCTAAATTATAATCATATTTACAAACATCAGAATTAAATGAAATAGGAAAACATAAACTTAAATCATGCAAATATAATTGTATTAATCGTTCTAGCTTTTCTTTATCCTTTTTACTTATTTTTTCAACTACTATATTCATATGGTTCTCCTTTATCTAATTATGCCATTTTTATGCATAATAAAACAGGATTTTCATCCTGTTAATTTCTATTCTTAGTTAATATAAATCCTATTAGCCCTACTATTACAATTATCATTCCGATAATAAGGATTCCACCATTTCCTTCTTTACCTGAAACAGCTTCTTTAGCTATTGAAGCAGTATATAAATAATCATAATATTTAATTGTTAACTTATCAAACAAACTTAAAGTCTTTGTCATACCTTGTTCCAATTTAATTCCTCCTTAAAAAAGAAAAGTCACTTATTACTTCTTTTCTTTTTCTATTTTTTTACTGCTTCTTGTTTATTATTTCTATCTTCTAACGTGAAATAAATAATATATGTTACAAAAGTTTGCATAGTTGAAGATAATAAAAGTTCTGGATGCGAAGATTGAATCATGGAAATTATTGTTCCCATAGATATTAAAACAAATAAAGGGGCATATTTAGTCTTCTTAACTTTACTTGCATTTTTAAACATTATAGCTAAACCTAATATATCACAAAATAATGAGTAGAAATATACTAAATCAATAGCAGGCCCAGATGTATATATTATAATTCCATCTCTCATATTATAATTAAGTGGTAAAAAGAAACTTACTACTAATACAATAATATATATAGCCAACCAATAATTTAGTTTTTTCTTATTTATTTTTTCATTTTTATCTGAAATAACCATAACATAGATTATAAAAATAGATACCCACGTAAAGTAATATACTAATATTAATCTCAAAATTATATCGTTAAGTATTCTAAATTTTTCATAATTACCACCTAGAAATAAACCTAGCACTTCAAATATTAATCCGAATAAGTTTACAACTAGTAATATTTTTAAAATTTTATTCTTATCATCAAGATTTTTTTTCTTTATCTTAAAGATAATTAACAATAAAATGCAATAAAGCAAACTACATGCCGAGAAAAAAATAGTTGAATTCATACTATTACCTCCAAATATAGTATAACACAACTATTTATTATTTAATTAATATTTATTTTATTTTACAATGATTTTACGTAAGATTTTTCTCTATGAACAGATGAATCAACGTATTTCTTATCAACTAAAGCAATATCATATAAGATATTACATCTAGCAATCTTTTCACTAATCATTACGTCTTTAACGCTATTTTTAATTTCTTGTTCTATGTTATTTATGTCCCCGTTTAACTTTTCGTTTAATGATGGATTAACTTCTATTTTTAATTTATAATCATAGTTAGCATCATTTATAACCGAAATTTCTACGTTCATTACACCCGGAATCATAGATGCAATATCTTCAATCCTTAATGCATTTAAATTGAATTTATTATTTTTTGTTTTTGGTATTTCTTTTCTTATCTTATAAGAAATTGGTCTATGTAATTCTTGAATATTACTAGATAATTTTATTATTTCATTTAAAGTTTCTTCTTTCTTTGAATAATCAAATAATGTTATATGTGCACTCGGAACTTGCCCTTCTTCTTTACTTGGCATTGCAACTATACAACATTTATCGACATTAGGGTGTTTTTCAATCTCTTTTTCTTCAAGTAAAGGCGAAAATTTAAAAGACCTTCTTGCTATAATATTTTTTATTCTTCCTTCATAATGGCCAAAACCATCGGAATCTATTCTACCTAAATCTCCCATGTGAACCCAAATATTACCATCATCATGTTTTCTATATACTTTGTTAGTTGTTTCTGAATCTTTATAATAACCTAAAGTTACAGTATCACCCGATATAGCTATTTCTCCAACTTCATCAGTATCTAATTTTTCTCCAGTTTCAGGATCAAATATACCAACTTTTACATTCCCCATTGGCTTTCCTAAACTACCTTTTTTATATGAACTAACTAAATTAGATAAAGCTATTGCGGATACCTCAGTCGAACCATATCCATCCGTTATAGGAATATTACATCCATGTTGTTTTAAATAACTATTAATTCTATCCTCAATATTAGCAAATCCATCTCCACCAGTTCCTATTAATTCAAAGAAACTTAAATTTCTATTACTCATTTTTTTACTCTTTGGAAGTGCAGCCCAATGAGATGGTGTTACAGTTAAATAATTTGGTTCATATTTATCTACTAATCCCGGAAAATTCTTTGGATTCATTTCAGGGATCATAACTATTTCTACATTATTACAAAACATAGCTTGGAATGTTGAATTTCCAAAAGAAACAAATATAGGTAAAACCTGTAAATAACGTTTTCCAGGTTCAAACTTTTGACCAGATAATTCATAGTTTCTTACTATTGCGTTTGGATTTTTATTTGATTGCATAACAGCTTTTGGAGTGCTAGTAGTTCCGCTTGTATGCATAAGACAACTCATTTTATTTTCGTCATATTTGCATTCTTTTGCTACCCCTTTATTATGTTTTCCAAGTTTGATAAAATCATTCCATTTCAAAATTTTACTATCAGTAACTTCTTTTGATTTATTCTTACTATTCGCTATAAATTTAAATATTCCTGGAAATGATTCAATAGCTGAAGCCTCGATAATAGTTTTAACAGTAGAATTGTTTGCTGCTTCTAAAACTGATTTTTTTATTTCAGGTTCTCCTAGCATAAACACATATTCGCCTTTTACCTCATTGAAAAAATATTTCATTTCATCTGCAGTTAAATTTGGATAAATATAGTTAGGAACCGCTCCAATTTTATTTAAAGCATAATCCATGTATATTGTTTCGGGTGTATTTGAGGAGCATATTGTAACAATATCTCCTTCAC
>CAMFOH010000059.1 GCA_945969495.1 uncultured Mollicutes bacterium
GCGGGACAGGCATACGTGTTAACCCCTACACCACGGAACCATTTATGCTTTTTATCTCAAAGCTCTTTAAGTATACTAAAAATATACTATTATTGTCAAGTACCCTTTTTAACTTTTTTTGTTTTAATCCTGTTTTATTAGTTTATAAGACAAAATAAAGCTTATAATCATTGTAAGTATTCCTATAAAAGCATCTTTAGAAAATGATAAATTTGGTATAAGAGCAGGAATTGAACCTAATATAAAACCAGCTATAATACTATATGTTAATCCATAATGTTTTTCTAATAAAAAATTTATTAATTTTAAAAGTACTAATATTCCAATAATTAAACCCATAATAAATGGTATAAGTCTTGTTATTTGCGTTAATCCTATAGTAATTGGATGTGCAATAACAGATAATACATATTCATACATTCCAATTATTATAAGCAAAAAAGAACCGCTAATTCCGGGAATTACTTTTCCTACCGAGTATATTACTCCTGCTAAAAATAGATTAATAAAGTTCATTATACAAGATGAAGAATTACCATCTAAATCTATCTGTAATATAGTCTTAGAAAAAATCCATAGAACAAAAGATAATATAAAAGTAAATATCATTGCAACATAATTAATTTTATTATATTTTAATTTGATTTCTTTGAATAAAAATGGCACACCACCTAATATTAATCCAATAAATGAAAATTTTGTAATAACTTCATGTCTTTGATACAAAAACATTAAAACATTACTAAACCATATGGCACCCACTAATATTCCTAATCCTAAAATAAAAAGAAACATAAAATTATTTTTAAAATTTTTAAATAAGTTGGTAAGTGATTTAATCATTTTATCGTAAACACCAAATATAACCGCAATAACAGCCCCACTAACACCTGGAATAATCATTGCTGTACCAATTAATATTCCTATTAAAAAAAGATAAAAAAAAGACATATAATCACCTAAATAATTATATGTTTTTTTTAAATTTCTATTCTATTGTTAAAGTTTGGCTATCAGGCTCAATTTGAATAAACGTATTACCATCATTTACCACTAACTCTTTTCCAGTTGCCTTAACTTTATATACAGTTTGAGCTGATCTAGATGTTTTTTCCCAAGTAATAGGTATTGCGTATCCTTCTGATATATAATATCCTTCTCCAGTACCTATATTATTTAAATCTTGCCTTCCACCAGCATATCCATCATTTAAAGTATAATTATGAACTTTATACGTAATTATGTTTTTAGCTGTGTATTGCAATCCTGTTACATAATCTTTATGCTCAGTGTTATTTTGATATCTTTTGTATACTTTATTTTCAGCATCATAAGAATAACTTGTAAGATGTGTTTTTGAATATGGTATTCTAACTATATTAGCAGGAATTGCACCTTCATAACTCGCTAAATCAAGAGGTTTAGCTTGATATGTTAATAATAATTTTTTATCAGATGTAGTTCTATAACCTTTTTTTTCTGCAGCTTCTTTTATTCTTGCAATACTTGTATAAGCTCTATGCTCTCTTGCAACCCTAAGTGAATTATCCCATGTAAAAGCACTTGAATTATTTGCATTTATGGCAGGAATATTTAAACTTGATATGTCACTTTGTGCTCTAGGACTCCATCCAATATGAGCATATATTGCATCATTTTCTAAAACATAATCTAAATAATAATGTCTTGATGACCTAACCGACGCTATTCTTGCAGTATCCTTATCTTTAAATACTGCCATCATTCTAGTTATTCCACCTTCTACTATCATCTCGTAAGTAATATAGGCATCTTGTAATCCAGCTTGATATCCCCATACGGCTTTATTATTATTAATCATTACCGCAATTGGTCTTGAAGTTGAACTTAAATCAACTATTTTTATTTGTTCTTCTTCCTTCGTTATTTTCTTTTTCTTTGGTGCTTTTTTTACCGGTTCTTCTTTACCAGTTAATAATATAAATCCTAATACACCAATAATTAACAAAAGAACCACAACAATTATTATTTTAGCTTTCTTACTTAATTTTCTTTTTCTTCTTTTTTCTTTACTCATTTTACTTCTCCTATTCTTTATAATTTTATTATACTATTATTTATAATATTAAACAAGCAAGAAAAATAAGCATCTAAAATAAGCTTATTTTTTCGATATGATATTAGAAACAATTAAAGCACTATTAAAAGCCCATGATAAGTTATATCCACCACATTTACCATCAACGTCTAGCACTTCTCCAATAGCATATAATCCTTTACATTTATTTGACTCTAAATCGCTTGTGAATTCATTTAGAAAGACACCACCACAAGTTACCTGAGCATTTTCAAAATCACCCGTTCCAATAATATCAAACTTCATGTTTTTTATGTTTTCAACCGCTATTGTTAAATCACTATCTGACAAGCTACTAACCTTTTTACCTGCAAGTTTTATATTTTTTGCGATTACCATAGCTAGTTTATTATTAAGAATGCAAGATATAGCATCTTCCAAATTATAATTAGAAAATGATTTTATGTAATCATACAATTCATCAAAAGTATTATCTGGCATAAAATCTACTTTTACGCTTAATTCTTTTTTATTATCAATTAGCTTTCCTATGTACCTAGATAAATTAAATATGCATATTCCAGATAATGAATCTTTTGTAAATTGTAATTGGCCTTTTTCTTCACTAACCAAACACCTTGAATCATATAACGATACCTTAGAGTTTACTCTAACTCCCGCTAAATCTTTTATGTACTTAAAGTTAGTTTTAAGGCTAGTTAAAGATGGATATAAATTAGTTATGTTATGACCGAATGATTTTAATAATTCGTATCCCATGCCGGTAGAACCAGTTTTAGAATACGTTTTACCGCCAGTTGCTATGACTACCATTTTTGATTTTAAACTGTTGTTTT
>CAMFOH010000060.1 GCA_945969495.1 uncultured Mollicutes bacterium
TTTATGGCAGAAGAAAAGCAAACTCCAGAGCAAAAGGAACAAGAAACATTAATGGCTGCTATGGGCCTTATCGCTAATGGTGGTAACGCGAAGAGTTTAGCCTTTGAAGCAATTCGTCTTGCTAAAAAAGGTGATATTGAAGGTGCACGTGAAAAGCTTAAGGAAAGTGACAAGTCACTTCTTGAAGCCCACAATTCACAAACCAATATGCTTACCAAAGAAGCACAGGGTGATCATATGCATGTCACTTTGTTAGTGGTACACTCACAAGACCACTTGATGAACGCTATTACTTTTAGAGATTTAGCTGGAGAAATGGTAGATCTTTACGAAAAGCTGTATAAATCTGGCGCTCTTAAAAAAGAAGAAAAGTAATCGCTGATTAATAGCTCCTGCGAAAGCAGGGGCTATTTTTTTAGCTTAAAAATGATAGACTAAAAATAATGACTATAAATCAATTGTTTTAGATGGAGAGAATTATGAATAAAGAAGAAGTAGCAAGAGAAAAAACTGAAGCTGCTAAGAAGAAACATGAAGCAAGTATCAAATATTTGTACTTTAGCCGCTATTTGATGATTAGATATGTAGTAACTATTTTTTTGTTTTCAAACTTAATGTGGTTTATTATTAGTGCTTATTATGGCAGCAGAGTAGGAATCTTTGCTGCGCTAATTATGGATATTTATTCTGCCGTAGCAAGTTTTGAACAATTATCTAAGATGCATAATCGTAAAAGAGATATACCGATTACGCGAGTTTATCTCTATGTTCAATTAGCTTTTAACATAATATTGGGGATATTATTATTTACATCACTAAAAAAAGAGATTTTTCCGTTTATAATTAATCAAGATACTATGTACTTTATGCTGGGATTTTTATTAATCGGAATATTTCTTTGTCTTTTATGCGAATATAGAATCCATCAAATAATCAAAAATCAGGATCGTTATTACAAAGTAATTGAGACTTTTAAGCAACATCAACAATGATTATCGGAGAAAACTTATGGTAAAACATAAGTTCTTTTATATTTTTTAAGGATCCCTAAATCCCGGTATATTGGGAAAAGTTTAGACTTTTTAAACCAAAAGTATAACATATGTCAAATAAAAACGTTTACATGAAAAACCGCTTTCGCTATAATGAAGTTGTTCAGATTTAATGAATTGTTTCAGAAATATTGGGGGAAAGAAATATGGCTGATTCAAACTCTGCTTCTTTCAAAGACAAGATGGCTGCCAAAGCTGGTAAGTTTGCATCATCTCGTTTTGTTAGAGCTATTATGGACGCTGGTTATAGCGTTATTTCGTTTTCAATTATCGGGGCATTCTTCTTAATTTTGACTGTATTGCCTCAAGCATTTCCAATTCCTGGATTTGCTGCATTTTATGCAAATACGTTGGGCCGTTTTACCAACTTGTTCCAAGTTGTTTATAACTCAACTATGGGTATCCTAGCTTTAGTATTTGCTGGTACCTTCGCATATTCATATACTAATATTTACCGTCAAGAAGAAAAGTTGGACTTGGTTCCAATGAATGGTTTGTTAATGTTCTTGATGGCCTTCTTCATTACTGTGCCAGAACTTATTTGGAAGAATGGATCAATTCAATTTATTACCATTCTTACCAAGGCTAAGATGGTTGCTGGCGGTTATGAAGCATCAACTGGTGGTATTACTAGAATTGCCTCAGTTGGTATTTTCACTGGTTTGGTAATTGCATGGTTAACAGTTCAAATCTATCGTTACACTGTTAAGCATAACTGGAGAATCAAGATGCCTGCATCAGTTCCAGCTGGTGTTGCTAACTCATTCAGTGCTTTGATTCCAGGTTTCTGTATTGCAGTTGTAGTTGCTGTTATTGAGTTGATTTTGGTAACTTTAGGAACTGATATTTTCAAGGTTCTTTACATTCCATTCTCATTTATTAGCAACATTGCTGATACTTGGTGGGGCTTCCTTATCATTATCTTCTTGATCCACTTCTTATGGTGGTTCGGTATTCATGGTGCCACAATTATGAGTTCATTCTATACTCCAATTGTTTTGGCTAACATGGCTGCTAACGTAAAGGGCGCAACTCACTTCTTTGCAGGTGATCCAATGAACGCCTTCGTAATCATCGGTGGTTCAGGTGCTACTTTGGGTATGGCCATTTGGTTAGCCTTTGGTTCACGTTCAGCTCAATTAAAGGAAATTGGTAAGGTTGAATTAGTTCCAGCTATCTTCAATATTAACGAACCTATTCTTTTCGGTTTGCCAATTGTTTATAACATTAACTTGTTAGTTCCATTTATTTGTGCTCCACTTGCATCAGGTCTTGTTGGTTACATTGCTGTAACTACACACCTTGTTCCTAAGATTATTGTTCAACAACCATGGCCAACACCTGTTGGCTTGAGTGGTTATATTGCTACTGTCAGTTGGCAAGGTGCAGTTCTTTCAATCGTCTGTGCAATCATTGCTTTCTTGGTTTGGTTCCCATTCATCAAGCACTACGACAATGTATTGCTTAAACAAGAAAAAGCAGACGCTGCTAAAAACTAATAAGATTAAAAATAAAACTTTATTGACTTTGAACGATAAAAGACGTTGTCTTATCAGGCAACGTTTTTTTGATTAACAAAAAAGACCGTAATTCAAACGTAAGCGTAAAAAACTGAAGTATCTTTCTTAGCTTCCATTTTTCGGCTATTCTTAGCTCATAAACTTAAGGAGGCAAAGAACATGCT